>NZ_JBIVGI010000007.1:178552-368599 GCF_044748625.1 Kitasatospora sp. NPDC089913 | reverse complement strand
GGTACTGCAGGGGGGACCCTGTGGGAGAGTAGGACGCCGCCGAACAATCATTGTGAAGAACCCCCGTCGGGAAACCGGCGGGGGTTCTTTGCGTTGTGCCCGAATTCCGTCAGAGCGCGAGCTTGAAGCCCAGGTGGGAGGGGACGAAGCCGAGGCGTTCGTAGAAGCGGTGCGCGTCGGTGCGGGTGATGTCGGAGGTCAGCTGCACGAGCTGGGCGTCGAGTTCGCGGGAGCGCTCGATCGCCCACTCGATCAGTTCGGTGCCCAGGCCGCTGCCGCGTTCGTCGCCGTGCACCCGCACACCCTCGATGACGGTCCGGGTGGCGCCCTTCCGGGAGAGGCCGGGGACGACGGTCAGCTGCAGGGTGCCGACGGTCCGGCCGGCGCGTTCGGCGACGACGAGGTGCTGGTGCGGGTCGGCGTCGATGCGCTCGAACGCGGCCAGGTAGGGGGTGAGATCGTCGGGGCTTTCACGGGTCGCGCCCAGGGGGTCGTCGGCGAGCATCGCGACAATGGCCGGCAGGTCGTCGCCGGTCGCCCGGCGGATCGTCAGATCGTTCATGCCCACACCCTAGGAGGGTGGGTTCCGCCGTCAGCCGGGCGGGGCGCTGGTGACGACGGCGAAGGCCGCGCCGTGCGGGTCGACGAGGCGGGCCAGGCGGCCGACGCCGTGGACGTCCTCGGCGGGGAGCCGGACGGCGGCACCGAGCCCTCGGGCGGTGGCGAGGGTGGCGTCCACGTCGGGCACCTCGAAGGAGGGGAGCCAGTGCGAGGAGATGCCGGCGGCGGCGTCCTCGGGCGGGATGGGGCAGATCCCGCCGTGCGCGTCCGCCGTGCCGCCGCCGGACGGGGTGAGCACCGTGCAGAGGTCGAGGCCGAGCGGGACGTCCTGCTCCTGCCAGCCGAACACCGCGCGGTAGAACGTCTTGGCGGCCTCGGCGTCGATGCTGAAGCACTCCGTCCAGCAGAGGCTGCCGGGTTCGGTGACGCTTTCCAGGCCGCGGACGTGGTGCGGTTGCCAGAGCGCGAAGTCGGCGCCGGTCGGGTCGGTGCAGCCGGTGGTGCGGCCGCTGGTGAGGACGTCGAAGGGGCCGAAACGGATCCGGCCGCCGGCCTCCCGGACCAGGCCCGCGGTGCGGTCGGAGTCGAGGGTGCGGAAGTGCACGGTCCAGGCGGCGCGGTCGCCGGTGGAGCCGACCGGGCCGAGCGCGGCGACGGTCCGGCCGTCCTGGCGGAAGAGGCTGTGCCGGGCGGCGCCTGGGCCGGAGGCGGAGGTCCAGCCGAACAGCGTGGTGTAGAAGGCGGCCGAGGCCGGGACGTCCGGGCTGGCGAGGTCGAGCCAGTTGGGGGCACCCGGCCGGAAGGCGGTGGTGAGCACGGTGTTCCGCTCCTTCGACGTCGGACCTGGCCCCTCCCCGCTTGCCCCCAGCCTGGCACCGCAGTCCGGGATGTCGCACCCGGGCGGTACGGTGCGTAGCGGAAGTCCTTCCGCACGGTGACAGGAGGCCCGGTGGCCAGGCAGACGGCGGCGCGCACCGGTACCGGTACCGGCGGCGACCAGGCGGTGCCGCGCCAGCTCGCCCAGGTCGAGGGTGTGCTGGAGCGGATCACCTACGCGAACGAGGAGACCGGCTACACCGTGGCGCGGGTCGACACCGGGCGGGGCGGCAACGACCTGCTGACGGTGGTCGGCGCGCTGCTCGGGGCCCAGCCGGGGGAGTCGCTGCGGCTGCACGGGCGGTGGGGGTCGCACCCGCAGTACGGGCGGCAGTTCGTGGTGGAGAACTACACGACGGTGCTGCCGGCCACGGTGCAGGGCATCCAGCGCTATCTGGGGTCGGGGCTGATCAAGGGGATCGGGCCCCGCTTCGCCGAGCGGATCGTGGAGCGGTTCGGGGCGGACACCCTGGAGGTGATCGAGAAGGAGCCGGGCCGGCTGATCGAGGTGCCGGGGCTGGGGCCGAAGCGGACGAAGAAGATCGCTGCCGCCTGGGAGGAGCAGAAGGCCATCAAGGAGGTGATGGTCTTTCTGCAGGGGGTGGGGGTCTCGACCTCGTTGGCTGTACGGATCTACAAGCAGTACGAGGACGCCTCGATCGGGGTGGTGAAGAACGAGCCGTACCGGCTGGCCTCGGACGTGTGGGGCATCGGCTTCCTCACCGCGGACCGGATCGCGCAGGCCGTGGGCATCCCGCACGACAGTCCGGAGCGGGTGAAGGCGGGTCTGCAGTACGCGCTGTCGCAGAGCAGCGACCAGGGGCACTGCTACCTGCCGGAGGAGCGGCTGATCGCCGACGGGGTGAAGCTGCTCCAGGTGGACGTGGGGCTGGTGATCGACTGCCTGGCGGAGCTGGTGGCCGCGGAGGGGGTGGTGCGCGAGCAGGTGCCGGGGGCGGCGGGGGAGCCCATCACGGCGGTGTACCTGGTGCCGTTCCACCGGGCGGAGATCTCCCTGGCCAATCAGCTGCTGCGGCTGCTGCGGGCGGACAACGACCGGATGCCGTGGTTCGGGGACGTGGACTGGCCGGCGGCGCTGGGCTGGCTGGCGCGGCAGACCGGTGCGGAACTGGCGCCGGAGCAGGAGCAGTCGGTGCGGCTGGCGCTGACGGAGCGGGTCGCGGTGCTGACCGGCGGTCCCGGTTGCGGCAAGTCGTTCACGGTGAAGTCGATCGTGACCCTGGCACTGGCGAAGCGGGCCAAGGTGGTGCTGGCGGCGCCGACCGGGCGGGCGGCGAAGCGGCTGGCGGAGCTGACCGGGGTGGAGGCCTCGACGGTGCACCGGCTGCTGGAGCTGCGGCCGGGCGGCGACGCCGCGTACGACCGGGACCGGCCGCTGGACGCGGACCTGGTGGTGGTCGACGAGGCGTCGATGCTGGACCTGATCCTGGCGAACAAGCTGGTCAAGGCGGTGGCGCCGGGCGCGCACCTGCTGTTCGTGGGGGATGTGGACCAGTTGCCCTCGGTGGGTGCGGGAGAGGTGCTGCGGGACCTGCTCGCGGAGGGCGGGCCGATTCCCTCGGTGCGGCTGACCAGGATCTTCCGGCAGGCGCAGCAGTCGGGTGTGGTGACCAACGCGCACCGGATCAACGAGGGGCTGCCGCCGCGGACCGAGGGGCTGCCGGACTTCTTCCTGTTCGCGGAGGACGACACCGAGCTGGCGGCGGGTCTGACGGTGGACGTGGTGGCCCGGCGGATCCCGCAGAAGTTCGGCTACGACGCCCGGCGGGACGTCCAGGTGCTGGCGCCGATGCACCGGGGCCCGGCGGGTGCGGGGAACCTCAACACGCTGCTCCAGGCGGCGGTCACGCCGGCCCGGGAGGGGCTGGCGGAGCGGCGGTTCGGCGGTCGGACGTTCCGGGTGGGCGACAAGGTCACGCAGATCCGCAACAACTACGACAAGGGGCGGAACGGCGTCTTCAACGGCACAGTGGGAGTGGTGACGGCCCTCAGCGTGGACGACCAGCGGCTGACGGTGCTGACGGACGAGGACGAGGAGGTGCCGTACGACTTCGACGAGTTGGACGAGCTCGCGCACGCCTACGCGGTGACCATCCACCGGTCGCAGGGGAGCGAGTATCCGGTGGTGGTGATTCCGGTCACCATGTCCGCGTGGACGATGCTGCAGCGAAATCTGCTCTACACCGCGGTGACCAGGGCCCGAAAACTGGTTGTGCTGGTGGGGTCACGGAAAGCGATCGCACAGGCGGTTCGCAGTGTCAGTGCAGGTCGGAGGCATGCCGCGCTCGACCACCGGTTGGCGTCTGGATGATTCTCCAAAGGATGCTTGCCTCTATTGTTCTCTTGACGTGAAGAGATTTACGGCAGAGCCTGGTGGGGTGCCGATCTTGTCCGGTTCGTACCGGCTGCGGCGGCAGGTTTTGTAGGGGCGGGCCCTTTCGGGTCACCCCGGGTGCGCGGCTGTCCGCCGGATGGGGGATGGTAGAGACAGTCAGGGCACCTTGGAAGAGGATTCATTTCGTCGGTGAGGAAGACGTGAGCGACAACTCGGTAGTACTGCGGTACCAGGACGGCGAGTACGAGTACCCCGTCGTCGAGAGCACTGCGGGCAACGCCGGCTTCGACATCTCGAAGCTGCTCCCGCAGACCGGCCTGGTCACCCTGGACAACGGCTTCGGCAACACCGCCGCCTACAAGTCCGCGATCACTTTCGTGGACGGTGACAACGGCATCCTGCGGTACCGCGGTTACCCGATCGAGCAGCTCGCCGCCAAGGGTGACTTCATCGAGACCGCCTACCTGCTGATCAACGGCGAGCTGCCGAACGCGGAGCAGCTGGCGGACTTCAACCGCGAGATCACCCAGCACACCCTGCTGCACGAGGACGTCAAGCGCTTCTTCCAGGGCTTCCCCCGGGACGCCCACCCGATGGCCATGCTGTCCTCGGTGGTCGGCGCGCTGTCGACGTTCTACCCGGAGAGCCACAACCCGTTCGACGCGGCCCAGCGCCACCTGTCGACGGTCCGCCTGCTGGCGAAGCTCCCGACCATCGCGGCGTACGCGTACAAGAAGGCGATGGGCCAGCCCTTCGTCTACCCGCGCAACGACCTGAGCTACGTCGAGAACCTCCTGCGGATGACCTTCGCGGTCCCGGCCGAGGACTACGAGCTCAACCCGGTCATCGTCAACGCGCTGGACAAGCTGCTGATCCTGCACGCGGACCACGAGCAGAACTGCTCGACCTCCACCGTGCGCCTGGTCGGCTCCAGCCACGCGAACCTGTTCGCCTCGATCTCGGCGGGCATCTCGGCGCTGTGGGGCCCGCTGCACGGTGGCGCCAACCAGGCCGTGCTGGAGATGCTGGAGAGCATCCAGAAGGACGGCGGCGACGTCGACGCCTTCATCACCAAGGTCAAGAACCGCGAGTCCGGCGTCAAGCTGATGGGCTTCGGCCACCGCGTGTACAAGGCCTTCGACCCGCGCGCCGCGCAGGTCAAGCTGCTCGCCCACGAGGTGCTCGGCCAGCTCGGCAAGTCGGACGAGCTGCTGGAGATCGCGCTCAAGCTGGAGGAGCACGCGCTCAAGGACGACTTCTTCGTCTCGCGCAAGCTCTACCCGAACGTGGACTTCTACACCGGTCTGATCTACCGCGCCATGGGCTTCCCGACCAGCATGTTCACCGTGCTGTTCGCCCTCGGCCGGCTGCCGGGCTGGATCGCCCACTGGCACGAGATGATCAACGACCCGACCAGCCGGATCGGCCGTCCGCGCCAGATCTACACCGGCACCGAGATCCGCGACTACGTCGCGATCGACGCCCGCTGACGCTGACGCCATGCGCACGCCCTGACACCGTGCCACGAGGGCCCGGCCGCACTCCTGCGGCCGGGCCCTCGGTCTTCGCTCCTCCATGTCCGGCGCACGACTCCGGGGGCGGCTGCGGGCCCGGGACGGCCGCTCAAAGCGTCCCCGGCCCCTGCCACACCCCGGCGTCGTGCGCGAAGGCCGCCAACCTCGGCGACCGACCCGGGGCCCGCCGGAGCCCCGTCGGCGACAGTGGTGGCCGCGCGTCGACGTTATGCCGTTCGCCACGTCTTCGCCCACCGGAAAAAACTGCCGCACTACCAACCTAAGACGTATCAGCGTGCGAGAAGTTACGCCCGGGGGGTGTGAGCTGCCTCTCGCCACGCTCCGTGTGCGTGCGGTGCCGCCCCCATACCACACCTTCCGGCGGCGGCGACGTCACCCTCCCCGCAGTCACGGCAACCGAGCGTGATAGGAATCGTGGCATTCCGGTACGGACCGCCCCGCAGCTGGCAGCGTGGCGGCGGAGCTGGGGAGGGAGTGCGCAGATGACCAGGAACGTGGTTGTCACCGGCGGTGGCACGGGGATCGGGTACGAGGTGGCGCGGCGGTTCGCCGAGGCCGGCGAACAGGTCGTGATCGTCGGCCGGCGGCGTGCGGTGCTGGAGGAAGCCGCCGCCACCCTCGGGCCGAACGTGACCCCGCTGGTCTGCGACCTGGCCGATCCGGACGCCGTGGAGTCCGCGCTCGCCGACCTGCCCGAGCGGATCGACGTGCTGGTGAACAACGCCGGCAGCCGGGAGACCGTGATCGGCGCCGGGCCGCACGCCCTGCTGGCCCGCTGGCGGGGCGACTTCGAGCGCAATGTGCTGACCGTGGTGCTGCTCACCGAGTCGATCCGGGACCGGCTGACCCCGGGCGCCGGCCGGGTGGTCACGATCAGCTCGATCGCGGCACTGCGCGGGGCGGGCTCGTACGGGGCGGCGAAGGCCTCGCTGCACGCCTGGAACAACTTCCTGGCCGCCCAGCTCGGCACCTCGGGCATCACGGCCAACATCGTCGCCCCGGGCACGGTGGCGGGCACCGAGTTCTTCGGGCCGAGGCTGGACGAGGCGGAGGTCTCCCGCCGGGCGGCCCGCACGTTGCTCGGGCGGATCGGGGAGACCGGCGAGGTGGCGGCGGCGGTGCAGTTCCTGGCCTCGCCGGAGGCCGGGTTCATCACCGGGGAGATCCTGCACTGCAACGGCGGCGAGCTGCTCGGCCGCTGAGCGCTGTCGAACGGCCGAGGGGCCCGTACCGCGTCCGCGGTACGGGCCCCTCGGCCGTCTTCGCGGCCCTAGCCGGCCTGGAAGGTGCGCAGGCGGAGGCTGTTGGTGAGCACGAACACCGAGGAGAAGGCCATCGTGGCGCCGGCGATCATCGGGTTGAGGAGTCCGGCGGCGGCGAGGGGTATGGCGGCGACGTTGTAGCCGAAGGCCCAGAAGAGGTTGCCCTTGATGGTGGCGAGGGTCCTGCGGGAGAGGCGGATGGCGTCGGCGGCGGAGCGCAGGTCGCCGCGGACCAGGGTGAGGTCGCTCGCCTCGATGGCGGCGTCGGTGCCGGTGCCCATGGCGAGGCCGAGGTCGGCCTGGGCGAGGGCGGCGGCGTCGTTGACGCCGTCCCCGACCATGGCGACGATCCGGCCCTCGGCCTGGAGGATCTCCACCGTGGCGACCTTGTCCTCGGGCAGTACCTCGGCGTGGACGTCCTCGGCGGGGATGCCGACCTCGGCGGCGACGGCCCGGGCGACGGCGCGGTTGTCGCCGGTGAGCAGGACCGGGCGCAGGCCGAGGGCGCGCAGTGCGGCGACGGCCTCGGCGCTGGTGGGCTTCACGGCGTCGGCGACCTCCAGCACGGCGCGGGCGGCGCCGTCCCAGCCGACCGCGACGGCGGTCCGTCCGGCGGCCTCGGCGGCCCGCTTGGCCTCGGCGAGCGGGGCGGGCAGCGGCTGGTCGTGCCCGGCGAGCAGGGCCTCGCGTCCGGCGACGACCGTGTGGCCGTCCACGACCCCCTGGACGCCGAGGCCGGGGACGTTCTCGAAGTCCTGGACGGGGGGCAGGGTGGTGAGGCGTTCGGCGGCGGCGCCGGCGATCGCGGTGGCGACGGGGTGTTCGGAGGCGTGTTCCAGGGCGCCGGCCAGGCGCAGGACCTCGTCCTCGGTGGTGTCCCCGGTGGTGCGGACGGCGAGCAGGGTCATCCGGCCGGTGGTGACGGTGCCGGTCTTGTCGAGGACGACGGTGTCGACCCGGCGGGTGTTCTCCAGGACCTCGGGGCCCTTGATGAGGATGCCGAGCTGGGCGCCGCGGCCGGTGCCGACCATCAGGGCGGTCGGGGTGGCCAGGCCCAGGGCGCACGGGCAGGCGATGATCAGCACCGCCACCGCGGCGGTGAACGCCTCGGTCGCGCTGTCGGTCGCCAGCAGCCAGCCGATCAGGGTGCCGAGTGCGATCAGGATGACCACGGGGACGAAGACGGCGGAGATCCGGTCGGCGAGCCGCTGGGCGGCGGCCTTGCCGTTCTGGGCGTCCTCGACCAGCCGGGCCATCCGGGCGAGCCGGGTGTCCGCGCCGACCCGGGTGGCCTCCACCACGAGCCGGCCGCCGGCGTTCACGGTGGCGCCGGTGACGGTGTCGCCGACGGCGACCTCGACGGGTACGGACTCGCCGGTCAGCATCGAGGCGTCGACGGCGGAGGCGCCCTCGACCACCACCCCGTCGGTGGCGATCTTCTCCCCCGGGCGGACCACGAACCGGTCGCCGACGGCCAGCAGGTCGACCGGCACCCGGACCTCGCGGCCGCCCCGGAGGACGGCGACGTCCTTGGCGCCGAGGTCGAGCAGGGCGTGCAGCGCGGCCCCGGCACGCCGCTTGGAGCGGGCCTCCAGGTAGCGGCCGAGCAGGATCAGCACGGTGACGGCGGAGGCGGTCTCCAGGTAGAGCATGGAAGAGGCGTCGGTGTCGCCGACCGAGAGCGAGAACTCGTGCCGCATCCCGGGCATGCCGGCGTCGCCCCAGAACAGCGCCCAGAAGGACCAGCCGAAGGCGGCCAGGGTGCCGAGCGAGACCAGGGTGTCCATGGTCGCGGCGCCGTGCTTGAGGTTGGTCCAGGCGGCCCGGTGGAACGGCAGGCCGCCGTACACCACGACCGGCCCGGTGAGGGCGAAGGCCAGCCACTGCCAGTTGGTGAACTGGAGGGCCGGGATCATCGACCAGAGGACCACCGGCAGGCTGAGCAGGGCGCTGACGAGCAGCCGGTCGAGCAGGGGGTCGGCGGTCGGTCCGGTGCCGGCGGCGGCTCCGGCGGGTGCCTCGGCCGGGTCGGCGGGCACGGGCGGCGGCGGGAGTTCGGCGGTGTAGCCGGTGTTCTCGACGGTGGCGATGAGGTCGGCCACGCTGACGTCCGGCCCGAAGTCGACTCTGGCCTTCTCGGTGGCGTAGTTGACGGTGGCCTCGACGCCGTCCATCCGGTTGAGCTTCTTCTCGATCCGGGCGGCGCAGGCGGCACAGGTCATGCCGCCGATCGACAGTTCGACGCGTTCGCGGACGGCGGTCGGTCCCGCCGGGTCGGCTATGGCGCCCGTCGCGTCCGGGGATGCGGAGCCCGGGGTGGAGGTGCTCATGTGCTGATCAGCTCCTAGTGAGGGCGCGGCGGGGGCGTGGTCGACGGCCCCCGCCGCACGGCGGGGGCTCTCAGGCCGAGCGGCCGACCAGCTCGTAGCCGGCCTCGTCGACGGCGGCACGGACCAGCTCGTCGTCCAGCTGGTCGCTGGTGGAGACGGTGACGGTGCCGGCCTTGGCGTCGGCGGAGACCTCCGTCACCCCGGCGAGGCCGGAGAGCTCCTTGCTCACCGAGTTCTCGCAGTGTCCGCAGCTCATGCCGGTCACGGTGTAGGTGATGGTGCTGGACATCGGGGCCTCCGGAAGGTCGGTACGGCCGCGAGCGTACGCCCGGGCCCTGCTCTTGGGAACACCATACCCTTGGGGGGTATTCCGTACGAGTGCGGATCGTGTGGTGTGGATCGCATTCCGCTTGTCGCGCCGAGCGCGACCGGAACGCATTCCGAGAGCAGAGCGTAGGCGTCCGGACACGCTGCGCTCGAATCCGCGCCGTGGCTCGGGTGGATTCGAGTGCGACCGGTCCGGCCGTGTGCGCCCGTGGAGCCCCGTTCCGGACGGGTCCCCTCCCAGTAGTCGGACGGCGGGCCGTTCTGGTTCGATCCGGAACGGGGCGGATCGGAGCAGGAGGGGGCGGGCGGTCAGAGCGGGGCGGACGGGAGCTGGGTCGGGATCGGCGAGCGCCGGTCGCCGCGGACCAGCAGTCGCAGCCAGTACAGTCCGCCGAGCGCGACCAGGACCAGTCCGGCGGTGTCGTACAGGGTGTAGAGGTGGACCTGTTCGGTGGTCGGGCTCGGCAGGCGGCCGAGGTCGAACAGGGCGCGCTGCCAGTCGGCGGAGGTGCTCCGGGCCACCAGCCAGACCGCGATCCCGCTCGTCGAGTCCCAGAGCGCGTGCAGCAGCGAGACGCCCAGGTAGGTCAGCAGGACCGGCGGACCGAGGCGGAACCGGCCGCCGCGCCGCTCGCGGAACAGCACGCCGCCGAGCAGTGCCGTCCACAGGATGTGGCCGACGGGCGCCAGGACGCCGCGCAGGATCTCGGTCTCCACCAGGTTGCGCAGCGAGAGCCCGTCGGTGGTGAGCACGGCGTTGAAGGCGTATCCGGCGCTCTCGAAGGCCGCGAAGCCGGCGCCCACGGTGGCGCCCAGGACCAGCCCGTACCGCAGGCCGCTCACCCGAAGTCGCCGGCTGACCAGGACCAGGGCGGCCAGCTTGGCCGCCTCCTCGATCAGGCCGACGCCGAGGTGGGTCCAGGCCGAGGGGGAGGGCAGGCAGGTCTCCAGGACGGAGGCGCCGAGGACGCCGACGAGGCCGCCGATGCCGAAGCAGCCGAGGATCCGGTCGGCGCCGAGGCCGGCGGCGTGGCGTTCGTACGCCCGGGTCGCCACGGTGACCGGGACGAGGAAGCTGCCGAGCAGGACGATCGTCGGGACCAGATTGCTGTTGCCGGTGAGGAAGGTGACGGCGACGGTCGCGATCCACAGCAGCAGTCCGCCGAGAAGGATCCGGGGCCACTGGGCGGGGCGGGCCGAGGGGCGGACGGACGGGGCGGAGAGGTGGGGGGTGTTGCGGTATCCGGACACCGGTGAGGGCTCCCTTGTGTGATCCGCTTTCGTCGCACTGTATGACGAATTGGGTGCTTTGGTACCTTCTGGCACAGTCCGTGGAGTGACGGGTGCCTGCGTCCGGGGGTGCTCCGCGGTCGGCGGTGCGGGGTGGGCCGGTGATCGGGGGTGCGGGGGTGGGCGGGGTGATCGTCCGTTATGTTCGATATGTGTTCCCGATCCGTCGAGCCCAGTCGCCGTCCGATCCGACCGGCGCCGGGCAGCCGCCGGCCCGGCGGCGCGGCGCGCTGCTCGCCGTCGACCTGCTCGACATCCCGTTCTGGCGCCGGGCCTCACCCGCGCTGCTCGCGATCGTGCTGGTCGGGATCGCCGACCTCTACTCCGGCCGGGACCGCTACCTCGCGCCCCTGATGACCGTCGTCCCGAGCATCGCCGCGCTCACCCTGCGGCCGCTCGAACTGCTCGGTGTCTGCTCGCTCGGCCTGCTCGCCGTCTTCGGCCTCAGCCACTACGACCAGGTCGACACCATCAACGACGCCCGCTTCCTCTGGGGCGCGATGATCAGCTACCTGCTGCTCACGATCTTCTCCGCCTGGGTCGCCAAGATCAGGATGCGCCGGGCCGCCGCCTTCGCCGCGGTCAGTTCCGTCGCGGAGGCCGCGCAGCGGGCCCTGCTGCGGCTGCCCGGCCCGGTCGTCGGGCCGCTGCGCCTCGCCGTCCGGTACGTCTCCGCCGCCGACGCCTCCAAGATCGGCGGGGACCTCTACTCCGTCCTGGAGACCCCGCACGGCACCCGGGTCGCGGTCGGTGACGTGCGGGGCAAGGGACTCGGGGCGGTGCAGACCGCCGCCGTGGTGCTCGGCGCCTTCCGCGAGGCCGCCTACGACGAGTCCGGGCTGCCCGGGGTGGCCGCCAGGATCGAGGCCAGCGTGGAGCGGCACGTACCGGACGGCGAGTTCACCACCGCGCTGTTCGCCGAGTTCCGCCGTCCCGGCGTGGTCGAGCTGCTCCAGTGCGGGCACGTCCCGCCGATCCGGGTGGACCGGGACGGCCGGGCACACGTGCTGGACGCCCCCGACCCCTGGGTGCCGCTCGGCCTCGGCCGGCTGGCGTTCGGCGGGCCGAGCACCTGGGAGCAGTCGTTCGGGATCGAGGACGTGCTGGTGCTGTGCACCGACGGGGTGATCGAGGCCAGGCACCGGAAGAACGGCGGATTCTACCCGCTGGAGGAGCGGGTCGGGCCGCTGGTGCGCGGCGCGGCCCGCTCCGCCGCCGAACTCGAGGCGGCCGTCGGCCGGGTCTACGCCGACCTGCTCGCGCACACCGGGGGCGAGCTGCGGGACGACGCGCTGCTGCTGCTCGTCACCCGCACCGACCCGGTCTGGACCGCGGGTCCCTGAGCCGGACCGCAGGGATTGTCGAGGAAGCGTGCACGCCGCGCACACCCGACCGCGCAGATCGGGCCTGGGTTCGATGCCGCCGGAGTCCGTGCGGGGTTCCGGCGCCCGTCCTGGGGCGGCAAGTGCATCACCAACAAGGGCGGCTCGATGGGTGACGGTGCCTACCTGGCCCTGTGGACCTGCTCCAACAGCAGGATCCCCGAGCAGGAATGGTCGGTCTGACCGGCGGCCGTCCCGTCCGTACGGCCGCGTGCGGGCGGGGCGGAGCCGGTGGCGCCCCGCCCCCCGACGGCGGCCTCAGCCCGCGGTGATGTCGGCGAGGGCCCGGAAGATCAGGGCGGTGGAGGCGGCACCGGGGTCGCGGTGGCCGATGCTGCGGGGGCCGAGGTAGGAGGCGCGGCCCTTGCGGGCCTGGAGCGGTTCGGTGTCCCGGGCGCCCCGCTCGGCGCCCGCGGCCGCCGCCGCGGCGGCCTCCGGCAGTCCGGCCCCGGCGGCCACCGCCTCCCGGTAGGCGTCCAGGGCGGGCGTCCAGGCGTCCACGACGGTCTTGTCCCCCGGCGCGGCCCGGCCGAGGTCCCGGACCGCCCGCAGCCCGGCGGCCAGTGCCTCGCCCAGCCCGGCCGCGTCGGCGGGCGGCTGTCCGGGCGGCGGCAGGGCGGCGCCGATCGCGCGGAAGGCCTTGCCGTAGAGCGGGCCGGAGGCGCCGCCGACCTTGGAGATCAGGGTGCTGCCCGTCCTGGTCAGCACCGCGCCGGGGCCGGCGTCCGGTGCGGGCGCGTCCGGGCCGTCCGGGCTGCCCGAGTTGTCCGGGTTGTCCAGGACGGCCAGCACGGCGGCGAAGCCGCGGCGCAGATTGCTGCCGTGGTCGCCGTCGCCGATCGCGGTGTCCAGCTCGGTGAGCCGCTGGTGATCGCGCTCGACCGCCGCGGCGATCGCGCGGACCCAGTCCTCGGCGAGACGGGTGTCGACGTCCATGCGGACGGCTCCTTCGGGTCGTTGGGGACGGGTCCTGCGGGTCCTGCGGGTTTTGGGGCGGGTCCCGCGGTCGGGCCCGTGGCGGAGACTCAGGCGCGCTTGAGGGCCGGGGTGTCCACCGGGGCGTCCCACAGCTCCAGCAACTGCGCGTCGGCCTTGGTGAGGGTGAGCGAGAAGCCCGCCATGTCGAGGCTGGTCACATAGTTGCCGACCAGGCTGCGGGCCACCGTGATGCCGTGCTCGGCGAGCCTCGCGGCGACCTCGCCGAACACGATGTACAGCTCCAGCAGCGGTGTCCCGCCCAGCCCGTTGACCAGGGCGATCACCTCGTCCCCGGCGGTCAGGTGGTGATCGGTGAGGATCGTCGACACCACCTCGGCGACCAGTTCGCGGGCCGGGCGGAGCTTCTCCCGACGGCGGCCCGGCTCGCCGTGGATGCCGACGCCGACCTCGATCTCGTCCTCGGCCAGCTCGAAGCCGGGCCGGCCCGCCGCCGGGACGGTCGCCCCGGTCAGCGCGATCGCGAACGAGCGGGAGGCCGCGTTCACCCGCTCGCCGAGGGCGGCCACCGCGTCCAGCGCCGCGCCGCGTTCGGCCAGCGCGCCCGCGATCTTCTCCACCGCCACCGTCGCCCCGGTGCCGCGCCGGCCGGCGGTCCAGGTGGAGTCCTCCACCGCCACGTCGTCGTCGACCAGCACGGTGCGGACCTCGATGCCCCGCTCGGCGGCCAGCTCCGCGGCGAGCTCGAAGTTCATCACGTCGCCGGTGTAGTTCTTGACCACGAACACCACGCCGGCGCCGGAGTCCACGGCCTCGGCGGCGGCCAGCACCTGGTCCGGGACCGGCGAGGTGAAGACCTCGCCGGGGCAGGCCGCGTCCAGCATGCCGGGGCCGACGAAGCCGCCGTGCAGGGGCTCGTGCCCGGACCCGCCGCCGGACACCAGGGCCACCTTGGGGGCCGGCGGCCGCACCGCCCGGGTGATCACCCGGGCGGCGAGGTCCACCGCCAGCTCCGGATGGGCGGCGGCCACTCCGGCCAGCGCGTCCTCCAGCACGGTGTCCGCGCTGTTGATGAGCTTCTTCACGGTGTACGCGCTCCCCTCGGCCGACGGTGCTGACCCGACGCTACGCCGGAGCGGCGGCCGGTGTCCCGGATCCGGCCCGCCGCCCGCACCCTCACTCGTCCGGAGCAACACGCGAACGGTCCGGCGCGGCTTCGCCGGCACGGCCTAGGGTCGGGGCATGAGTGGACACGTGGGCATCGTCCTGGTCTCGCACAGCGCCGCGCTGGCCGGGGGGTTGAGGGAACTGCTGGGGGAGCTCGCCGCACCGGAGGTCCGGGTGGTGGTGGCCGGCGGTACCGAGGACGGCGGGCTCGGCAGCAGCTACGAGCTGATCGCCCGGGCCGTGGCGGCGGCCGACTCCGGGGCGGGGGCCGTGGTGCTGCCGGACCTCGGGAGCTCGGTGCTGACCGCGGTGACCGTGCTGGAGGACCAGCCCCGCCCCGGGGTCGTACTGGTCGACGCGCCGTTCGTGGAGGGCGCGGTCGCCGCCGCGGTGACCGCGTCGACCGGGGCCGCGCTGGCCGAGGTGGTCGCCGCCGCCGAGGAGGCGCGCGGCTACCGCAAGCTGTGAGCACCGGAACCGGCAACAGCGGTGGCAGCGGTGGTGGCAACAGCGGTGGCAGCGGCCGCGGCAACCGCGGCGGGAGACGCGGCTACTTGGCGTCGGCGTAGCACTCCACCACGGCCGTGCTCAGCGGGAAGCGCACCGGGGTCTCGCCGAAGACCAGCCGGCGGGCCTCGTCCGCCGCCGCGTCGACCGCCGCCGCCACCTCGTCCGCCAGATTGGCCGGGGTGTGCACCATCACCTCGTCGTGCTGGAAGAACACCAGGTGCGGACGGTCCTCCGCCGAGGCCACCGGGAACTCGGCCAGCCGGCGGCGCAGCGCGGCCAGCAGTGCCAGCGCCCAGTCGGCGGCACTGGCCTGGATGACGAAGTTGCGGGTGAACCGGCCCCGGGAGCGGGCCCGGCGCCCGCCCTCCTCGCCGCCGGCCTCGCCCGCCTCGGTCAGGTCGAGGAAGTCGGCCGAGGCGGGCGGGCACGGACGGCCCAGCCGGGAGGCCACCACGCCGCCGTCCTCGCCGGTGCGGGCGGCCGCCTCGACGTAGCCCATCGCGGCCGGGTAGCGGCTGCGCAAGGTCGCCAGCAGCGGGCCGATGTCGCCACTGGTCTGCCCGTACATGGCGCCGAGCAGGCCGAGCTTGGCCTTGTCGCGGTCGCCCTGGAAGGCGGAGGCGGCGAGCGCCTCGTACAGGTCGCCGCCGGCCGCGGTGCGGGCCAGTCCGGTGTCCTGGGAGAGCGCGGCGAGGACCCGGGGCTCCAGCTGGGCGGCGTCGGCGACGACCAGCAGCCGGCCCGGGTCGGCGACCACGGCCCGGCGCAGGATGCGCGGGATCTGGAGCGCCCCGCCGCCGCGGCTGGCCCAGCGGCCGGAGACCACGCCGCCGACCACGTACTCGGGGCGGAACCGGCCGTCGCGCACCCAGGCGTCCTGCCAGGCCCAGCCGTGCGCGACGTGGAGCCGGGACAGCTCCTTGTAGCGGATCAGCAGCCGGGCCGCCGGGTGGTCGATCCGCTTCAGCTCCCACGAGCGGGTGGAGCCGAGCTGGATCCCGGCCTCGGCGAAGGCGCGCAGCACCTGGGCGTGCGAGTCGGGGTTGAACACCCGGCCGCCGAGCGCCTCCCGGAGCTCGGCCGCGAGCTCGGCGAGCAGGCGCGGCTGCGCGCCGGGGACGGTCGGGCGGGGGCCGAGCAGTTCGGTCAGCAGCCGGTCGTGCACCTCCGTCCGCCAGGGCAGGCCGTCGTGGCCCATCTCGGCGGCGGCCAGCGCGCCCGCGGACTCGGCGGCCAGCAGCAGCCGGTACCGGCCCCTGGCCTCCGGCGGCTCGATCGCCGCCAGCCGGCGCTGCTGCTCGGCGTGGACGGCGACCACGGCGGCCAGCGGGTCGGTACCGGGCGGCAGCTGGAGCCGGTCGGGGGCGAACAGCGTGTCCTGGCCGTCGTCGGCCTCCGCGGAGCCCGGCTCGGGCAGGTCGTCGGGGACCGGCAGGCCGCGCAGCCGGGCCCAGGCGGCGCCCAGCGACCGCGGGGCGCCGAACCGGCCCTCGTGGGCGAGCAGCAGCGCCTCGACCAGCCTCAGGTCGTGGCAGCGGGCGAGCCGGCCGGGCAGCCGGGGGAGCAGCGGGTCGTAGCCGGAGTCGGCGGCGGCCCACACCCAGCGCGGGTGCTCGGCGGCCTCCCGCCCGGCGACGGCGGCGGCGAGGTCGGGCACCGGGACGGGCGGACCGAGCGGGGTGCCCGCGTCGTCGAGCGGCTGGAGCCGCCCGCCGCGGCCGTGCGGGTCGGGGGCGAGGGCGATCCTGGGTGCCACGGGGCTCCTCCTCTCGTGCGGACGGTGACCGTCCGGGGGCGTACGGCCGGTCGGTGCCGACGGTAGCGGGAGGGTACGACAACCGGAGCCGCGCCGTTCGGCGGCCGGGCCGGGGCGCGTGCGTCCCGTGCGCGCCGGTGGCCGGGTGGAGGCGTAGGCAGCGCCGATGACACCGCGTAAGGTCGGCGGAATGACCGAGAACCCGTTCTTCACGGCCAGCACCCTGGCCTACGAACTGCCGCCGTTCGCCGAGATCCGGCCGGGGCACTACCTGCCCGCCTTCGAGCGCGGGATGGCCGAGCAGCTGGCCGAGATCGCCGCGATCACCGCCGATCCGGCGCCGGCGACCGTCGAGAACACCCTGGTCGCGCTGGAGCGCTCGGGGGCACTGCTGCGCCGGGTCCGCGGGGTCTTCGACAACCACTCCTCCGCCGACACCACCCCCGAGGTCGACCGGATCGACGCGGAGATCAGCCCCCGGCTGGCCGCGCACCGGGACGCGATCCACCTGGACGCCGCGCTCTTCGCCCGGGTCGAGGAGCTGTACGACCGCCGCGCCGGACTCGGCCTGGACCCGGAGTCGCTGCGACTGCTGGAGCGCCGGTACACCGCGTTCGTCCGGGCCGGGGCCAGGCTGGGTGCCGAGCAGCAGTCCCGGCTGCGCGCGATCAACGCCGAACTGGCGACCGCGGCGTCGGAGTTCCGCCAGAACGTGTCGGCCGACTCGCAGGCCCGCGCGCTGGTGCTGGACTCCGCCGAGCAGCTGGCCGGCCTCTCCCCGGACGCGATCGCGGCGGCCGCCGAGAACGGCCGCGCGCTCGGGCACGACGGCAGCTACGTGCTCAGCCTGAAGAACTTCTCCAACCAGACCGAGCTCGCCTCGCTCACCGACCGCTCGGTGCGCGAGCGGCTGCTCACCGCCTCGCTCGGCCGGGCCGCCGCCACCAACGGGCCGCTGGCGATCCGGATGTCGGCGCTGCGCGCCGAGCGGGCCCGCCTGCTCGGGTACGACACCCACGCCGCCTACGTGGTGGCCGACGAGACGGCCGGCACCGTGGAGGCGGTGGACGCGCTGCTCGCCCGGCTGGTGCCGCCGGCCGTGGCCAACGCCCGCCGGGAGGCCGCCGAGCTGGCCGGGCTCGCCGCCGCCGACGGTGTCGAGGAGATCGCCGCGCACGACTGGGCGTACTACTCGGAGCAGGTCCGGCAGTCCTCGTACCAGGTGGACGCGGCTGCGCTGCGCCCGTACTTCGAGCTGGAGCGGGTGCTGCGGGACGGCGTCTTCTTCGCCGCGAACCTCGCCTACGGGGTGAGCTTCACCGAGCGCCCCGACCTGGTCGGCTACCACCCCGACGTGCGGGTCTTCGAGGTGTTCGACGCGGACGGCACGGCGCTCGGCCTGTTCCTGGGCGACTTCCACGCCCGGGCGTCCAAGCGCGGCGGTGCCTGGATGGACGAACTGGTCAGCCAGTCCGGGCTGCTGGGCCGGCGGCCGGTGGTCTACAACAACCTCAACATCGCCAAGCCGGCGCCCGGCGAGCCGGTGCTGCTGTCCTGGGACGAGGTGCGGACCCTGTTCCACGAGTTCGGCCACGCGCTGCACGGGCTGTTCTCGGACGTGCGCTTCCCGTACTTCGCGGGCACCGCCGTGCCGCGGGACTTCGTGGAGTTCCCGTCCCAGGTCAACGAGATGTGGATGGTGTGGCCGGAGGTCCTGGCCAACTACGCCCGGCACCACGCCACGGGCGAGCCGCTGCCGGCCGAGCTGGTCGGGCGGATCGAGGCGGCGGAGTCCTTCGGGCAGGGCTTCCGGACCGTCGAGTACCTGGCGGCGGCGCTGCTGGACTGGGCCTGGCACACCCTGCCGGAGGGCCAGCAGGTCGCGGACGCCGAGGAGTTCGAGGCGGCGGCGCTGGCGAAGGCCGGGCTGGCGCTGGCGGCGGTCCCGCCGCGGTACCGGACCACCTACTTCGGGCACATCTTCGCCGGCGGGTACAGCGCGGGCTACTACGCCTACATCTGGTCGGAGGTCCTGGACGCCGACACGGTGGAGTGGTTCAAGGACGGCGGGCGGAGCGTGCGCGAGAGCGGTGAGCTGTTCCGGCGCGAGCTGCTGGCGCGCGGCGACAGCCGGGACGCGCTGGACTCCTTCCGCGCGGTGGTCGGGCGCGACCCGGAGACCGCCCCGCTGCTGGCCCGGCGCGGGCTGCTGTAGCGGGAAGCACGGCCGGGCGGTGCGGAGCGTCCCGCGCCGCCCGGCCGTCGCTCATCGGGGTTCGAGGACGACGGTGACCGGGGTGCCGGGGCGGGCGTGCGGGAGCCGGATCCGGGCGTGGCCGGCCCGGTCGCCGCTCGGCTGGTCGAGCTCGACCAGGACGCCGGACGGGCGTGCCGTGACGCGTACGCCGGTGGGGAACGCGGCGGCCGGCAGCGCGAGTTCGGTGCTCCGGCCGGTGCCGTCGGCGGTCCAGCGGACGGTGTGCCGGGCGCCGTCCGAGGTGGTGCGGGCGCCCGTGCCGGCGGTCGCGACCGGGTACGGGCCGAAGGCCGGTTCCTCGCCGGGGGCGGGCCGGCCGGCCGGGTCGAGCGCGCAGTAGCCGCCGTTGCCCCGGCACCAGTACCAGAGCGTCCAGCCGTCCGCGAAGGCGTCCATCGCCTCGACCTGGCGGCGGACCAGCAGGGTGTTGCCGGGCGTGCGGGAGTTCGGCGGGCCCCACTCGCCGACCAGGACCGGCAGTCGGCGGGCGTTCGGGTAGGCGGTGATCGCGGCGGTGTAGCGCTCGACGAAGCCGCCGGCCGGGTCCCAGTCGGCGCCGGACTCGACGGCGGTGTCGTAGAAGTGCGGCGCGTAGCCGAGCCGGGGTGCGCCGGGGCGGGGGTCGGTGAAGCCGGGCAGCCGGGTGGGGACGCCCTGGCCGACCAGGACGGTCGGCTCGACGAACAGCCAGGCGCGGGTGTCGGCCCGGCGCACGGCGGTGATCAGCCGCCGGTACATGGCGGCCAGCCGGCCCTGTTCCAGCTCGGCGGCGGCGCGGGCGAGCACCTCCGGGTCGGCCGGGTCGCCGTCCACCGGGCCGAACGGCTCGTTGAACAGGTCGTAGCCCAGCAGCGAGCGGTGACCGCGCAGTTCGCGGGCCAGCCGGGTGTAGAAGTCGGCCTGCCAGGCGCGCAGGTCGGGGTCGTCGTAGAGGTGCCGGAAGGCGGCCTGGACGCCGGGCTGGAAGTAGCCGGCGAACCAGTCGTCGGGGTCGGGCTCGAACGGCAGGCCGTCGTCGCGGGTGGCCCAGGGCGGGATGCCGCGGTCGCCGCCGCCGAAGTACGGGCCGTAGACGTCCTGGTGGAGGTCGACCAGGACGAGCAGGCCGGAGCGGTCGGCGGCGTCCAGGAGCCCGTGCAGCCGCCGCAGTTCGGCCGGGTCGAGGCGGCCCCGGGTCGGCTCCAGCCTGGTCCAGGAGACCGGCAGGCGGACCAGGGTGAAGCCCTGGGCGGCGATCGATCCGAGGTCCCGCTCGGTGGCCTCGGCGTACTTGTCGAGGTTGAAGCCGCGCAGCTGGAGCCGGCGGCCGGCGGCGTCGGTGAGGTCGGTGCGGCCGTCCGGGGCGGTGGCGGTGCCGGTGGGGAACGCCGGTGCGCGGGACGGGGAGTGGGCCCGGGCCGGAGCGGCGGGCAGGGCGAGGGCGGCGGTGATCAGGAGGGCAACGGCGGTGCGGGGCGGGCGCATCGGGACCTCCGGGGCGGGCGGGGGTGGGGCCCGATGATGCCCGCCGGGTCCGCGCCGCGCAAGGGAGCGGTGCGGGACCGGAGCGGAACGGGGTCGTGGGGGAGAGCCGTTGGCGGGCGGTCAGGCGGTCTCGGCCAGTCAGGCGGTCGGACGGTCTCAGCCGGTCGGCCGGTCAGCCGGTGGGGCGGTCCGGGGGCTCCGTCGCCGGGGCCGGGGCCGGGGCGGCTCCGCCGGGCAGGGCGGCGGTCGGCAGGTCGGCGGCGGCGGCGAGCCGCCCCCAGAGCAGGTCGGCGAGCGCCTGCACCATCCGGGTGCGCGAGCAGGGGCGGGACTCCAGCCACCAGTCGCCGGCCGCCAGCACCATGCCGGTGATCCCCCGCCCCCAGGCCTCGGCGAGCAGTTCGCGGTCGGCGCCGAGGTCGACCTGCCCGGCGACGGCCCGGGTGATCTCCTCGGCGATCTGCCGCAGGGCCGGCGCGAGTGCGTTGCCCGCGCCGCTGGGGTCACCGGGTTCGGGGTGGGTGAGCAGCCGGTAGACCTGGGGGCGGGACTCGATCCCGGCGAGATAGGTGTCCAGGACGTGCTCGACCCGGTCGCGGCGCTCCAGCGGTTCGGCCAGCGCGGCCCGGACGGCGGCCAGCAGTCCACCGGTGTGGCGCTCGGTCAGGGCCCGGATCAGGCCGTTCCGGTCACCGAAGTGCCGGTAGAGGATCGGCTTGGTGATGCCGGCCTCGGCGGCGATGGCGTTCATGCTCGCGGCCGGCCCCTCGCGCTGGATGACCCGGTCGGCGGCGTTGAGCAACTGCTCGCGGCGGGGCTCTGGGTCCATGCGCTGTTCCTTCGCTTCCGTGCCGGGGTTCCGGCACCGGCGTTGACACCGGTTACCAAGCAGTAGCAGACTCCGACGATGTTACCGGTGGTAACACCCCGGTCGGTCGCACTTTCGGTCGAATCCTCGGACGCGCCCCTCTGGGGTCGCACCCATCTTCGGAGGCCCCCACCATGAGCACCTTCTCGCTGGACCCGGGTCCGGACCAGATCGCCGTCCGCGACTGGCTGCACGGCTTCGCCGCGGACGTGGTGCGGCCCGCCGCCGCGGAGTGGGACGAGCGCGAGGAGACCCCCTGGCCGATCATCCAGGAGGCCGCCAAGCTCGGCATCTACTCGCTGGACTTCTACGCCCAGCAGTACTTCGACCCCTCCGGCGTCGGCATCCCGATCGCCATGGAGGAGCTGTTCTGGGGCGACGCGGGCATCGGCCTGTCCATCGTCGGCACCACCCTCGCCGCCGTCGCCGTCCTCGCCAACGGGACGGACGAGCAGATCGGCACCTGGGCGCCGCAGATGTTCGGCACCCCGGACGACGTCAAGGTCGCGGCGTTCTGCTCCTCCGAGCCCGACGCCGGCTCCGACGTGTCCGCGCTGCGCACCCGGGCGGTGTACGAGGAGGCCACCGACGAGTGGGTGCTGAACGGCACCAAGACCTGGGCCACCAACGGCGGGATCGCCGCCGTCCACGTGGTGGTGGCCGCCGTCGACCCGGCGCTCGGCGCGCGCGGGCAGGCGTCCTTCGTGGTGCCGCCGGGAACGCCGGGGCTGAGCCAGGGCCAGAAGTTCAAGAAGCACGGCATCCGGGCCTCGCACACCGCCGAGGTGGTGCTGGACTCCGTCCGGCTGCCCGGGCACTGCCTGCTCGGTGGCAAGGAGAAGCTGGACGAGCGCCTCGCCCGGGCCCGCGAGGGCGTCCGCAAGTCCGGGCGGAACGCCGCGATGGCCACCTTCGAGGCCTCCCGGCCGGCCGTCGGCGCGCAGGCGATCGGGATCGCCCGGGCCGCCTACGAGGTCGCGCTCGACTACGCGAAGACCCGGGTGCAGTTCGGCCGTCCGATCATCGACAACCAGGGCGTCGCGTTCCAGCTGGCCGACATGAAGACCCGGATCGACGCGGCCAGGCTGCTGGTCTGGCGGGCCTCCTGGATGGCCGCCACCAACCAGCCGTTCACCTCGGCCGAGGGTTCGATGTCCAAGCTCTACGCGGGCGAGACCGCCAAGTGGGTCACCGCGCAGGCGATGCAGATCCTCGGCGGCAACGGTTTCACCCGGGAGTACCCGGTCGAGCGGATGCACCGGGACAGCGCTATCTACTCGATCTTCGAGGGGACCAGCGAGATCCAGCGGCTGGTGATCGCCCGGGCCGTCTCGGGGCTGCCGATCCGCTGACGGCCGGCGGCCGGGCCGGGGCCGGCGGGGGCCGACGGGGGCCGACGGGCGGACCCGGTCGGGCCGGAGGGTCAGCGGGCGGCCCAGAAGGTGAGCCCGGCCGACAGGGCGCCCACCACCGTGCCGGCGACCGTCTGCGCGGTGGTGTGGTCCCGCAGCACCACCCGGGACCAGCCGATCGCCGCGACCGTCGGGTACAGCAGCAGCCACCAGGGCGAGAGCGCGACGGCCAGGCAGACCGTCGCGCCGCTCGCCACGGCGGTGTGCACGGAGATCTTCCACCAGACGGTGATCACCAGGATCGGGACCAGCGAGGCGAGCATCGCCACCACCGTCGCGGTCAGGTCGCGCGGGGCGTCCGCGGCGAGCATCACCACCAGTCCGGCCGCGACCGAGATCATGATCAGCGGGAAGAGCGTCAGCCGCCGCTGCCGGTGGCCGACGTGGCGGTCGCCGACGGTTCCCCTGCGCATGCCGTAGCGGATGAACAGCGTCGGGAGCACGGCGGTGAACACGGCCGCGAACGCCGCCCAGGCGAGGCCGGTCCAGCCGTAGCGGAGGCCGCCGAGCAGGAGCAGCATCGCGATGATGACGTTCTTCGGCTCCAGGCCGTCGGTGATCCGGCGGGCCCGGGTCGTCGTGGGCGTGTCGGTGGTGGTCGCGGCGGTCATCGCGGTGGCGCTCCGGGCTGGTTCGGCTGCGGATCGGTCGCATGATCGTATCCGTCGGTCCGGTGCCGCTCCGGTCCGGTGCCGCTCCGGCCCGGTGCCGCTCCGGCCCGGTGCCGCTCCGGTCCGGTGCCGCTCCGGCCCGGTGCCGCTCCGGCCCGGTGCCGCCCCGGACCGGAGCCGGCCCGCCCCGGCCCCGGGACCCGTCCGGTCAGAACCGGGGCGGGCGGCGTTCGAGGAAGGCGGCGAGCCCCTCGCGGACGTCCGGGGCCTCGCGGGAGCGGCGCTCCCAGGGAGCGAGGGCCTCGGCCGCCCGTTCCGGCGGCACCGCCAGCGCCGCCTTGACCGCGCCGATGGTCTGCGGCGAGCGGGTGGTCAGCAGCCGGGCGAACTCCAGTGCCGCGGCGTCAAGTTCGGCGGCCGGCAGGACGCGCTCGGCCAGTCCGAGGGCGGCCGCCTCCGGCGCGGACAGCAACTCGCCCGAGAACAGCAGGTACTTGGCGCGGGCCGGACCCACCAGCCGGGCCAGCCGCAGGGTGGGCACCGCCGGGTACACCACGCCCAGCTTGGCCGGGGTGATGCCGAGCCGGGCGTCCGCGGCGACGAAGCGCAGGTCGCAGGCGACCGCCAGCTGGCAGCCGCCGCCGACGCAGGCGCCGTGCACCACGGCGATGGTCGGGTTCGGGAACGCCGCCAGGGCCTCCTCGGCGGCGACGTTGATCGCGTGGTAGGCGTCGGCACGGTCCGGATCGCCGTAGACCCCGGCCAGTTCGTCGATGTCGGCACCGGCGCTGAAGGTGCCGCCCGCGCCGGTGACCAGCAGCGCGCGCACACCCGGCTCCTCGGCCAGCCGCTTCAGCACCTGCGGCAGGGCCTGCCAGATCGCCAGGGTGACGGCGTTGCGCCGGTGCGGGCGGTCGAACTCCAGTACCGCGACGCCGTCCTCGCCGACGTGGGCGTTGAGGCCCTCGGTCTCGGTGGGCAGCGGGGCGCGGTCGCGTGTGAGCGGCGGCCGGGTGGCCATGGGCACCTCCGGGAGGGTGTGGGTGCGGCCACTCTCGCAGAGTCCGGTCTCCCGGAGTCCGGCGGTGCCGCCCGGGGTGCCGCTCAGGACCGGGTGGCGCCGTAGTCGCCGAGACCGTCGGCGGCCAGGCCGAAGGCGCGGTCGGCGTTGGCCAGGGCCTCGGGCAGGACGTCCGCCGCCCGGTCGCCGGCCATCATCCGGCGCTGGTTCTCCTCCGTCAGCGTCAGCCGGGTGCCGAGTAGCTGGGCGGCGGCGACCCGGGCGAGCAGCGGGTCGTGCTCCGGGTCCCGGGCGAGCAGTTCGGCGGCGAGCGCCGTCCGGGCCCCGGCGCCGAACCCGGCCTGCGCCCGCTGCGCCAGTACGGGGGTGCTGTGGACGAGGCGGATCACGTCGACCACCTGCTGCTGGTCGCTCAGACCGGACGCCGGGTCGAACGCGGCGAGCGCGGCGACGTACTGGGAGTGCAGCGCGGTGACCGCCGCGACGTCCGGGGCGGCTTCGCGGACCACCCGGGCGGGCTCGTCGATGTGCTGCTCCATCGGCCCGAGGACGAGGTCCTCCTTGGTCGCGAAGTAGTTGAAGACGGTCATCTTGGACACCTCGGCGGCGGCGGCGATCTCGGCCACCGAGACCTCGTCGAAGCCGCGTTCGGCGAACAGGGCGACGGCGGTCCGCCAGATCCGGATCGCGGTCTGCAGCTTCTTGCGCTCCCGCAGGCCCAGTCCGGCCATGTCGGCCCCGGGGTCGACCTCGATTCTCGTCATGCCATGACTGTACCAGGATCAAAGATGTATCCGGCCGAAGAATTGACCGGGTCAAAAAAGCCTGTCATGGTGGTGCCGCGCCGCCGGGTCGGACCGGTCCGGCGCCGGGCGTCCTGTCGCCCGAACTCCGCGATCCCAGGGGGACTTCCGATGGCCGTGACCGCATCACCGACCGTTCCGGTGCCGACCGCGCCGGTACTGACCGCTCCGACGTCGACCGCTCCGACGTCGACCGCACCGGCGCCGACCGGGTCCGGGCCGACCGCACCGGCCCTGATGACCGAGCCGCAGCGCAAGCTGGGCATGCTGCTCTGCCTGGTCACGATCGTGCTGGCGGTGCTCGACACGAACATCGTGTCGGCGGCCACCGTGCCGATCGTCCGCGACCTCGACCCGGTGCACGGCGTCGACCGGCTGCCCTGGCTGGTCACCGCGTTCGCGCTGGCCGCCACCGCGCTGCTGCCGCTCTACGGCAAGCTCTGCGACCTCTACGGGGCGAAGCGGGTGCTGATCGGCGCGGTCGGCACCTTCCTGGTCGGCTCGGCGCTGTGCGGCGCCGCCGGCTCGATGGAGCAGCTCATCGCCTTCCGGGCGGTCCAGGGCATCGGGGGCGGCGGGCTGATGAGCGTGACCATGGTGGTGATGGCCCAGCTGAGGAACCCGGACGAGGCCGGCGGCGGCGGTGGCGCGGGCGGGATCGTCGCCGGTGGCGGTATGGCCGTCGGCCCGCTGATCGGCGCGCTGCTCGCGGAGCACCTGGACTGGCGCTGGATCTTCTACGTCAACCTGCCGGTCGGCCTGCTGCTCCTGGTGGGGGCCGCGCTGGTGCTGCGGCTGCCCGCGGGGTCCGGCCGGCGCGGGCTGGACTTCCTCGGTGCCACCCTGGCCGCCGCCTCCGTCACGGGTCTGCTGCTGGTCGCCGAGTGGGGCGGCCGGACCTTCGGCTGGACCTCCCCGCAGCTGCTCGGCCTGGCCGCGGCCACCGTGCTGGTGTTCCTGCTCTTCCTCCGCCGTCAGGCCACCGCCGCCGACCCGGTGCTGCCGCTGTCGCTGTTCCGGATCCCGGAGATCCGGATCGGCTTCGCACTGCAGGGCCTGGTCGGCATGGGGATGATGGGCGCGATCATGTACGTGATGCTCTACCTCCAGGTCGCCCGGGGTGTCGCCGCGACCTCGGCGAGCCTCTACCTGATCCCGATGGCGGTCGGCATGACCGCGATCGGCCTGGTGGTCAACCGGCTGGAGGCGCGGGGGGTGTCGGTGCGCGCCGTGCTGGCCGCGGGCGCCGTCTGCTCCGCCACCGCGCTGCTGCTGCTCGGGCTGAGCGGGCCGGGGACCTCGCTGTGGCTGGTCCGGGCCGAACTGCTGCTGCTCGGCGTCGGTCTGGGCCAGCTGATCGGGCACCTGATCACGGTGGTCCAGCTCGCCGCCCCGGCGCACCAGCTGGGGGTGGCCACCACCGGCGTCCGGTTCTTCCAGACCATGGGCAGCGCGCTGGGCGCGGCGGTCTTCGGCACGGTGCTGGCCCGGGTGTTCACCGCGAACGAGCCCGGTGTGCCGCTGGGCGCGGTCGGCCGGCTGTCCGGCGCGGCCAGGGAGCACGCGGTGGCGGGCTTCGTGGCCGCGGTGGACACGGTCTTCCTCTCGGCGGCCGGCGTGATGGTGCTGGCCCTGCTGCTGGCGCTGCGGCTGCGGCCGGGCGGGGCCGCGGCGGGCGGGGAGCGGGAGCGGGCCGCCTGAGGGCGGACGCGCCCCCTCCGGGGCGGACGCGGCGCGGGGCCCGGTGGATCCGTCCACCGGGCCCCGCCGGTCTGCGCGTGCTCAGCCGGTGGGGGCGCCCTGGGGCTTCCACTCGTGGGTGAGCAGGGACCAGACCTCACCGTCCTGGTGCACCCCGTTGTGCAGGTAGCTCTCGCGCAGCACGCCCTCCAGGGTGAAGCCCATCCGCTGGGCCACGGCCCGGCTGCGGAGGTTGTCCGGCTTGTTGTGCCACTCGATCCGGTGCATGCCGCGGACGGTGAAGGCGTAGTCGATCAGGTGCCGGACGGCGGTGCCGACCAGGCCCCGCCCCTGGCCGGCGGGCTCGGTCCAGACGCCGATCTCGCAGGTGCCGGCCTTGGCGTCGAACTGGACGAACATCACGCCGCCGACCAGGGTGCCGTCCAGCCAGATCCCGTACAGCCGGGCGGCGTCGGCGGCCTGCCGGTCGGCGTAGCGCTGGAGGACGGCGCGGGCCGAGTCGAGGTCGGTGGCGAGGGCGGCCCAGTTGATCCAGGCGTCGATGTGGGCCCGGCCGCGCTCGATGTGCTCCAGGTACTCGGGGGCCTGCCACGGCTCCAGCGGGCGGAGCTCGGCGTTCTCGGAGAGGGGGACGGCGAACATGGGCGTGCCTTTCGCGACGAGGGTCGGTCGGACCGGTACATCATGCGTAACAAACGTTTGGTACGTAAGATACTCGCATGACACCCGCCCGTGGAGACCATGAAGCCCGCCGCACCGAAGTCTCGGAGGCGGTGTGGCGAGTGCTGTCCACCCGGGGCTTCGAGGCACTGACCCTGCGTGCGGTGGCCGCCGAGATGGGGGCCACCACCGGGCTGCTGACGCACTACTTCCCGAGCAAGAAGGCGCTCCTGGCGCACGCGCTGGAACTCCTGGACCGCCGCTCGCAGGAGCGGCCGCGACGGCTGGTGCCGACGGACGGCGGGCCGCCGCCGGCGGCGGGGGCGGCCCGGCTGCGGGCGGCGCTGCTGGACATCCTGCCGCTGGACGGGCCGGGTCTGGCGGGGAACCGGATCTGGGTGGGTTCGTGGGACGTGGCGCTGGCCGACCCCGAGCTGGCGGCGGCGCACGCGGCACGCTACGCGCGCTCGCGCCGGGTGCTGGCGGAGTGCGTCGCGGACGCCCAGCGCCTGGGGGAGCTGCCGGCCCGACCCGCGGCGGATCCGGTCGCGGCGGGCGCGCTGGGTTTCGTGCTGGGGCTGGTGGTGCAGGTGCTGTTCGCCCCGGAGGAGTTTCCGGCGGAGCGGCAGGTGGAACTGCTGGACACCTATCTCGCGGGACTGGCCGCGCCCTGACCGAGGGGTGCCGACCGAGGGGTGCCGACGGAGGGTGCGGCCGGGTGCGCGGCGGGCGATCGCCGGTGGTGTTTACAGCGCCGGAATTCCCGGGCGGGGACTTTTCGGAGAGTGCATGACACGCATGGTCACGGGTTATGCGCGCTGGGTGCCGAAGAGCGGTGGGCCGCTCGGCGGGGCGCCGCAATTGACCGGTACGGGTAATACGCGAACTGCCCGGTGGGACGGCGTCGCGAGGCGCGTGGTGCCCCCAGCAGGATTCGAACCTGCGACCTACCGCTTAGAAGGCGGGTGCTCTATCCGCTGAGCTATGGGGGCGGGACGGGCGGCGCCCGCGAGGGCGTGACCGTTGCCGGGATCGGGCGGTGGGCGCGCGGCGCCCGCTGTCCGTCCCCGTACCGTGAGGATGGGGTGTGGGGGGTGGCGGGTCCCTGCCCTGTCAGGGGACAGGATAAGGGTGCTCCGTTCCTCGGCCGGGCGTTACGACACCGCCGTTGGTGTGTCGGCCTAGGTGGAGCGGTCCGATAATCGCAGGTGAACGCCGTGTGTGCAGCGGTCTGGCGGCCTTCGGCGCCGGACGTTGTGCACTCGTTACGGGGCTGTCTGCCCACCCGTTATGGATTCGGCACGGAGAAAGCACCGCGGCCGGGGGTGGCATCGACGCGGGTGGGGGGCCGTATTCGGGTTCCTTCGGTCGGATGACGTGCGCGGACGGTCGGTACGGCCACCCCCGGGGGTGGCCGGGGCCCGGAGTCGGCCCCGGGATTGTTGTCATGGCCCCGCAGAACGAGGGTTCGGCGGTCGCACAAAGGCCGAAATTCACCCCTGCGGGCGACAGCGGTTTTCCACAGGCCCGATTTGTCCACAGGATTTCCGAACTCTGCTGCGCGTATTTCCCGAGAAGCGCACTCTGCGGGTGTGCCGGTCGATTCCGTACGGTGCAACAAGGGGAACGGAGTGTGGCTGTGAACGGTACGCAGGTGACGGTGATCGGGAATGTCGCCACGGAGGTGACGTACGCCCTGACCCCCGGTGGGGTGCCGGTGGCGAACTTCCGGCTGGCCTCGACCGAGCGGCGCTTCGACCGGGCGCGGGAGGCCTGGGTCGACGGCGAGACGCAGTGGCTGACGGTGACGGCGTGGCGGTCGCTGGCGGGGCATCTGATCGACTCGCTGGCGAAGGGCGACCCGGTGGTGGTGAGCGGGCGGTTGAGGGTGCGCGAGTGGGCCGAGGGGGAGGTGAAGCGCAGTCGGGTCGAGATCGACGCCCGGTCGGTCGGGCACGATCTGAGCCGCGGTACGGCCAGGTTCAGCTGGGCACCGGGGGGTCGGGGCGGGGTGCCGGAGGAGGCGGGCGGCGGCGCCGGGGCCGCCTTCGGCGAGGCCGTGCCCGGGTGGATCGTGGACGCCCTGCGGGGGCGGCGGGCGGTGGAGGGTGACGACGGGCCGGCGACGGAGGGGGAAAGCGGGGGTGACACCTAGCGGCCCACGAGGTGTCCGACGGGTCGTCCGACTGTCGACAAATATGTGAATCGAGACGGCCGTTGCGCCCGCACGCGCAATCCTGTTCCGGTTAGCGGAATGATCCGCTAATTCTGGCTGTCCGTCAGCTTGTGTGGATAGTGGGAGGGTTGATAACGATCCAGATACGGAATCGTCCTAATTTCGCATGGGGGTTTCCGGGCCTCCGGGGCTCCATAGGATTCGTCTGGTTCACATCGTGAAGCTGCGCCACAGGGGGCGCGGCAAGCAAGGCGGGCTGCCCACCGGCATGGCCCGGCCCGAAGGGATCCCAAGATGTTCCAGAGGCAGGGGCGGGCGCTTCCCCGCATAACCACTGTCATGCTCGCGACCAGCACCGCGCTGGCCGGGGGCCTGTTCGCGGCCGGTGCGGCGACTGCGGCCGACGAGCCCGGCGGCGGTGTCACGGCGGTGGTCCAGCCGACCCTGATGAGCGAGGAGATCGCCATCGAGGGGAGCCACTCGATCCAGGGCGGGCTGTTCACCCTCAAGACGGCCGACGGCGAGATCAAGACGTACTGCATCGACATCGACCACCCGGTCGACATCACCAAGGCCATCGAGTACCGCGAGTCCGACTGGAAGTCCAGCTCGCTCGGCCGCCCGGAGAAGGCCCAGGACGCCTCCAAGATCCGCTGGATCCTGGAGAACTCCTACCCGCAGGTGACGGACCTCAAGAAGCTGGCCGCCGACGCCGGTGTCAAGGGCGAGCTCACCAAGGAGGACGCCGCCGCCGGCACCCAGGCGGCGATCTGGAAGTTCTCCGACGGCAAGAACGCCGTCCCGGTGGACGCCGAGGCCAAGCAGCTCCGCGACTACCTGGTCAGCGAGAAGAACAAGGGCATCGCCGCCGAGCCCAAGCCCTCGCTGAGCCTCACCCCGGACTCGGTGTCGGGCAAGCCGGGCACCAAGCTCGGCCCGTTCACCCTCAACTCCAGCGCCAACGAGGTGAAGCTGGCGCTCGCCGGCGACGCCGCCGACAAGGTCAAGCTGGTCGACAAGGACAACAAGCCGGTCTCCGACCTGGCCGGTCCGATCGCCAAGGACACCCAGCTGTGGCTGGACGTCCCGGCCGGCACCCCGGACGGCACCGCCAGCATCAACGCCAACGCCGAGACGGTCGTGCCCAGCGGTCGCGTCTTCCTCAGCAAGGGCTACACCCCGGAGAAGCACAGCCAGACCATGATCCTGGCGGGCTCCACCAAGCTCGCGGTCAAGGACACCGCCAAGGCGACCTGGAAGGCCGCCAAGGGCCCGCTGGTCGACAGCACCGCCGTGGTGGAGTGCGTCTCCAACGGCGTCAAGGTCTCCGTGGCCAACGGCGGCGACGAGGCCGCCACCGTCTCGGTGAAGCCGGGCAAGGACATCACCGTCCAGCCGGGCAAGATCGAGACCGTGATCGTCCCGGTCGCCGAGGACACCGCCTACGACATCACGGTCACCGGCCCGAACGGCTTCAGCAAGAACTTCAAGGGCATCCTGGACTGCAAGAACACCAGCGTGACCACGCCGACCCCGACCCCGTCGGCCACCACCCCGAGCACCAAGCCGTCGACCCCGGCGCCGACCACCGCGGCCCCGACCACCAAGGCCCCGGTCGTCACCCCGAGCGCGACCCCGTCCGCCTCGGCCACCACCACGGCCGCCCACCCGGCGCCGACCAGCACCGCCCCCGGCACCACCGGCGGTCTGGCCCAGACCGGTGGTAGCGACGCCACCCCGGTCATCGCCGCCGTCGCCGGCGGTCTGGTCGTGGCCGGTGGCGCCGCGGTCTTCCTGCTGCGCCGTCGCCGCCAGGGCAACGCCGCCTGAGGCACCGGCCCGAGGCACCGGCCCGAGGCACCGGCCCGAGGCCGATCCGGTAGGACCGGGGCACTGACCCGGGAGCACCGGGCGCCGAACCGCCCGTAACGGCCCGGCTCCCCGCACCACGTGTGCGGGGAGCCGGGCCGTCGCGCGTTCCGGCAGCGGCACTGCGCGGCACCGGGCGGGGCCGGACCGTGCCGGGTGGGCGCCGGCCGGCGGCCGAGGGGGAGCAGCCGTTCGGGGCTCCCGTTCCGGTGCGGCACAATGGAAGGCTGCAAGCCGAATAACTCCCGACGACGCCGGAGCGATCTCACGTGGCGGAATACATCTACACGATGCGCAAGGTGCGCAAGGCGCACGGCGACAAGGTCATCCTTGACGACGTGACGCTCAGCTTCCTCCCCGGGGCGAAGATCGGCGTCGTGGGTCCCAACGGTGCCGGTAAGTCCACCGTGCTGAAGATGATGGCCGGCCTGGAGCAGCCCTCCAACGGCGACGCCTTCCTCTCGCCCGGTTTCACCGTCGGCATGCTGCTCCAGGAGCCGCCGCTCGACGAGTCCAAGACCGTCCTGGAGAACGTCGAGGACGGCGTCAAGGAGATCAAGGGGAAGCTCAACCGCTTCAACGAGATCGCCGAGCTGATGGCGACCGACTACTCGGACGCCCTGCTGGACGAGATGGGCAAGCTCCAGGAGGACCTCGACCACGCCGAGGCCTGGGACCTGGACGCCCAGCTGGAGCAGGCCATGGACGCCCTGGGCTGCCCGCCCGGCGACTGGCCGGTCACCAAGCTCTCCGGTGGCGAGAAGCGCCGGGTCGCGCTCTGCAAGCTGCTGCTCGAGGCCCCCGACCTGCTGCTGCTCGACGAGCCCACCAACCACCTGGACGCCGAGTCGGTGAACTGGCTGGAGCAGCACCTCGAGAAGTACAAGGGCACCGTCGTCGCCGTCACCCACGACCGGTACTTCCTGGACAACGTCGCCGAGTGGATCCTCGAGCTCGACCGCGGCCGCGCCTACCCGTACGAGGGCAACTACTCCACGTACCTCGAGACCAAGCAGTCCCGTCTCAAGGTCGAGGGCCAGAAGGACGCCAAGCGCGCCAAGCGGCTCAAGGAAGAGCTGGAGTGGGTCCGCTCCAACGCCAAGGGCCGCCAGGCCAAGTCCAAGGCGCGTCTGGCCCGCTACGAGGAGATGGCGGCCGAGGCCGACAAGATGCGGAAGCTGGACTTCGAGGAGATCCAGATCCCGCCGGGCCCGCGTCTGGGCAGCGTCGTCATCGAGGTCGAGAACCTCAACAAGGCCTTCGGCGAGAAGGTCCTGATCGACGACCTCAGCTTCACCCTGCCGCGCAACGGCATCGTCGGCATCATCGGCCCGAACGGCGCCGGCAAGACCACCCTGTTCAAGATGCTCCAGGACCTGGAGACCCCGGACAGCGGCTCGGTCAAGGTCGGCGAGACGGTCAAGATCAGCTACGTCGACCAGTCGCGCGCCAACATCGACCCGAAGAAGACCCTCTGGGAGGTCGTGTCCGACGGTCTGGACTGGATCAACGTCGGCCAGGTCGAGATGCCGTCCCGCGCCTACGTCTCGGCGTTCGGCTTCAAGGGCCCGGACCAGCAGAAGCCGGCCGGCGTGCTCTCCGGCGGTGAGCGCAACCGCCTGAACCTGGCGCTCACCCTGAAGCAGGGCGGCAACCTGCTGCTCCTCGACGAGCCCACCAACGACCTCGACGTCGAGACCCTCTCCTCGCTGGAGAACGCGCTGCTGGAGTTCCCGGGCTGCGCCGTGGTCATCTCCCACGACCGCTGGTTCCTGGACCGGGTCGCCACCCACATCCTCGCCTACGAGGGCGAGAGCAAGTGGTTCTGGTTCGAGGGCAACTTCGAGTCGTACGAGAAGAACAAGGTCGAGCGACTGGGCGCCGACGCGGCCCGTCCGCACCGTGCCACCTACAAGAAGCTGACCCGCGGCTGACAGTCAGCCATGACGACGGCCCGGCAGATCCGCCCCACCGGGGGCGGGCCTGCCGGGCCGCGGCCCGACCGGCCCGACCGGCACCCAACACCGGCGGGCACCGGATGTCCAGGGCGTGACTTTCGGATCGCGCCGGGCGGTCGCCGCCGGAGCACGCACCTCGCCGGCTTGTCGTCGGTCGCCGATGCTCCGCATGGACTCCCTCCTCCGCACCGCCGATGCACGCACCCCAACGACGCCCGCTTGTCCGACGTGATCCGAAAGTCACGCCCTAGGAGAACACCCGTGTCACGCCACATCTACGCCTGCCCGCTCCGCTGGTCCGACATGGACGCCTTCGGGCACGTCAACAACGTGGTCTTCCTGCGCTACCTGGAGGAGGCCCGGATCGACTTCATGTTCACCCAGGCCGCCGAGGCCGGTGCCGGCGAGTTCGCGGGCGGTTCGGTGGTGGCGCGCCACGAGATCGACTACAAGCGCCCGCTGGTGCACCGGCCCGAGCCGGTCACCATCGAGACCTGGGTGACCCGGATCGGCGGCGCCTCGCTGACGGTCTCCTACGAGATCAAGGACACCGCCGACGACGGCACCGAGACGGTCTACGTCCGAGCCTCGACCGTGGTCGTCCCCTACGACCTGGCCGAGGGCCGGCCGCGCCGGATAAGCCCGGTGGAGCGGGAGTTCCTGTCGCGGTTCGTGGACGAGGAGCCGGCCGTCGCGGTCTGACCGCACCCGGTGGGCCGACCGCCCCCGGGCGTCCCCGCCGACCGACCGTTCCGCCCGCCCGAAGCCCCGGATGTGAGCCGCCGCGTTGAACAGCACCGCCACCCTCGCCCTCGCCGACGCCGGGGAGGCCGCCGACCTGGCCGCCTTCCTGGTCCGACTGCTCCGCTTCGACCGGGCGGCGGCGGTCCGGTCGCAAGGAGTGCCGCAACCGGACGGCAGCGGTGTGCTGGCGGTCTTCGGGCGGCTGCCGCTGGGTGGTTCGGGTGTGCTGGCGGTGCGCACCGCCCGGCTGGCCGGGCTGGACGGGCCGGTCGACCTGACCGTCTCGGCCGGTCAGCTGCTGGAGGGCGTCGACACCGCGGCGAACACCCTCGCCCTGCCCGGACCGGTCACCGGCCCGGCCTGGGCCGGGCTGCTGCCGCCGCGCACCGGCTGGCGGCCGGTCGGCGAGCCGCCCGCCGCCCAGGTGTACGGCGAAGTGATGGCCGCGGTACGGGAGTTCCGTGCGCGCAGCGAGGCCGTCCCGGAGCACCACCGGACCCGGTCGGTGCTCGACGCGCTGGCCGACGAGATCTGGTCCCGCCCGCTCACCGCACTGCCCGCACTGCCGCTGCGCGCCGCCCACGCGGCCCGGGTGATCGGTTTCCTGGACCCGGTGGCCCCGCTCACGGTGCACCGGGCGGGCGGCTGGCTGAGGCTCTCCGCCCCGGCGGGCTCGGTGGCCCTCCGCACGGCGGCCGCGCCGGGCGCGGGCCTGGGCCTCAGCCCGGTCCGCCCCGCGTAGTCGCACCGGCGCACTGCCGGGGCGCGGTTCCGAGGCCCTCGTCGGCCCGGGCGGCCCCGCGCGGCCCCGGCTGTGGCACCCGGGTCAGCCCTCGGTGTTGATCATCGAGGCGGCGGCGTAGGTGAGGTAGTCCCAGAGCTGCTGCTCGGCCTCCGCCGGCAGCGCCAGCTCGTCCACGGCCACCCGCATGTGCTTCAGCCAGGCGTCGTGCGCGGCGCGGTCCACCTTGAAGGGCACGTGCCGCATCCGCAGCCGGGGGTGGCCGCGCTGCTCGCTGTACGTGCGCGGGCCGCCCCAGTACTGCATGAGGAAGAGCGTGAACCGCTCCTCGGCCGGCCCGAGGTCCTCCTCGGGGTACATCGGCCGGAGCAACTCGTCCTCCGCGACGCCCTGGTAGAACCGGTGGACCAGCCGCCGGAAGGTCGGTTCGCCACCGACCTGCTCGAAGAAGGTCTCCTCGCTGGGCGTGCCACGCCGGATCTCGTTCACCGGACCATGGTCGCAGACGGCGGCGGGGCCGTACACCGGGACCTGGGGACCAGGACCCGAGGCGTACGACCCCGCGCGGGCCGGCCGGGGGAGGGGCGGACGGTCAGTCCTCCCAGCGGAACAGCTTCCAGGAGATGCCGGTCAGCACGGCCGCGAACAGCAGCAGGCCGCCCATGGTCGGCAGCGCGTCCATCACGCCGCCGCCCCGGGAGAGCACCGACTGCGAGGCGGTGACCAGGTGCCGCAGCGGCAGCGCCCGGGAGATCGCGTCCAGCCAGCCCGGCATGCCGTCGGTGGGGAAGAACGAGCCGGACAGGAACGACATCGGCAGCACGATGATCTGCGAGATGCCGTTCGCCGCCTCCTCGGTCTTGGCGACCGAACCGGCCAGCAGGCCGATCGACATGAAGGCGATGGTCGCGCAGACCACCAGCGGGACGATCAGCCACCAGTCGCCGGTGAGCTTGAGCCCGAAGAACGGCGTGGTGGCGACCACCAGGAAGACGGCGGTCTGGGTCAGCGCGGTGAGGACGGAGACCGCGACCCGGGAGGCGATGACCGACCCGGCGCTCACCGGGGCGAGCCGCAGCCGGCGCAGCACCTTCTTCTGCCGCCAGCCGACCAGGGTCAGTGCGGCGCCGAACACCGCACCGGTGGCCACCGCCCAGCCGAGCAGGCCGGGGGTGAGGAACTGGATCGGCTTGAGCGATCCGTCCTCGACCTGGCTGCTCTCCATGACGAAGGCCGGGGGCTTGCCGGTGGCGGCCTGGTTGGCCTGCTGGACCACGGAGTTGACGATGCCCTGGACGGAGCCGGAGCGGACCTGGTCGGCGGCGCTGTAGCGGACCACCACCTTGCCGTCCGGGCCCTCCTTGATCATGGCGTCGAGGTCGCCCTTGCGGACCTTCTCCAGGGCGGCGGCCTCGTCGTCGCCCCTGGTGATGGTCAGCACCTGCTCCAGGCCGCTCCGGGCCTCGCCCTGGACCGAGTCCAGCACCCGGACCGCGCCGACCTGTTCGACCTTGGCGTGCGGGCTGGAGGCGCCCTTGAGCAGGGTGCCGAACAGCAGCAGGAACATCAGCGGGAACAGCAGCACGAAGAACAGCGCGCTGCGGTCGCGGACGAAGGCGACGATCATCACCCGGGAGAGGCTGGCGAAGGCGGAGACCCGCTCGCGCTCGGCCGGGGGAGCGCTGTCCGGTGCGGGGGCCTGCGCGGGCGCGGCCGTGGTGGGCTCGGCGGTCATGCGCGGTACTCCCGTCCGGTGAGCTGGAGGAAGACGTCCTCCAGGGTGGCGCCGCGGACTTCCAGGCCCCGGAGGGCGCCCCGGTCGGCCAGTACGGACAGCACCGGCGCGGGCAGTCGGGTCGAGAGCGAGAGCGAGACGCCGTCGTCCTCCAGCGAGGTGGTCTCCGCCCCGGCGGCGGTGAGCAGTTCGCGCGCGGTGTCGACGGCGAGCTGCCCGGACTCCACGCTGATCCGGACGGTGTCGTCGATCTCGCGGATGAGCGCGGCGGGTGCCCCGGTCCGCAGGATCCGGCCGTGGTCCATCACCGAGACCCGGTCGCAGAGCACCTCGGCCTCGTCCAGGTAGTGGGTGGTCAGGACGACGGTGCGGCCCTCGGAGTTGATGTCGCGCAGCAGGTCCCAGAGGTTGCGGCGGGCCTGCGGGTCGAGGCCGGTGGTGGGTTCGTCGAGGAACACCAGCTCCGGTCCGTGCACCAGGGCGCAGGCGATCGAGAGCCGCTGGGCCTGGCCGCCGGACATCTTGTCGGTCATCACCCCGGCCGACTCGGTCAGGCCGACCCGCTCCAGCATCGCGTCCGCGCGCTTGGGGCCGACGCCGTAGAAGGAGCCGAAGGTGCGGATGGTCTCCCGGGCGGTGAGCCGGTTGAAGAAGGCGGAGGCCTGGAACTGGACGCCGATGCGGCGCAGCAGCTGGGGGTTGCGCGGCCAGGGCGTCAGGCCCAGCAGCTCGATCCGGCCCTCGTCGGGCTTGCGGATCCCCTCCAGGATCTCCAGTGTGGTGGTCTTCCCGGCGCCGTTCGGGCCCAGGATTCCGTAGAATTCGCCGGTTTCGACGGTGAGTGACACTCCGTCGACGGCTTGTACGTCCCCGTACCGCTGACGGATGCCGTCGGCGGATATTGCAGCAGTCATAGCGACTGAGGGTAGGGCTGCGGGGGCACCGCGGGGAGATGCAGAACCACCATTTGATGATCATTTTTACAAGGTGCCGCTGAGCCGTGACCCCTGGGACGGCCGGTGCGGTCCGGGAGATCCCGGACCGCACCGGCGCACCGCCGTTCGTACCCGCTCAGGCGCGGTGCAGGGTGATCGTGGTCCAGGCGCCGATGTGGACGCGGTCGCCGTCGCCCAGCGGGATCGCGGTGTGCGGGGAGATCGGCTCCGCGCCGCCGTTCACCGTGGTGCCGTTGGTGGAGTCCTGGTCGACCAGCACCCAGGTGCCGTCCGGCTGTTCGGCCAGCAGGGCGTGCTGGTGCGAGGCGCCCGGGTCCTCCGGCGCGACCGAGAGGTCGATCTCCGGCACGGTGCCGCGGTGCTGGCTGCGCCGGCCGATCCGCAGCTGGCCGCGCCCGGTCAGCGGGATCCGCCGCTCGGGGCAGTACGGCGGGAAGAACAGCCCGGCCGCCTCCGGACCGCTGCGGGCCATCATGTCGGTGAAGTACTGGCGGTCGGCCGCGATCACCGCGAACCAGGTGGTCCGGACCGGCTCGGCAACCGGGCCCGGCGGCTGCTCGGCCTGCGGGGGCACCGGCGGGGCCAGGTGGAACGAGGTGCCGAACTCGTCGCCGCGCCGGGCCGGTCCGGGCTGGGCGTAGACCGGGCCGGAGTCCTCGCGCGGGACCGGCGGCCGCTGCGGCTCCGGGGGAGCCGGCGGCAGCCCGTACGGCGCCTCGGCGGGAGGTCCGTACGGTGCCTCGGCCGGCGGGCCGTAGGGCGCCTCGGCGGGAGGTCCGTACGGCGGCGCCTCGACCGGGCCGGGCGCCGCGGCCTGCTGCCCGTGCGCGGGCGGCGGGTAGCCGTAGCCGGCGGGCGCGCCGTGCTGCTGGTGCTGCGGTGGCAGCGGCGGGGCCTCGGCGAGCTGCGGCGCCGGCGGGGCCGCCGGGGCACCGCCGTACGCCGCCGGAATGTTCAGCGGGGCGGGCGCCGGCGGCGGGGCCGGGGCCGGGAACGGCGGCTGCTGGGCACGCTGGGGCGAGGACAGGTCGTAGTCGTACCCGCACTCCTCGCAGAACCGCCCGGTCTGCGGGCTGCGGCAGATCGGGCAGATCACCAGGCCCTCGGTGAGGTCGGGGAAGCCCTGCGGGGCCGGCGGCGGGGGCTGCGGCACCGGACCCGGTGCCGGCATCGAGCCGGGCGGCGGCGGGGGGTACGCGCCCGGGGGGAGCGTGGCACCGTACGGCGCGCCGGGAGCCCCGTGCGCCCCCGGGGCGCCGGGGTGCGCTCCGGGCGGCGGCGGCAGCGGCTGCGGCGGTGTCATCGGGAATCCGCAGAAGTCGCACCAGTCCTCGGCCTGCGACTCGTGGCCCCTCGGGCAGATCGGCATCAGGTCCCCCCTCAATTCCAGCTCGGCCGGGGCTGGGCCCGGCCGGTTCGCGGCCCGGTCGGCGCTTCGGCGGTCACTTCTTCACACGGACGGTTTTGGTCGACCGGGTCTCGACGATCATCGAGTCGGCCTCGCTCACGTTCTTACGGAACCGAACGGTACCCTCCTTCGGGTCCACCACGTCCACCACCTTCTGCAGCAGCTTGAAGGTGCCGTCGTTCCCGGTCGCGTGGGCGATCCGGACGGCGGTGCCCAGCCTGGCGGTGGCGAGGTGGACGTTCCCGGCGCGGTGCGCCTCCATGCCTTCCTGGACCGCCGCGGCCAGTTCCGCCTGTCCGGTGTAGTGGGCGACCTGCGGGCTGATCCGGGTGGAGGAGGCGAGGTCGTCGGTCCAGACCGCCTTGACCAGACCCTGGGACAGCACCTCGGGCGTCCCCCCGGCGACCGGGGGCGGCAGCACCAGGCTGATCCGGGCGGCCAGCATCTCGTTGCCGACGGCTGCGGCCGGGACCTCCACGCAGACGTGGTAGTCGCGGCTCTCGTCGCCCCACGAGCCGGTCGGGTAGTCGCCGGCCCTCGGCCCGGCCTCGGCCCGGCGGCCGGTGAGGTCCTCCAGGGCGGGGGCGACCTGCTTGACGAACTTCACCACCGCGTTGGCGGGCGTCCAGATCCGCAGCGCGACATCGGCGACCTGCTTGCCCATCGCGCCGGCCATCATCGAGCGGAAGTCCTCGGCCAGGCCGGAGGGCTCGGGGACGATGTCGACGGTGCCGAGCAGCGCGGAGGCGATCTTGCGCAGCTCCTCGACCTTCCAGTCGGTGCCGACGCCCCGGCAGTCGGCGGTGAAGTGGCCGCTGACCCGCCCGATCGCGCGCTCCAGCTCGGCGGCGGTCTCGTGCTCGTTGTTGCCGTCGGTGAGCAGGATGGCGTGCCGGATCGGGATGTCCCGGCGGGTGAGGAAGAGCTGGTCGGCCTTGGTCAGCCAGCTGCCCATGGCGGTGCCGCCGGCCGCGGTGAGCCGGCGCAGCGACTCCCGGGCCCGGGCCCGGGTCTCCGGCGAGGCGATGGCGAGGGTGCCGTCGCCGGGGAAGACCTCGCGGGCCTCGTGGGTGCCGGCGACCACGGCGAACGCCACGCCGTCGCGGACGGTGTCGACGGCGGCGGCGGTGGCCTCGCGGGCGCCGCGCATCTTGCTGGACGGGTAGTCCATCGAGCCGGAGCAGTCCACCAGGATCACCACGGCGGCGGACTGCCCGTCGCCGCCGGCCGGGGCGTCGGTGACGCCGAGCGGGCGGCCGCCGGAGGTGCCGCCGCCGGTCGCGGTGACGGTGACGATGGCGTTCACCTCGCGGGCGCCGTCCGCGAGGTACTCGTTCTGGAAGATCTCCACATCGAACCTGGGCAGGTTCGGCTTCGCCAGTGTTGCCATGGGCCGGTGGCTCCCGTCGGATCGTCGGATGGTGCGCGGGGTGGTGGCCGCGCCGGTGGGACGGGGCGCGGGTGGTCGCTCGGTGCTTGCGGCCCGGGCGGGTGGCCCGGTGCGTCGGGGTCCGGTGCGTGGGGGTCCGGTGCGTCGGGGTGCGGTGCCCGCGACCTGTCGCGGACCGCGCGCTGCGGACCGCGCGCCGGGGCCCGCGCCGTGGGGGGCGCGGGCCCCGGTGGCGCGGGCGGTTCAGCGGGCCGGAGGCACCTGGGGCGCCGGCGGCACGGGCGGGCGGGGCGGCACGGCGGGCGGCGGCGGGACGGGGGGCAGCGGGGCGGCGGGCGAGCCGATCACCGGGATGTCCGGCAGGGTCGGCGCGTGGTCCTCGTCCTCGTCCTGGTCGGCCGCGCCGCCGCCGAACGCCGCTCCGGTCGCGGTGATCACCGGCAGGTCCAGCGCGGTCGCGGTCCGGGCGTCCTCCCCGGTGGCCGCGGCCGCCGGGGGCGGGTCGATCGGCAGCACGGCGACGGTGATGTTGTCGTGCCCGCCGGCCGCGACGGCGAACTTCACCAGCGACTGCGCGGCGGCCAGCGGTTCGGTCCGGGCGTCCGGCCGGACGTAGTACGCCAGGTCCGTGGCGGCCTCGGCGTAGTTCCACAGGCCGTCGGTGCAGACCAGCAGCACGCCGGGCACGTGCGGGGTGAAGTCGAGGGTGTGCGGCACGACCTCCTCGGCGTCGGCGCCGAGCCAGCCGGTGATGGCGTGGGCGCGCGGGTCGGCGTACGCCTCGGCCTCGCCCATCAGCCCCGCCTCGACCATCCGGGCCGCCCAGGAGTCGTCCTGGGTGAGCCGGAACGGTTCGGCGGCGACCCGGTCGTCGGGGATCCAGTAGGCCCGGGTGTCGCCGACCCAGCCGATGGTGATCCGGCCGCCGGAGGCGATCGCGCTGACGTAGGTGCAGGCCGGGGCGTTGACGTCGGGCCGGAGCGGCCGGGTGCCGTCGGTGGCGAGGGCGGCCACCGCGTCGGCCGCGTCGGCGATCGCCCGGCGCATCGCCCGGGCCGGGTCGGTGCCCGCCTCGAGCGAGCTGAGCAGCGACTCGGAGGCGGCGTCGACCGCGGTCTCGGAGGCCTCGTCGGGCCGGTCGGAGGAGGAGACGCCGTCGCAGACCACGGCCACCACGACCGGTTCGCCGCCGGGCAGCGAGGAGGCGGCGACGGTGAAGGAGTCCTCGTTGCGGTGGTGCCGCAGGCCCCGGTCGCTGACGCCGGCGACGCCGGCCAGTGCCTTCTCCATGTGGTCGCGGGGGCGCGGCTGGGCGCGGCCGCAGGCCTCGCAGTAGCCGTCGGGGGTCACCTGGTGGAGCCCGCAGTGCGCGCAGGCGACCGCGCTCCGGTCGGCCTGCGCGGGCACGGAGGGGGTGTTGGGCAGGGTCGGCGGGTGGTCGTCCCCGGCGCCGGCCCGGGCGGCGGACCAGCCGGCCGGCATCGCGCCGGGGGCGGGACGGCCGTCCCGCCCGGCCCCGCAGGACCCGCAGAAGACGTCCTCCGGGTCCATCGGCTCGGCACAGCTCTGGCACACGGTCTGCTGCGGCATCAGTTACACCCACGTCCTGGGACGGGCCCGGTTGGCCCGTTCCACCATCTCGATCCTGGTCTCGGCCCGGTCGGCCAACCGGGCGAGTACCCGGTAGGACTGCTCCAGGGCGAACCGCAGTTCCCTTTCCACCGCGGGCCGTCCCAGCACGCTGACCTCGCCCGTTGCCGGGCCCGCGCCGGGCCCCCCGGGGGAGCCGGCCGTGACCCAGCCGAGCGCCGCGCCGAGCACCTCGACGGCGAGCTCCTCGCGGCGGCGGTCGTCCAGGCGCAGCGCGGTCAGCTGCTCGGAGCTCGCGCCGAGGTCGGCGCCGAGCGGGTCGGTGGTGGGCCGCTCGCGCAGCCGGGCCCGGACGGCGGCGATCCGGGCGGCGGTGTACTGGCTGGAGGTGGCCGGGACGGTCTCCAGGGCGGCGACGGCGCCGGCCCGGTCGTCCTCGGCGAGCCGGACCCGGGCCAGCCCGAAGGCGGCGCTCAGGTAGCTCTGGTCGGTGCTCCACACCAGGCGGTAGAACTCGGCCGCGTCGCCGCCGTCGCCGAGGAGTTCGGCGCAGACGGCGAGGGCCAGCTTGGGGGCGGCCTCGCCGGGGAAGGCGTCGTAGACGGCGTCGAAGGCCTCGGCGGCGGCGCGCAGGGCCTGTTCGCGGGCCGGGGCTCCGGCTCCGCCACCGGTCCCGGGGCCGGGGTCTGGGTCGGCGGCGGCGACCAGGGAGGCCAGGCCCCGGTACCAGACCACCCGCCAGTCGTCCGGGTGGTCCTTCTCCAGCGCGGCCAGCGCCTCGGCGGACTGGTGCGGCCGGCCGAGTTCGAGCAGGGCGCGCAGGGCCCGCAGCCGCCGTTCGACCGAGTCGGTGGGGGCGCCGTCCAGCGCGGTGAGCGCCTCGCCGGGGTCGGCGGCCAGCAGGGTGGCGAGGAAGCCGGCGTTCGGGTCGGCCGGGTCGACCCGGGGGACGGGCAGCGCGAGCGCGGCGGCGGCCGGGTCGACGGCGGTGAGCCGCAGTTGACCGGGGCGCACCGTGGCGGCCACCAGCTCGGTGTCGACGACCCGGAGTTCGGGGCCGAACAGGGTGGACTGCGCGGGCCGGGCCCTGCCGTCCTGGAGCGCGAGCACCTCGCGCAGCACGCCGGTGAGCTGGTCGGCCATCTCCTCGGCGGAGCCGAACCGGCGGGCCGGGTCCGGGTCGGTGGCGCGGACCAGCAGGCGGTAGTAGGACTCGTAGGCCGCGAAGACCGGGACCGACTCGGGGCCGGGCAGGGTGTCCCGGTAGGTGGTGGAGTAGCCCTGGAAGTCGAAGCTGAGGACGGCCAGGGTGCGGGCCACCGTGTAGAGGTCGGAGGCGGGGGACGGGCCGTCGGTGGCGATCTCGGGCGCCTGGTAGCCGATGGTGCCGTAGATCGGGCCGTCGTCGTCGAGGCGGCGGACGGCGCCCATGTCGATGATCTTGAGCGCGTCGCCGCTCTGCAGCACGTTGTCGATCTTGAAATCGCAGTAGACCAGGCCCCGGGAGTGCAGGTAGCCCAGCGCGGGCAGCGCCTCCAGCCCGTACGCGATCGCCTGCTCGACCGGCAGCGGGTCGCGCCGGCCGTCCGGGAGGCGGCGCTCGTTGGCGATGTCCTTCAGGGACTTGCCGCCGACGTACTCCATCACGATGTAGCCGTCGGTGGCGCCGGTCCGCAGGTCCGGGTGCTCGACGAAGTTGATGATGCGGACGATGTTCGGGTGGTCCACCTCGGCGAGGAAGCGGCGTTCGGCGACGGCCACCGCCAGCGCGTCCTCGTCCCCGGTGTCCAGCAGGCCCTTGAGCACCACCCACTTGTCGTTGACCCGCCGGTCGACCGCCAGGTAGATCCAGCCGAGCCCGCCGTGCGCCAGGCAGCCGACCACCTCGTACTGCCCGCCGACCAGGTCGCCGCGGCGCAGCTTGGGGGTGAACGAGTACGGGGTGCCGCACTTGGTGCAGAAGCCGTCCGGGCGGCCGGGCCGGCCGTTCCGGTCCCGGCCGACCGGGGTGTCGCACTTGGAGCAGAACCGCTTGCGCTCCGGCACCTCCGGGTTCTCCAGGACCGCCAGCGACGGGTCGGCGGCCGGGACGCTGGGCACCGTCACCAAGCCGGCGCCCAGCCGGTGCCGGCCGGTGGAGCTGCTGCCTCGGCTGCTGCGCACCGAGACCGAACGGCCGCTGCCGGTGCGGGTGGAGCGGTGCGAGCGGGACCGGCCGGACAGCGAACGGGCCGAACCGCTGCGGACGGAGGAACTGCGGACGGAGGAGCTGTGGGCCGAGGTGCCGCGGACCGAGGAGCTGTGGGCCGGGCCGGTGTCCCGGCCGCCGGTCAGGGGGGCCGAGGCGGCGCCGAGGCCGCACTCGTCGCAGTAGCCGTCGGGGTCGACCGTCCCGGCGCAGTCGCGCGGGCAGGGGTCACCCGGTCCGGCGACGGACCTCCGGCCCGCGGCCGTTCCGCCGCCGGTCCCGGTCGCCGTGCCGGTCCCGGTCCGGCTCGACCCGGTGCCGGCGGGTGTCGACCCGGTGCCCGCCCGCGTCGAGGTGGCGCTCGCCGGGGCGAGGCCGCACTCGTCGCAGTAGCCGTCCGCGTCGATCGTCCCGGTGCCGCACTCCGGTCGTACGCACGTCTCGCCCATCACCGTCAGCCCCCCTGTACCCGTCCGTCGACAGCCTGTCCGTCGGCCGGCTCCCCGCCGGCCGCCGCCCCGCCCCGCCCGATCCCGTCCTGCCCGATCCCGTTCCGTTCGATCGCGTCCTGCACCGCACCGTCGTACCCGGTGCCGTCGTACCCGGTGCCGTCGTACCCGGCACCGCCCGGCTCCGCCGCGACCGCGCCCGACCCGGGCTCGCCCGGTGCCGGTCGCAGTGCCTGCTGGAACCGGGCCACCGCGCCGGCCGCTGCCCGCAGGTCGCACGGCGCGCTCCACAGCAGCCAGCGCGCCTTCTCGTAGCGCTCCACCACCACCGGGTCCTCGGCCACCCGGAGCCGGGCCGCCATCGCCTTGTACGCGTCCAGGCGCCCGCGCAGTTCGGCCCGGACGGCCAGCGGCTGGGTCACCTCGGTGAGCGACTGCCGGGCCCGGGCCAGCTCCTTGGCGGCGGCGTCCTCCAGCGCGTCGAGCAGCGGGGCCAGCCGGTACCACTGCCCGTTCTGGCGCAGGTCCAGCGCCAGCACGATCCGTTCCCGCAGCGCCGAGGCCGGTCCGGGGACGGCCGGCACCTCGGTGGCGGCGATCTTCGCCAGCACCTCGCCGCGCGCCCGGCGGGCCTCGGCCAGGGTGGCGTCGGCCCGCTGGAGCAGGTCGCCGACGCCCTGCAGTCGCTCCTCGGCGTCGTCGCGCAGCCGCAGCAGGTTCTCCAGCTCCTGCCGGACGCCGTCCAGCGCCCGACCGGCCCGGTCGAAGCGCTCGGTGTCCACCACCCCGGAGGGCAGGGCCGCCGCACCGCCGTCCGGCACCGCGCCGCGCTGGGCCGGGACCCGGGCGGGCCGCCAGAGGGCGAGCGGGTCGGCGCGGACCTCGGTCCGCAGCCCGTCCAGGTCGGCGTCCAGCGCCTCCAGGTCGTCGCCGAGCGGGTGGGTGCCGGAGCGCACGCCGAGCGAGGCCGCCAGGGTCTGCACCCGGCGCAGTTCGGCGATCAGCAGGTCGATCCGGGCCGGCAGCGCCGTCCAGACCGCGTCGGCGGCCGAGACCACCTCCAGCACGGTGGCGTACCAGGAGTTCATCCGCTCCATGAGCTCGTCCAGGCTGACCCGCTCGACCAGCCGGGCGGGGGCGCCCAGCCGCTGCGGGCCGTCCGGCGCGCCGCCGGGCACGGTGACCGCGTCGCCGGTCAGCAGCTCGCTGAGCTCGGCGAGTTCGGGGCCGCCGGGCCGGGCCTTGCGGGCCCGGACCGCGCGGGCCGAGGCGAGCGCCTCCGAGTAGCGGTCGAACAGCGCCCAGAGCAGCGGCAGGCCCTGTCCGACGACGGACCAGCGCTCCTGGGTCCGCCCGGTCAGTCCGGCGCCGTCGAGCAGGCGCAGGCCCGGGTGGTCCTGGAGCGAGAGCAGCGCGGACTCGACCGCGTCGCGTTCCGCGCCGAGGCGCGCCAGCGCGCGGTCCACCTCCTCCCGGCTCAGTACCGGGCCGGCCGAAGCCGCCATCGTTCCCTCCCCTCCTCCGCCTGCCGTGTGCGGTGCTCTGCTGTGTCGTGCTCTGCTGTGCGGTGCCCTGGTGGGCGGTGCTCCGCCGCGCCGTGTCCGGTGCTTCCGGGCCCGGCCGTTCCGGTTCCCCGGGAGTCCGCCCCGACCCTAGCGCGCGCCCCCGCCGGCGGGCCGGGCCCGGTCACCGGGGAACCGTCGGTGCGGCCCGTCGGGCCCGTCACCGGGGCGTCGGCCAGTGCCGGTCGGCGTCGTCCAGCAGGTAGGGCTTCAGCCAGGTGTCGTACGCCCGCCGCCAGCTGCCGCCGGTGTAGTAGTCGTTGAGCACCTGGTTCACCCGGGCCGTCAGATCGGTGCTGGTCTTCAGCATCGCGACGCCCATCACGCCCGGCCGGACCTCGCCGTCGAGCACCCGGACGGTCTGGTCCTGCGCGGCCTGGCTGGCCGCGAGCCCGTCGTCGGTCATGGTGGCGTCGACCTTGCCCAGCTGCATCAGCACCAGGCAGTCGAGGTGGTTCTGCACGGTGACGAGCTGCTTGACCGGACGGGTCTTCAGCTCCTCCTCGGCCGAGGAGCCGGAGGCGGCGCAGGCGGTGGTGCCGTTCAGCGCCTCGTCCAGGGTCTTCGCGGGGGAGGACTTCGGCACCACGACCCGCTGGCTGGTGGTGAAGTAGGGGCGGGAGAACGCCACCTGCTCCATCCGCTCGCAGGTGATCGACATGGTCCGGACGATGATGTCGACCCGGCCCTCCTGGATGAACTTGATCCGGTCGGCGGTCGGTACCGCCTTCAGCACGACCTTGTCCGGGTCCCCCATGATCGCGGTGCCGATCGCCCGGGCGAGGTCGATGTCGAAGCCCTCCACCTGGCCGGTGTTGGGGTTGCGCGAGCCCCACCGGTAGCTGTTCAGGTCGATGCCGACGACCAGGCTGCGCTTGGCCTTGACGGCCTTCACCGCCGGGCCGTCCTCGGTGCTCGGCGGGACGCTGCGGTACAGGTCGCAGTCGGCCTGCCCGCTCTGCTCCGACAGTCCGGCCTGCTCCTGCTGCGCCGCCAGCGGTACCTGGCGCGGCGCGCCGGCCGCGGGGGAGGACTCCCGGGGCCCGCCCGCGCCCAGGACCAGGGCGCCGCTCGCCAGCAGGGCCAGCGCCACCGCCGTCCGTGCCCCGCGCAGCGCGGCCGCCCGGCCCCGGCCCCGGTCCGTGCCCGTGTGCGCGCTCGTGTCCGTGTCCGTGTCCATGCTTCCGTCCCCCCTCTACCGGTACTCGGCCAGTCGGCGGCCGAGGCCGCGCAGGGCCGCGGCGGCGGCCAGCAGGCCGAGCACCGCGATCGCCGCGGCCGCGGTGCGCAGATCCTTGTCGACGCCCAGTGCGGCGCCCCGGAACTCGCCCTCCTCCAGCGTCGACGCGAGGACGAGCTCCCGGTCGGCGGCGGCGAACGCGGCCTCGGCCGTCCCCGGCGCGTCCGCCTCCCGGGCCGTCACGGTGGCGTCCAGTGCCGCCTGGTAGTCGCCGTCGTTCTCCAGCTTGGTCGCCGCGGTGTGCCGCTCGCGCCACTGCTGGTAGTCCGCCAGCGCCCGGTCGATGGCGGACCGGGCCAACGGCGGTGCCAGCGACCGGGCCTGCACCAGGGTGCCGGGCCCGGTGTCGCGCCCGGGATCGGTCGTGAACAGGTGCTCCGTGGTCTTCGACCACAGGTCGGCGTAGACGCCGCTGGAGCCGCGCGCGACGTAGTGGAGGTTCTCCGCGAGGCGGGCCGTCAGCACGTCCACCCGGGCCGCGTTGAGCGCCCGCAGCGGAACTCCGCCCTCGCGGTCGCCGCGCGCCAGGGCCGAGGCGGCGCCGTTCGCGGCCACCGTCAGCCACAGCACCGCGGCCAGCACGGCGGCGGTGGCGGCCACCAGCCCGATGTTGAAGACCCGGTTGGTCCGCCGGAACAGCGCCATCTGGACCCAGAGCAGTCCGGTCAGCGCCAGCAGCCCCAGCGCGTACCCGGCCCACGGCGTGGCCCGGGCCGCCTTCATGTCCTCGGCCAGCAGCGCGTTCTCGGCGGCCGAGAACTGCGCGGCGGCCGGCAGCAGCACGGTGCGCATCTGCTCGGAGGCGTACCGCTGGTAGGCGCCGCCGAGCGGGTAGCCCTGCCGGTTGTTGGCCCGGGCGGTCTCCACCAGACCGGCGTAGACCGGCACCTGCTGGTTCAGCTTGGAGAGCACTTCCCGCAGCGGCGACGCGGCGGGGGTGCGGGAGGCGGACTCGGAGATCAGCTGGGAGGCCGTCCTGAGGTCCTGCTCGTAGCGGTCCCGTACGTACCGCGGTTCGGCGCCCGCCAGCAGGAAGCCGGTGGCGGCGGTGGCGTCCGCGTCGGCCAGCGAGCGGTTGATGTCGGCGGCGGCCTGGCTCAGCGGGTGGCTGTTGTCGACCACCCGCTCCGCCGCCGCGGCCCGGGAGTTCACCTGGACGGCGGTGAGCGCGCCGAACGCCAGGGTCAGTACCGCGAGCAGCGCTCCGGCCAGCCGCAGCCGCCCCGGCGCCGTCCGGGTGGCCCGTCCCAGCCGGGCGAGCGGCCCGTTCGGCAGGGCCACCGCCCCCGTGCCGCCGGCCCGTCGCTGGGCCGGCACCGTACCCGTGGGCCGTCCCGGCGTGTCCGGGCCCGGCCCCTCCGTGCGTACCGGTGTCGCCACCAGCCACCCCCTCCCCTGTGGCCCGCCCCCCGTCTCGGGGGCCCGGCCGTTGCCAGCAGTATGGCCGTCACTCCCCGCGGCCACACCCGAGTTGCGCGGATCTTGAGCTGTCCGTCCCTGCTTCGCCCGCCCGGCCCGGGTCCCCCCTCGGGCCGTGCGGCGAACGGGTCGACGCGGCACGCACCCTACGCGGTTCCCGAGCTGACCGGAGGATCGGGGTCCGGTTGTGTGGAGGCCGCGTCCGCGGCGGCGCTCCGGCCGACGTGTCCCGGCGGGCACGCGCCCCCGGCCGGGGCGGTGCGGGTCCGGTCCGGCGGCCCGCCGGCCCGGTCCTTCGTACGATGACGCCATGCGCCTTCTGGGAACGATCTCCGCCGACCGTCCGCTGCTCGTCGTCGCCGTCCGGGAGGAGGCCGCCCACCTCGGCGACCGCCTTCCGGTGCTGCTCACCGGCATCGGCAAGGTCAACGCCGCGGCTGCGCTGGCCACCGTCCTCGCCGGGGGGCGGCACCCCTCCGAGGTGGTGAACCTCGGCACCGCCGGCGCCCTGCGGCCCGGCTGGGAGGGCACCCACACCGTCACCCAGGTGATCCAGCACGACCTGGACACCCCCACCCTGTACGCCCTCACCGGCCGCACCTACGGCGCGCCGCTGGTCGTCGGCAAGGGCGGCGACGGGCCGGTGCTGGCCACCGGCGACCTCTTCGTCTCCGACCCGGCCGCCCGCGACCGCCTCGCCGAGCACGCGGACCTGGTGGACATGGAGGGCTACGCCGTCGCCACGGTCGCCCACCGGGCCGGTCTGCCGGTCCGCCTGGTCAAGCACGTCAGCGACGAGGCGGGCGACGGCGCCGCCCGTGCCTGGCGGGAGTCGGTCGACGACTGCGCCCGTCACCTGGCCGACTGGCTGCACGCCCAGGGGTGGTGACGGTCCGGGGACCTCGCTGTGGGCGGTGACCCCTAGGGTGACCCGGTGACCGAGAACACCGACGCCCCCGCGCCCGAGCGGGCCGACCTCCGGCCGCCGGGGCTGAACGCCGACGAGCACACCACGCTGCTCACCTTCCTCGACTACCTGCGCACCTGTGTGATCGCCAAGACCGACGGGCTGTCCGACGAGGACGCCCGCCGGCCAGGAGTCGCCTCCGGGACGAGCCTGCTGTGGCTGGTGCGCCACCTCACGGCCGTCGAACTCAACTGGTTCCTCTGGGCCTACCGCGGCGACGACGTCGAACCGTGGGACGACGACGCGCCCTCGCCCGGCGACGAGACGGTGGCCGGGTCGGTGGCGGCCTACCGGGAGGCGATCGCCCGGGCCAACGAGGTGATCGTCTCCGCGGCGGCCTGGCCGGACCGGCCGGGCGTGCGCTCGCTGCGGCCCAACGCCGAGGCTCCGTCGATGCGTTGGCTGCTCGTCCACATGATCGAGGAGACCGGCCGGCATGCCGGGCACGCCGACATCCTGCGGGAATTGCTGGACGGTTCGGTCGGCCGCTGACGGGGGCGGGTGGCCGCCGCCCTGACGGACAGTGGAATACTCCCCCGCGCAGTACCCGGCGCCGCTCCGGCGGCGCCGGGTGTTTTTCACACAGGGGGAATACAAGTTCATGTCTTTTTCTGACAGAAGCAGCGGGCGCCGTCGCACCGCGCACGCCGCCAGGACGGCACTCGGCGCCTCGGCGCTCGTGCTGACGCTGCTCACCACCGCGGCCTGCGGCCCGGACAACAGCTCGGCCGACACCGCCGTCACCGCGGGCGCGGGTGCGGCCGCGGCGCCGAACCTCGGGCTGCCGGCCAACCTCGAAGACCTCAAGAAGTGGAAGTTCGACGACTGGGAGAAGTGGGCGAAGGACTACGCCCTCCCGGCCGCCGCCAAGGGCTTCTGGACGCTGGACAAGCTGCTCAAGGCCAAGCCCAACGAGCCGCTCCCGCCGCTGCCCGCCGCGCCGCCGGCCGCTCCGGCGCAGCCGACCCAGGCCCCGGCGCAGCCCGGGCAGCCCACCCAGCCGCCGGCCCAGCCCGCGCAGCCGACGGCGCCCGGCGCTCCCAGCGCCCCGGCCACGGCGCCCGCCAAGCCGCCGGCCGGCCAGCCCACCCAGCCCGGGCACCCGACCCCGCCGCCCGCGGCGCCGAAGCCGTCGAACACCCAGCAGCCGGCCTCGCAGGCCCCGGCCCCGCCGGCCCAGCCCACCCAGGCCCCGCCGCAGCCCGCGCAGCCCACCCAGGCTCCGGCCCAGCCGTCGCAGCCGGCCAAGCCCGCCCAGCCGTCGCAGGCCCCGGCGCAGCCCGCGCAGCCGTCGCAGGCCCCGGCGCAGCCCGCCCAGCCGACCCAGGCCCCGGCGCAGCCCGCGCAGCCGGCCGACAACGGCAACGACCCGCTGCCGAAGACCGTCAACGCCCAGCCGCTCCCGCACCCGTACACCAAGCTCGCCGTGCACGGGAAGCTGTTCGCGGACGCGCCGGGCAGCGGTGCCGAGGCCGCCGCCGGACTGAACCACTACCAGTGCTCCGCCACGGTGGTCGCCGACCCGGCCCACCCCGGCAGGAGCAACCTGGTGTGGACGGCCGGCCACTGCATCCACCAGGGCAAGGGCGGCAAGTACTTCAGCAACATCTCCTTCATCCCGGCGTTCAACAGCAGCGGCGCGCTGAGCGGCGGCAAGCAGGCCGAGGAGGCGCAGTACGCGCCGCTCGGCATCTGGAACGCCACCCAGGCGGTCACCTCGCCGCAGTGGAAGGCCGAGGGCGGGGACGGCGGTTCGCCGGCCACCCAGTACGACTTCGCGATCATCCGGGTGCAGCCCGGCGAGGGCGGCAAGTCGCTGGAGGAGACGGTCGGCGACGCCGTGCCGGTCTGGTTCAACGCCCCGCGCGAGCAGCTCAGCATCACCGAGTACGGCTTCCCGGCCGCCCCGCCGTTCGACGGCATGGAGCTCAACCGCTGCGAGAGCGGCCGGCCGAGCCGGATCTCCTACGACCCGGCCCGCCCGCCGATGCACGCCATCGGCTGCACCATGACCGGCGGTTCCAGCGGCGGTGGCTGGCTGGCCGTCAAGGACGGCAAGCCGGCGCTGGTCAGCAATGTCTCGGTCGGCCAGCACGTCGGGGACCCGAAGTACCAGGCCGGTCCGTACCTGGACGACGTCGCCGCCGGTGCGTACGACTTCATCTCCAAGAAGGGCTGACGCCCGCCGGACGCCCGCCGGACGCAGGACGGCCGCCCCCGCGCACTCCGGTGTGCGGGGGCGGCCGCGTTCACGCCCGACCCGGTGACTCGGCCGGCGACCGGATTCGGCCGGCGACCGGGCTCGGTCGGCGGACCGGCTCGGCCGGCGACCGGGCTCAGTCGGCGAACGCCGTGAGGTCCAGCGCGGCCAGCCGCTCCGGGTCGGTGAGCACGTCGATCGCCGCGATCAGGCCGTCCACCACGGTGAACGCCATGATCGACACCGGCCGCCCGTTCGCCCCGATCACCACGACGCCCGCCGCGCCGTTGACCAGCGCCGGCCGCGCGTACGGCGACAGGCTGCGGAACATGACCGCCTGGCCCGCGACCGTGCGGGCCCCGTTGAGCACCACCGGACGCCGCTGCTCCCGCCCGGCGGCGGCGCCGTCGGCGCGCAGCACCACGTCCGGGTCCAGCACCGCGAGCAGTGCGTCGAGGTCCCCGGTGCGGGTGGCGGCGAAGAACGCGTCGACGGCCACCCGCTGGCGGGCCAGGTCCCGGTCCGGCGCGGGCGCCCGGCCCTGCACCTTGCGCCGGGCCCGGCTGGCCAGCTGCCGGGTGGCCGCCGCCGTCTTCTCGACCAGCGGGGCGATCTCCTCGAACGGCACCGCGAACATGTCGTGCAGCACGAAGGACACCCGCTCGGCGGGCGAGAGCGACTCCAGGACCACCATCAGCGCCAGCCCGACCGAGTCGGCCAGCAGCACCTCCTGCTCCGGGTCGGGCGCGTCCGCCCGTCGGAGCAGCGGGTCCGGTATCCGCGACGGCTCGACGTCACCGCCCCCGCCGCCGGCCGCGAACCGGCCCTCGAAGGACTCCTCGCGCCGCTGGGCCCGCGAGCGCAGCTGGTTGAGGCAGATCCGTCCGATCACCGTGGTCAGCCAGCCGCCGAGGTTCTCCACCGCGGAGGTGTCGGTGCGGTCGTAGCGCAGCCAGGTGTCCTGGACGGCGTCCTCGGCCTCGGCGATCGATCCGAGCATCCGGTAGGCGACGGCCCGCAGGTGCGGCCGGTGCGCCTCGAACGATTCCGCGTCCCCCGACCCGGCGCCCACCGCGGTGTCGGCGTCCCCCGACCCGGCGCCTCCTGCGGTGCCGGCGTCGTCCGCTGCTCCCGCCGCCAGAAAGTTCTCGTCCACCCGTGTCACATTCCTCTGCCGCCGTGGGTCAAAGCTCCGGAAGCACGAAACCTAGCGGGTCCGCCGGAAGCGCGGCCTCCGTTCGCCCAAGGAGTGACGATCATGACTCTCCCGACCAGCGCCCCCGTTCTCGTGACCGGCGGCACCGGCACCCTCGGCCGCCACGTCGTGCCGCTGCTGCGGGCGGCCGGCCGGGACGTCCGGGTGCTCACCCGGAACCCCCGCCCGGCTGCCGACGGCGTCGAGTACGCGGCCGGCGACCTGCTCACCGGCGCCGACGGCAAGGGCGTGGACGCGGCCCTGGCCGGGGTCGAGGTGGTCCTGCACCTGGCCGGCGACGCCAAGAACGACGAGGCCACCACCCGCAACCTGGTCGCCGCCGCCCGGCGGGCCGGGGTGAAGCACCTGGTGTACATCTCGGTGATCGGCGCCGACCGGGTGCCGCTCGGCTACTTCCGCGCCAAGCACGCCGCCGAGCGGCTGGTCGCCGAATCGGGCATCCCGTACACCACGCTGCGCGCCGCCCAGTTCCACGACCTGACCCTGAAGACCGCGGCCGCGATGGCCAAGCTGCCGGTCGTGCCGAAGCTGGGCGGCATCCGCTGGGAGCCGGTGGACTCGCGCGACGTCGCCGAGCGCCTGGTCGAACTCGCCCTGGCCGCGCCCGCCGGGCTCGTCCCGGACCTCGCCGGCCCGGCCGTCCGCACGCTCGGCGACCTCACCCGCGACCACCTGCTGGCCGCCGGGAAGCGCCGCCCGATGCTGCCGCTGCGGGCCCCCGGCAAGGTCGGCCGCTGCTACCGGGAGGGCGTCAACCTCGCCCGGCCCGGCGCCGCGCGGGGCACCCGCACCTGGGAGGCGTTCCTCGCCGAGACCTTCCCGGCGGGCGCGACCGCGGCCGCCGGGAAGGTCGGTACCCGCTGACGTCCGCCGGGTCAGGACCAGGTGACGGCGGCGGGCTCGCCGCTCTTCGCCGCCGAGGCCACCACGGCGGTCGGCACCACCTTCGCGAACCGCATCGCGTGCAGCACCGTGGCGGTGGCGCGGGCGAGTTCGGCGGCCGGGACGGTCACGCCGTCCGGCCCGGTCAGGTCGAAGGCGTGCATGGCGTCGACCGGGAAGACCGTGTCGTAGCCGAGGTTGCCCGCCATCCGGGCGGTGGTCTCACAGCACACGTTGGTGATGATCCCGGTCACCACCACCTGCCGGGCGCCCCGCTCCTGGAGCCAGGCGTGCAGGTCCGGGGTGCCGTAGAAGGCGCTGTTGACCGTCTTGGTGATGTGCAGCGCGGGCTCGACCGCCGCCACGAAGTCCTTCAACTCGTAGCCGGGGGTGCCCGGTTCGAGCGGGCCGCCGGTGGTGGCGTGCTGGACGACCACGATCGGCCGCCCGGTGGCCCGCCACACGTCGATCAGTTCGCCGATCCGCTGCTCGGCCCCGGGGTTGTCGCGCCCGCCCCAGAACGCGGTGTCCTCGAAGCCCTTCTGGACGTCGATGACGACCAGGACGGCGTCGGTGTCGATGGTGAGCGGGGCGTCGAAGGCGCTGGTGTTCGTCATGCGTCCATGCTGCGGCGGGCCCGGGCGCACCCGTGAGCGGCGGTGGAGCCACCCGTCGATACGATCCTGCCACTACGCTTCCCCCCATGCGCACGGTGGGGTGTCTGGTCTTCGACGGGGTGCGGCCGTTCGACTACGCGGTGATCGGCGAGGTCTGGGCCGACCGGGCCGGCCTACCTGGGGTGCCCGCCTTCGACCTGCGGGTCTGCGGCCCCGAGGGCGCCCGGGTGCGCCTCGGCGGCGGGCTGGAACGCGTCCCGGACTTCGGGCTGGACGCGCTGGCCGCCTGCGACCTGGTGGTCGTGCCGGGCGTGGAGCGGCCGGAGGAGTCGCGCGACCCGGCCGTGCTCGCCGCGCTGCGCGCCGCCCACGCGCGCGGGGTCACCGTCGCCTCGCTCTGCGCGGGCGCCTTCGTCCTCGCCGAGGCGGGGCTGCTGGACGGCCGCACCGCCACCACCCACTGGGCCCTCGCGGAGGACCTCGCGGAGCGCTTCCCGGCGGTCGACGTGCGGCCCGAGGTGCTGTTCACCGGCGAGGGCCGGCTGTGGACCTCCGCCGGGGTGGCGGCCGGCATCGACCTCTGCCTGCACCTGGTCCGCGCGGCCCACGGCGAACGGGCGGCCGCGTCGATCGCCCGCGCGATGGTCACCGCGCCCTTCCGCTCCGGCGGCCAGGCCCAGTTCATCCCCTCCCCGGTCCCGGAGCCCGCGCCCGCCGGCGACGACCCGCTCGCCCGCGTCCGCACCGAGGTCCTCGCCGCCCTCGACACCGCCTGGACGGTCCGCCGGATGGCCGCCCTCGCCCTGATGTCCGAACGCACCTTCGCCCGCCGCTTCGCCGCCGCGACCGGCACCACCCCGCTGCGCTGGCTGCTCGACCAGCGCATCCTCACCGCCCAGCGCCTCCTGGAGGACACCGACCTCCCGGTGGACGCGGTCGCCGTCCGCTGCGGCTTCGGCTCCGCCGTCTCCCTCCGCCCGCCCTTCACCACCCGCCTCGGCGTCCCGCCGCGCGAGTACCGCAGGACGTTCCGCGGGCGCGACGTGGGCTGACGTCCGGAGCGCGGGCCGCGCCGCCGCGCCGCCGCGCGGAATTCGGTGGTGGGGGGGCGGAACCGGTGTGCGACGGTCGGCCCATGGGCAACTCCACGGCGTACCCCGTCCTGCGGACCACCGACGCGGCCGAGGCGTACGCGTGGGGCGAGCGGCTGCGCGCGCTGCTGGCCCACTGCGAGGACGAGGTCGGGCTCGGCGCCGAACTGCTGACGGCCGCCGACGTCCGGCGGACGGCCGAGGTCCTGCCCGGTGCCCGCTTCCACTACGTGGACGCGCGGACCGGTCCGACGGGGGAGTACCTCCGGTTCGAGCTCGACCCCCGCACGGCGGACGATGCCGCGCTGGAGCCGCACCTCCCCCTGGATGTCACGGTGGACGTCCCGACGGGGAGCGTGGAGGAGCGCTTCGCGGCGGCCGTCGGCCGGGGCCGGGGCACGGCCGCCGTGGACTGGCGCGGCCGGTGGCCGGACGACCCGGAGACCGGCAGCGTCGGCTCGCCGAAGTACGACGGGGTCCAGATCGTGTTCCACGGCGATTCGGCCCAGTGGGGTGCGTGGGCGGCCCACCACACCGTCTTCGTCCATGCGGGCAAGTTCGGTGACGAGCGGCGGGCGCGCGAGCTCGCCGAGGCCGTCGGCGGCGAGGTGCTGGGCGAGCCGCAGCTCGGGTGGTGAGACCGCACCCGGGGAGGGGCCTCGGCCGCAGGCCGCCGCCGCGCCCTCAGTCGCGGGCCGCGCCCTCGATCCGGGGCGTGAGCCCGTCCAGGAGGGTGGTGAGGCCGGACTCGAAGAGGGTGTCGAGGTCGAGGTCGTAGCCCTCGTCCAACTCGGCCGTCAGGCGGGTGAAGACCGGGAAACGGGCCGCGGCGGCGCGGGCGTCGAAGGCGGCGAAGCGGGTGTCGGTCCACTCGTCCCCGGTGAGGCCGGTGGCGGCCTGGGCCCGGGCCTCGCGTTCGAGGTTGGCGGCGAGGCCCTCGACGTAGCTGTAGAACAGCACGTGGATGTCGAGGACGGTGCCGGCCGGGAGGCCGCGGCCGTCGAGGGCGGCGAGCGCCCATTCGGCGTGGGTGAGCAGGTTGGGCAGGAGCAACGGCCGGGTGACGGGGCCGAGTTCGGCGAGCCAGGGGTGGCGGCGGAACAGCGACCACAGGGTGCGGGCGCCGAGTTCGAGCCGGGGGCGCCAGTCGGCGGGCGGGTCGGCGGGGTAGCCGGCCTCGCCGAAGGCGGCGTCGGCGGCGAGCAGGACGAGTTCGTCCTTGCTGGTGACGTACCGGTAGGCGGACATCGGGGCGACGCCGAGCCGGGCCGCCACGGCGCGCATGGACAGGGCGGCGAGCCCCTCCGCGTCGGCGATCTCCAGGGCGGCCGCGATCAGCCGGTCGCGGCTCAACTCGCCCTCGGGGGGCGCCGGTCGGGGGGTGGCGGGGGACGAGGGAGCGGCAGCGGCAGCGGCGACCACGGTGCCGACCCGGGGCCGGGCCTCGACCAGGCCCTCCGAGCGGAGCACGGTGAGTGCCTTGGTCGCGGTGGCGAGGGCGACGCCCCAGTCCTGGGCCAGCCGCCGGTTCGAGGGGACGCGCGCGCCGGGGGCGAGTTCGCCGGCGCTGATCCGGCGGCGGAGGTCGGCGGCGATGCGGCGGAACGGCGGGTCCGTCTCGGGTGCCACGGCGGCGCCCTCCTGTTCGGGAATCTTTTCGCGGCCGCGCCCGGCCTGTACTAGCGCAGACGCTACCAGGGGAATCAGGCCCGAACCGCCCTCTGTCCTAGCTCAGAAGCGGCTCTGACCTGCGGGTTTCGTGCTTGCGGGGCTCTGTATGTACAGCGTACATTCAGATTGTTCGCGGCGGACGACGCCGCACCGGCACACCGAACCAGGGAGCAGTCATGCAGAACGTCCTCGTCTCCGGCGGCGGCATCGCCGGCACCTTCCTCGCCCACTGGCTGGCCCGCCGCGGCTTCGCCCCCACCGTCGTCGAGCTGGCCCCCGGCCCGCGTACCGGCGGCCAGGCCGTCGACATCCGGGGCGTCGCCCTCGACGTGATCGAGCGGACCGGCCTCACCGAGCAGGTCCGGGCCGTCCGCACCCGGATGCGCGGCATGTCCGTGCTCGGCGCCGACGGCACCGAGCTGCACCGCTCGGAGGAGTCCACCTACAGCAGCGGCCGGCTGGACAGCGAGGACGTCGAACTGCTGCGCTCCGACCTGCTGGAGATCCTCTACGACCACACCCCGGCGGGCGTCGAGTTCGTCCACGGCGACAGCGTCACCTCGCTCCAGGAGGACGCACGCGGGGTGCACGTCACCTTCGCGCACGGGCGGCCCCGCACCTTCGACCTGGTGGTCGGCGCGGACGGTCTCCACTCGCGGGTGCGCCGGCTGGCCTTCGGCGCGGAGGAGCGGTTCCTGAGCCCGCTCGGCACCCATCTCGCGATCTTCGGCGCCGACAACTTCCTCGGCCTGGAGGACTGGCAGGTCTGGCAGCGCGACGGCGACGCCGGTTACGGCATCTACCCGGTGCGCGGCAACACCGAGCTGCGCATCGTCTTCGGCTGGGGCAGCGACGCGCCCGCCGAGCGCGACCCCGAGGCGGCCCGCAAGGCGGTCGCCGACCGGATGGCCGCGCTGCCCTGGGAGCGGACCAGGCTGCTGGACGCCCTGCACCGTTCGACGGACTTCTACGCGGACGTGATGGCGCAGGTCCACCTGGACTCCTGGTCCGCCGGCCGCACCGTGCTGCTCGGCGACGCGGGCTACTGCGCCTCGCCGCTCTCCGGCCAGGGCACCAGCCTGGCCCTGGTCGGCGCCTACGTGCTCGCCCAGGAGCTCGGCCGGGCCCGCGACCACGGCACCGGCCACCGCGCGGCCTACGGCAGCTACGAGCGCCGGATGCGCCCCTTCGTCACCCTCAACCAGGCCCTCGCCACCGAGAACCCGGGCGGCCCGGCGGCCGAGGAGTCCGTCGAACGGGCGAAGAACGCCATCCTCCTGGACGCCGCGTAGCCGGGCCGCGTGCCGGACGTACCGCGGTCGCCCGATACCCTTTGGTTCCATGACCGAGGTTTCCCGTCCCGTCCGCGTCCGTTTCGCCCCGAGCCCCACCGGCATGTTCCACGTCGGCGGTGCCCGCTCGGCGCTGTACAACTGGGCGACGGCACGACAGCAGGGCGGTGTCTTCGTCCTGCGGATCGAGGACACCGACGCCGCCCGCAACAAGCCCGAGTGGACCGACGGCATCATCAGTGCCCTCGCCGCGATCGGCATCCACGAGGGCGACGCCGCCTTCGAGGGCCCGTACTTCCAGTCCGCCAACGCCGGCACCCACCGCGCCGCCGCCGAGAAGCTGTACGCGGCCGGCCGCGCCTACTACTGCGACTGCACCCGCGAGCAGACCGCCGAGCGCACCGGCTCCGCCCAGACCGGCTACGACGGCTTCTGCCGCGAGCGGGGCCTGGAGTACGCCGAGGGCCGGGCCCTGCGCTTCCGCACCCCGGACGAGGGCGCCACCGTGGTGGTGGACCTCATCCGCGGCGAGCCGGCCTTCCCGAACTCGGCGATCGAGGACTTCGTGATCGCCCGCGGCGACGGCAGCCCGGTGTTCCTGCTCGCCAACGTGGTCGACGACCTGGAGCAGGGCGTCACGGAGGTCATCCGCGGCGAGGAGCACCTGTCCAACACCCCGAAGCAGCAGCTGCTGTGGGAGGCCCTCGGCGCCACCCCGCCGGTCTGGGCGCACCTTCCGGTGATCGTCAACGAGAAGCGGCAGAAGCTGTCCAAGCGCCGCGACAAGGTGGCGCTGGAGGACTACCTCGCCGAGGGCTACCTGCCCGAGGCGATGGTCAACTACCTGATGCTGCTGGGCTGGGGCCCCAAGGACGACGTCGAGATCCGCCCGTACGCGGAGCTGGAGCAGCTGTTCAGCATCTCCGAGGTCAACGCGGGCTCGGCGTTCTTCGACGTGGCGAAGCTGCGCTCGTTCAACGGCGAGTACATCCGCGCCCTGACGGTGGACGCGTTCATCGCCGCCTGCGCGCCGTTCCTGGCCGCCGACCGCGCGCCGTGGGCCGCCGAGGACTTCGATCCGGTCGCGTTCGCCGAGCTGGCCCCGCTGGCGCAGTCCCGGATCGCGGTGCTGGGCGAGATCGTCGAGCAGGTCGACTTCCTGTTCCTGCCGCAGCCGGTGGAGCACGAGCAGTCCTGGGCGAAGGCCATGAAGGACAAGGACGGCGCGCTGGCCCTGCTGCGCACCGCCCGCGAGAAGCTCACCGCCCTCGGTGAGTGGAAGGCCGAGCCGCTGAAGGCCGAGCTGGAGGCCGTCGCGGCCGAGCACGGGCTGAAGCTGGGCAAGGCGCAGGCGCCGATCCGGGTCGCGGTCACCGGCCGCACCGTGGGCCTGCCGCTGTTCGAGTCGATCGAGGTGCTGGGCCGCGAGCGGACCCTCGCCCGTCTGGACGCGGCGGCGGAGCGCCTGGCCGCAGCCTGACGCGAGCGCTGTTCCGAGGGCCGTACCCCGCACGGGCGGGGTACGGCCCTCGGGCGTTCCCGGGGGTGGTCGTGCGCCGGATTGACCCATGATTCTGTCGTCGGAATGCACCCCTCCGCCGGTCGATCGGGCTCATAGAGTGATCATCACAAGGCGACGGCAGGGGAGCCGGAGCCGCCCGAGACGGGGAGCACCACCATGAACGCCAACCCGACCAAGCCGATCCTGACCCGCGCCGCCACCGCCGAGACCACCAGCGACCCCAGTAGCGTGATGACCCTGCTCGCCGACCACGGCACCGACGGCAGCCCGGTCACCAGCTACCGGTCCACCTTCGCCAAGGGCGCGGTCGGCGCCCCGGCCCACTTCCACACCCGGGCCTCCGAGCTGTTCTTCGTCATCGGCGGCCAGCTCCAGGTCCTGCTGGACGAGAAGGTCGAGACCCTGGAGAGCGGCGACTTCCTGCTCGTCCCGCCGCACACCCCGCACGCCTTCGCCGCCGCGCCCGGCTCCGAGGCCGACGTGCTGTTCGTCTTCACCCCGGGCATGCCGCGCTTCGACTACCTGCGCCTGCTCGGCCGGGTGATGCGGGGCGAGGCGAGCCCGCAGGAGATCAAGGACTCGTCCGAGCTGTACGACAACCACTACGTCGACAGCCCGCTGTGGCGCGCCACCCTGGAGGCGGCGGCCGGGAAGTGACGCTCACACCGTCACGAGCCTCGGCGACCGGCCGAAGACGAGATCGGTGGACCCGGGCGCGGGGGTGACCAGCACCCAGACGAACTTGCCGATCCCGCCAGCGCGGGGGCACCAGCCCCAGCGCTCGGCGAGTTCGTCGACGAGGAGGAGGCCGCGTCCGCACTCCTCCTCGGGGTCGACGGCGGCGCGCAGAACGGGGCGCCCGGTACCGGCGTCGTGCACCTCCAGCCGGAGGCGGTCGCCGGGGACGACGGCGAACCGGACCTCGATCAGGCGGTCCGGCGGGGCGTCGCAGTGCCGGACGGCGTTGGTGACGAGTTCGCCGAGCAGCAACTCCGCGACGTCGGAATAGCGTTCACCACGCGGGAGTCCGGCGAGGTAGGCGCGGAGGAAAGAGCGGGCGAGGGGGGCGGAGTCGGCCCGGGAGGGGAACCGGGCGGCGAACTCGCGGGGCCGGCGGGGGATGCGGAGACAGGGCATGGCGAAGCCTTCGGGTGAGAGGGGGGAGTGGAACAGGCTCGCGAGTGGGGCGCGATATTCACGCTGTGCAAGCGAATAACTGCGTTCCGGTGTCAATCATCGCCGCTCCCTGGGTACGGTGACTGCCGATTCGTGGTGTACGAGGCCAAGGCACAAGAGGGGGACCGAGGTGGCACATCGGAAGGTGAGCGCCGCACCCACAGCGAGTCCGGCGGAACTCTTCGGGGAGGCAGTGCGGTTCGCTCGGGAACGGGCGGGGCTGACGCAGGAGGCGCTGGCGAAGCTTCTTCACTGTGACCGGACCGTGGTCACGCGTATCGAGGGTGGCCGCCGGACGATGCACCTCGACACGGTGATCGCCTGTGACGACATCCTCGGGACAGGAGGGCTGCTGCGAACGCTCTGGGAGCGGGTGGATTGGCAAGCCGATATCGAGCATCCCGACTGGTTCCACAAGTACGTCGAACTGGAGGAGGAAGCCGAGGCTGTCCGTGTGCTCCAGTACTGCCGACTCAATGGCCTGTTGCAGTGCGCGGACTATGCCCATGCGATCTTCAGTCTCGGAGATGCCCGCAACAACCCGCGAATGGTGGCCGAGCGGGTCGCCACCCGGTTGAGTCGGCAGCGCCGGTTCCTGGCCGCCGGTGGGCCGACACTGCTGGTGACCCTCCACGAGAGCGCCATCCGCACCGTCGTCGGTGGACCGGGTGTGATGAGGCGACAGATGGAGCACCTCCTCGCCGTCGGCGAGCGGTACAACATCTTCATCCAGGTGGCGCCGTTCGCGCGCCCGGTGACGAAGATGCCCGCCACCTCCCTGTCCCTGCTCCTGCTGCCGGACGGGAGGGAGTGGGTCTACTCAGAGAGCCTGTACCGCGGGCACATGAGTGACGCCCCGGCTGTGGTGGCCGAGGCTCGGCGGGACTTCGACCTCGTGCGGGGAGATGTACTCTCGGTCGGTGAATCCAGTGCCCTGATCGCCGATGCGATGGAGGAGTACCGCTATGAGGAACGTCAATCTCGAGACTGTCGGCTGGCGCAAGAGCAGCTACAGCGGGGACGACGGGGGCGAGTGCGTCGAGGTGGCCCTCACGTCCCCTACCCCCGCCCTCGTCCCGGTGCGTGACTCCAAGGACCCCTCCGGTCCGGTCCTCCTCTTCCCCGCCGCAGCCTGGGACTCCTTCGTCTCCGCCCTCCGGGACGGTTCCCTCCCGGTTGGTTAAGACCACCCCCGGGGATGGGCTACTATTTACCCATCACCCAGTTGCGCGGGTGGCGGAATAGGCAGACGCGCTGGATTCAGGTTCCAGTGCCCGAAAGGGCGTGGGGGTTCAACTCCCCCCTCGCGCACACAGAGAACGGCCGGTCGGACCCTCGGGTCCGACCGGCCGTTCTGTTTCCACCCCCGGCCCGGCCTACTCGCCCGGGCCGGGTCGAGCGCACCCGACCCACACTGCTGCTTGTGGTGAAGCCCCTTCCGCCGAAGCCCTCATGTTCACCGAGTCGACCGCGCACCTCGACCGGTCCAGCCCTGGGCCCATGTACACCCCGAGGTGGCGACGAACACGACCGCCGCCAACACCTCCCGGTCCCCGTAACGGCGCCGACCACCACCCTGCGGCCGAATCGGCACCTCCGGCACCACCAACCGGAACAGCTCCCACAACTCGTCCGGGACGAGACGCTCCACGATCGTCACGGAAACAGCCCGTTCAGCTACCCGAACAGGTTGCCTCCCCGCTGCTTCCTGCGATGAGCAGGCGATAGCCGTAGTCCACGGACTCCCGCTCCAGCAGGTCCGCGTGGCGTCGCCGCCAGGCCCCGGAGGCGAGGTCGGCGCGCAGTCGTCCGATCGCCGGTTCGACCACGGACGGCGGGAGTTGGGCGAACGTCGAACTGGCCTGCCGGATCGCGGCATCGAGGTAGCACTCCGGCCGCCGCCAGTAGGCGATCTGGAAGCCGTCGGTGAAGTCCTGCGGAATCTCGAAGGGCAGCACGGTGTGCGCGCCCAGCGCCTCCACCACGGTGGACAGGGGCGTGAAACGGGCCTGTTCGAGGCGGCGGATCTCGGGCAGGTACTCCTCGACCAGCCACAGCCCGGGCCGGTGCCCGGGATCCCAGGTGAAGACGACCTGCCGGCGCGCGACGCGCCGCAGCTCGCCCAGGCCGCGGCGCAGGTCGGGCCAGTGGTGCACCGTCATCACCGCCATCGCAGCGTCGAACGCGCCGTCCTCGAAGGGAAGTTCCTCCGCACCGGCCAGGACCTTGCGCCGTCCGGGATGCTGTTCCAGCATCACCCGCGAGGGGTCCACCGCGGTGACCTCGGCGTCGGACGGCTCGTAGGATCCGGCGCCCGCACCGACGTTGACGACCGTACGCGCTCCGGCCAGCGCCCGGTGGATCAGATCGGCCAGGCGCGGGTCAGGGCGGCGGACAGCCCGGTAGCCGACACCGATGCGGTCGTACACCGCCGTCGCCGGGGTCCCCCCGGCAGCAGAAGCAGAAGTCATGAGCCGGAGTCCACCACCACGGTCCCCGGCCGGGCGAGAGATTTAGTATGGGCCGAATGTTGCTGCTCCGGCTCGATGTGGAAGCCCTGGCCTCGGTCCGGTTCGCCTGCTCCCCCCTGCAGGAGACCGTCCAGAGCCTGCGGGCCTGGCGCAGCCCCACCCGCTACGCCGTGCACCAGCCGCTACTGCGGCAGGCGGCACCCCGCCTCCGGCACCTCGACTGGCCACTGCTGCAGGCACTGGTCGGCCCGACCCGGCTGACCCCCGACTTCCTCACCCCCCACCCGCCCCGGCCGAACACCGACATCGACGACGAGTTCGCCGCCCTGCGCTCGACGCCGGCGCGGCGCGTGACACACGAACTGCTCCAGGCCGCCGACGGCCACCCCCTGAACCCGCTGCTGTCCGACGCCCAGGCAGACCCGCTCGGCCTGCTGGAACGCATCGCCCAGGCCCTGCACACCTACTGGCTCCTGGTGATCGCACCGCACTGGCCACGCATGCACGCCGTGCTGCGCGCCGATGTCCTCCACCGCGCGCGCCGCCTCACCGACGGCGGCGCGGCCGCCCTGTTCGCCGACATCGACCCGGGCCTCACCTGGCAGCCGGACCCCGGCACCCTGGCCGTCGACGCCTTCCCCGCCGAGCACCACGACCTGGTCGTCGACGGACACGGCGTGACGTTCACACCCTCCCTGTTCTGCGACCACGCCGTCACCGTCGTCGACCTCGGCCTGCCGCCCCGGATCTGGTACCCGGCCCGCGGCCTCGCCACTGCCTGGCACAGCACCTCGACCGCACCGCCGGCAGCACTCGCCGACCTGCTCGGCCGCACCCGCGCCCGGATCCTCAGCCACCTCGCAGAACCGGTGGGCACGACCGAGCTGGCCCACCGGCTGAACGTCAGCCCCGGAACGGTCAGCCAGCACCTCGGCGTCCTGCACCGCGCCGGACTGGTCACCCGCGCCCGCCACGGGCACCTCGTCCTCTACCTGCGCAGCCCACTCGGCGACCAGCTCCACACCTGAACGCGCCCTCTCGCATTGCGGAGAGGCAACGACGTGACGACGGCACGCCCGGGCCCGCCCCAACCGTGTTCCGGCTCGGACCGGTGTGGCGATCGGACAGTGCGCGCTCCCCGAATCGCCGCCGGCTACCGCTCGACGGACCCGTCGGAAGCATCCGCCATCGCCTGCCGGAACAACTCCCGACCGTCGCCCAGCACCAGACCTGTGACTTTCTGCACGGCCGGACAGGACTCAACGGCCCAATTGAGATGACCTCCAAGGATCATGGTCGGATCCGGGGATCCGACCGGCCGTTCTGGTTGTGTCTCGTGGTGCCGGCGCAGGTTGGGGCCGGTCGGGGTCAGATCCAGGTGTAGTTCTCGTCCGTGATCGGCGCCAGCTCGAACCTGTTCACCGGGGCGGTGGGGCTGTCGAGCTCGGCGATCTGCTTGCCGATCGGCGGGAAGAGCGGGAGGGCGTCGACCTTGCGGTAGTCGTGCCACTCGACGGTGCCGACCTCGTGGCTGCCGTCGGGCAGCTCGTCGAGCTCCTGGGTGGCGAGTTGTGCGCGGACCTCGGGGGTGACGTGGAGCCGGTAGATCAGGTGGAACTTGCGTGGCGGCGGGGTCGGGCCGGGCCGGCTGATCCGGGCGTCCACCATCCAGATCAGCTCCGGCTCGGTGGACGCCGGGTCTCGTTCGAGGCCGAGTTCCTCTTCGAGCTCGCGCAGGACGGCCTCGCGGTAGTCCTCGCCGTCCTCCACGTTGCCGCCGATGGTGGTGTAGTGCACGGAGTCGGCCCGGTCCCGTCGCAGCAGCGCGACGTCGTCGCCGCAGAAGACCAGGCCGGTGACGCGGACCTTGATCCTGCTGAACGGCGCGGGTGTCGTTGCTCCGGTGGTGCTCATGGGTCGGTTCTCCTTGGTGGGGACGGTGGTGTGCCGGCGGTCTTCCGTCGGCGCCCATGGCTCACGGGTCGATCCTCCGGGCGTAGACGCCATCGTCGAGCGGCCGGAAGTCGTGTCGCTCCCAGGCGAGTCGGAGCTTCTCCGCCGCTTCCTCGTCCGGCCGCCGCACCTCCGGGTCGTCGGACTCGTAGGAGCACGGTTCGTCCGGTCCGTGGTCGTGGATCGGTGCCGGGTAGCACACGGCCACCGTACCGGGGACGGCCAGGCGTCGTAGTGCGGTGACGGTCAGGCGCATCCCGACTCCTGTGCCGCGCCAGGCTTCCGAGACCTGGACGGACTCCAGCAGCAGCAACAGCACGGGACTCAGTGCGGACACGGCCGGGGCGAGGCTGCCGTCCTCGGCGAAGACCACGCGGGGGATGCGGTCGAGCAGGCCGGGGTCGTCCTCCAGGGCGGCGCGGGGGTTCGGGGTGACACCCGGGACGACACGGGTGATCTCGGCGGTGCCGATCGTCTCGCCGGGGACGTAGAACTTCGCGGTCCACCGCTCTGCCCGCCCGGTCCACGTCTCGTCCGCGAACTGCCGCATGGCATAGGAGATGTGGAGGCGATCGGGGTCCATGCGGTTCCCTCCGGACGGTGGGCTCCCGCCGGTGCGGCGGGAGCCCACCACCGTGTCGGTCGACTACTTCGGGTCCGGGGCGGGCAGTTCCGGCGCCGGCTTGCCCGCGTGCTTCGGCGGCGGCTTCTCGTTGCCCTTGTGCTTCATCGTGATGGTGCTCATGGAACTGGCCTCCTACTCGTCGTGGGCGGTGTCGGTGCTGCCGCCGTCCGGCGGCATCGGGCCCGGGCCCGGGGGCCTGTGGGGGCCGGGAGTCGTCATGCCGGTGACTCCTCGCACTGGGGTGGAGCCGAATGCCGGTCGGTGCCGGGGCGTTCGGCGTTACTGAAAAACAACACTAAATGTGCCGGATGCTGCGACCCAGAGCTATTCGCGTTCCCGCATGAACTCGTCGGCCCGATCGAGCAGGAATGATTTTGCTTCGGTTCCGGTAAGTGCGTGCCCCAGTAGGAGTTCGAACAGCTCGAGGTGGTATCCGATGTCCTGCGGCGTACGCAGGGCGACTTCCCCGGAAAACAGTTCGATCGTCACAAGCCTGTCGTCGTAGACGACGAAGATGTTCATGGGAGTGACCGGAACTCGGACCGTTTGCGGAATGATCGCGATTTCCACATTCGGCTTCTCGGAGATCCGGGCCATGTGGGCGGCCTGCGCGGCCATCGCCGGAAGCGGCGCACGGCGCCACCTGACAGCCTGTTCGGTCATCAGGAAGACGAACCGGCGTCCCGGGTCGTCCAGGACGGCCTGACGGGCCATGCGTGCCTCGACCACCCTGGGTACGTCCCGCGCCGGCTCGCTCCGCACGCCGGGCCGGAGCGTTGCGGCGGCGTACTCGGGCACATGCAGCAGCCCGCTGGGGACGGCGGGAAGGAAGTGCCGCATGAGGGTCGACGACTGTTCGAGGGCCCTCAGCTCGGCCTGTTTTTGATGAAGCCCGAGGCGGGCATGCGTACGCCAAGCCGTGTAGTCCACATTCGCCGCGCGAGCGAGCTCCAGCAGCTCGCGGGCGAATTCCTCCGGAACGTCCAGCGCGGCGAGAATCCGTTCGACATCAATGACGCTCGGAAGGGTGCTCCCGGTCTCTATCCGACTGATCTTCGCTTGGCTCATGTGGCAGCGGACGGCCAGCCGACTGCCGGACAGGCCGGACGCCGAACGGAGGCTCCGAAGTGCCTCCGCCAGGTCCTTCCGTCGATCTCCTTGATGTTCAGGTTCGAGCACTGTTCCACTCTGCAAACGGGACGGATTCGGACATCGCCAGGTCGCGCCAGCGCAGGTACTTCGAGATGTCCGGGTTCTCGACCAGCGTCCGGTTGATCTGTGTCCCGTCCGGCCGGTAGTTCATGTCGACGACCACCGACTCGTCGAACAGCCAGAAGTCCTGGACCGGCAGGTCGAGATCCCCGGTCGTCAGGTCCACGATCCGGTAGTCCTCACCGGCGGCGACGTTGCCGGGGATGCACCAGTCGAACAGGTAGCGGCTGTAGTCGGTGAGCGGCAGGCGGACCAGCTTGGCGCGGGTCATCGTCCGGCCCGCTGCGCGGTGGCCCCGGATGCACTCGTGCCACTCCGAGTTGAAGCCTTCGGGCATCGGGTCGCCGGCGAGGAAGCCGGCGAGCGTCTCGGCCTCGAGGGGCATGGTGTAGATCTGATGCACCTCGAGCCGGAAGGCGGACCGCTCGAAGTCCCGGAAGTAGCGCTGCCACTCCTCACCGTCCAAGAGCACGGACGGCCTCCCGGAGCAGGCTTTCGGGAATGGTCACGATGGCCTCGCCGTCGGGGGTGGTGCGGTCGGTCGTGTAGCCCTGGACCGCCAGCATCCCCGGCAGGTTCGTGGCGAAGATCGTCGGGCAGTCGCCGTTGCCGCACTTGTCGTCCTCGCCGGACGGCCCGCACGGCCCACCGGCGATCATCGTCAGTTCCAGTTCGTTTCCCACTGGCCTCCCCTTGCCTCCGTAGCCGTGATCAGTACGCTACGGACTGTCCACGGATCGTCACAAGGGCAGCGGTCTTCTACTCTCGTTCTCGCATAATCTCCGGCCGATCGCCCCTCACGGCATGGTGAGGGGCGATCGCGCCGGTCAGCCCAGGAAGTCGACGCGGTCGATCAGGCCGTTGCGCACGCGGTAGGCCACCAGGACGCGGACCGGCGTGTCGGCCAGGCCGTGGGCGATCTCCTGGTCGACCACCCAGTCGCCCTCGGTGAGCCGCCCAACGATCTCGGCCCGGCACCGGCCTGCGGCGAACTGCCCGGCGTACCGGTCCCGCAGGGCCTGCCTGCCCTGCAGCAGGCTGCCGTCGGCCCGGCGGACCGTGACGTCCTCGGCGTAGGTGGCGGCGAAGGCGTCGATGTCGTGGCTGTTGTAGGCGGCGAGCTGCCGCTCGACCACGTCGCGCGGTTCGGTCATGTGCTTGATCGTTCCTTCTTCGGCGTACGGGTTCAGGCCGCCAGGCGGCGAGCGGCGAGTTCGGCGTAGAGCGCGGCCCCGTCGGGGAGCACCGCGTCGTCGAACTCCGCGTGGGGCGAGTGGTTGGACGGCTGGCTGTCGGGGTCGCTGCCCTTCGGGGCGGCGCCCAGCCAGGCGAACGAGCCCGGGACCGCTTCGAGCACCCGGGAGAAGTCCTCCGAGCCGGGGATCGGGTTCGGCAGGCTCCGGAAGCGCTCCTCGCCGAAGACCTCCCGGACGGTGTCCGCCAGGAAGTCGGTCTCGGTCCCGTCGGTCACGGTCACCGGGTACTCGGGGAGGTACTCGATCTCCGCGCGCAGGCCGTGGGCGGCCGCGATGGCCCGGACCAGCTCCACCGAGGCGTCGGCGACCTTGGCCTGTGCCTCGGCGGAGAAGGTGCGCACGGTCGCCTCGAAGCGGGCGGTGTCGGGGATGATGTTGCGCCGGGTGCCGGCCTCGAGGACCCCGACGGTGATCACCACCGGGTCGAACACGTCGAAGCGGCGGGTCACCATGGTCTGCAGGGCGGTGACGATCTCGCAGGCCGCCGGTACGGGGTCCTTGGCCCGGTGCGGCACCGCGCCGTGGCCGCCCGCACCGTGGAGGGTGACGTGCAGCGCGGCGGACGCGGCGAGGATCGGTCCGCGCCGGGAGCTGAACTCCTTGTGCGGCATGGTCGACGACACGTGCAGGGCGTACGCGGCGACCGGTCGCCGGCCCGCCGCGTCCAGCACTCCCTCGGCGAGCATGGCGCCGGCGCCGTCCCAACCCTCCTCGCCGGGCTGGAACATGAAGACCACGTCGCCGTGGAGCTCCTCCCGCCGCGCGGCCAGCAACTGCGCGGCGCCGGCGAGCATGGTGGTGTGCAGATCGTGGCCGCAGGCGTGCATCGCGCCGTTCTCGGCCGCGAACGGCACCGGGGTCTTCTCCACGACCGGCAGGCCGTCCATGTCGCCGCGCAGCAGCACGGCCGGTCCCGGCCGGCCGCCCCGCAGCACCGCGGTGACCGAACTCAGGCCGGTGCCGAGGCCGACCTCCAGCGGCAGCCCGTCCAGGGCCCGCAGCACCCGCTCCTGGGTGCGCGGGAGGTCGAGGCCCACCTCGGGGAAGCGGTGCAGGTCCTGGCGGAGCCGGACCAGGTCGGGGGCCAGCGCGAGGGCGTCGTCGAGCAGGGACACAGGTACCTCCATCGGACCCGCGGGCGGCGGGATTTGTACGGAGCGGTCTCGTACCGGGATTCTGGGTGCCGCGGCGGGAGTCTCCCGCGATTTCGCAGGATCACGCCATGAAGGGGCCCTCCAATGAACGAATCGTCCGGAAGTCGACGGTGACCGGCAGAGAGGCGACCGGCACGGACGTGACCGGCAGAGAGATGACCGGCGCGGACGTGACCGGCACAAAGGTGACGGTCGACGAGCTGGACCTCGCCCTGGTGAACGCGCTGCAGCTGCGGCCCCGGGCGCCCTGGTCGCTGCTCGGCCAGACCCTCGGGATCAGCCCGGTCACCGCGGCCCGCCGCTGGCGGCGGCTCGCGGAGGCCGGGATCGCCTGGGTGACCGCCTACGGCCTGCCGCACCCCGAGGACCCCGGGTGCGTCGCCCACCTCGACCTGGACTGCGCCCCCGACCGGATCGGGCGGATCGCCGGCGAACTGGCCGAGGACGCGCACGTGCTGAGCGTCGAGCACTTCTCCCAGGGCTGCGACCTCGCGCTCACCGCGGCCTTCACCGACCTGGCGGCGCTCTCCCGGTACACCGCCGAACGGCTCGGCCGGATCCCCGGGGTCGACGCCGTCCGCGTCCACCTGACCACCGGCTACTACGCCGAGGGGGTCCGCTGGCGCCTGGACTCGCTGGACCCGGCCCAGCGCGTGGAGCTGCACGACGACCAACCGGCGGGCGCCGGGAAGCCGTTCGCCGCGCGAGCGGAAGTCCGTGCAGAGGACCGGGAGCTGCTCATCAGGCTGGGCGTCGACGGCCGCCTCGACCAGGCCGGGCTGGCCGCCGCCACCGGGCTGAGCCCGTCCACGCTGCGCCGCCGCCTCGACCGGCTGGCCGGCTCCGACGCGATCCGCTTCCGCTGCGAGATCGCGGCCCGCGACGCCGGCCGGCCGGTCCTGGCGACCTTCCGGGCCGACCTCCCCCCGGACCGGCTCGACGAGGTCGGCCCCCAGCTCGCCAGGCTCCCCGAGGTCCGGCTGTGCGTGTCCGTCACGGGCGCGCACAACCTCCTGCTCTCGGTCTGGCAGCGCTCCCTCGCCGACGTCCAGCGGCTGGAGGCCGCGCTCGCCCGCAGGTTCCCCGACCTGCGGGTGGCCGAGCGCCGCGTGGCGCTGCGCACGGTGAAGCGGATGGGCCGGATCCTCGGCGCGGACGGCCGCGCCGTCCGCGCCGTTCCGATGGACATCTGGCGGGACCCGGTCCAGGCGGCTCCCTGACGGCGGGGTGCCGGACGGCGGCGGTCACGAGGTCCGACCGGAGGGGTTCAGCAGACGGCGGGCACCGTGACCGTGGCGATGGCCGGCGGCCGGCCCGACCCGGTGGTGGTGAAGACGGCGGTGATGCCGGTGCCGCACGGGACGGTGCTCGCCACCGGGCCGACCGTGATTCCGCCGGGCGGCACGACGGCGCCGAGGTTCTCGCGCTCCAGGCTCCTGCCGCCGGTGGTGCGGAGTTCCAGCTCGAACGAGGCGAACTGTGCGGGCCCGCCGGCCGACGACGCCTGGCCGGTGGCGGACGCAAGGCGGCCGTCGATCGTCAGGCAGACCTGGGCCCCGACGGCGTAGCCGCAGGTGGTCGTGCCCGAGGGTCGGGCGGTGGCCTCGGCGGCCCCCGCGATGCCGAGCCCGGACAGCACGGCACCGGCCGCGAGGACGGCGACGAAACGCTTCATCGGAGTTCTCTCCTTCGAGGACAGGAGGAGCCGCGGCCCTCTTGTGGTATGTCACGCTTCACATGTCAGATGCTTTCCATGTGTGCGGGACTCCACCCCTGATCGGCCCGAACTCCCCGCAGGAGTACCGGATTCGACCCCTCGATGGCGCGAATCCGAGCTCTCGGTAGGCCGTCAGCGTTCGCGGAGGGCGTCGCGTACGGCGCGTTCCACCAAGGGGGCGGCGTTGGCGTGCTCCCCGGCGTTGGGGTGCAGGAGGGTGGCGCGTTTGCCGATGGCGGCGCAGTCGAACGGCAGGCCGCCGGGCACGGTGGCCGGCCAGAAGGGCGCGGCGTCGCCGCAGATGCCCTCGATCCACCGGGTGCCCTCGGGGGCGCACACGTCGTGGCCCACGCTGGAGGTGTAGCGGTCGACGTACCTGTCGCCGCGCTTCGCCGCCTCCGTCCGGATGATCGTGTTCATCGGCTTCAGCGCGTCCTCGCGCAGCCAGTCGATGTCGGCGTGGCCGATCGGGCCGAGCTGCGCGGGGCCGCCGCCGCAGGTGCTGCCCCGTTCCGGCAGGACGGCCGGGTAGCCGACCGTGATGACCCCGGCGTGCGGAGCGGCGCGGTGGATCGCGTCGAGCATCCGGCCGTACTCCTCGCGGATCCTGGCGAGTTTCGCGTCGAGGCCCTCCACGCCCTCCGGCGGATTCGCGTAGTACGCCGCGCAGGGGATGTGGGCGAGGGTGAGCTCCAGGCATTCGCCGAAGGGCAGGGCGATCGCGCCGACGCCGACGGTGACGACGTCGGTGCGGCCGTCGAGCCGGGCCCGTAGGAGCTGCGGATCCACCGGGGGCCACCCGGCGGGGTCGCCACCGGGGGGCTGCACCGGGCTGGTCGGCTGCTGCCGCTCGTCGGCGATGTCGCCGATGGCGGCGTTGTCGCAGCTGACGTCGGTCAGGTGCACGGGCCGGTCCGGCGGGCGGGCGGCGAGCGCCCGCCGGACGCGGTCGGGGTAGGAGCCGGTGGTCCGGTCGCACCCGTCCCGTGCGGTGCTGCCCAGTGCGGGCCGCGGGTCGCCGACGAAGAGGCCGGCGGTGTAGGAGTCGCCGAGCGCGGCCCACTCGTAGCGGTCACCGCCGCCCTCGGCCGCGACCGGGGGCAGCAGCAGGGTCGCCGCCAGCAGGGAGAGTCCCACCACTGCTGCTCGCGCGCGCGGACGGCTCGCGGGGTGTCGCACGGTTCCTCCATGGCGCGGGACGGGGCCGGGTCGGGGCGCGGCCCCGGACGGCAGGCGGTGCGCACGGGAACGACCCTTGTGCCGCAATGCCCATCCCCGCACAGCCGGGCCGATCCCGCTCTTCGGGGCCGCCCGGTCGGACGGCCCGGGAGGACCCCGGAAGGCCCCGGGGGTTCCGTGCTGTCAGGAGCCCGGGGCCGCCGCCTCAGCGGGCGCGGCGGGCCCGCTTGAGCTCCTCGTGCACGGCCCAGGCGTCGGCGACCGGGCCGAGGTGGGCGAGCTTGTCGGGGTTGGTCACCGAGCGGACGCTCCGGACCAGGCCGTCCAGCACGTCGAGGACCAGGACGGTCAGCACCCGGCCGTCGTGGTCGCGGAAGACGGCGCCGGGCTCGCCGTTGACCTCGTGGACCTCGAAGGTGACGTCGATCCGCGCCATCAGCGGGACGATCGCGGCGAGCAGGCGGGCGACGTCGGCCGCGCCGGCGACGGCCCGGGCGAGCTGCGGGGTCTTGCCGCCGCCGTCGCCGACCATCGACACGTCGGCGGCCAGGAGGTCCTGGAGGCCGGCCATGTCGCCCTCCCGCAGGGCGTCGAAGAAGCGCGCCGCCAGCTCGTCCCGTTCCTTGCGCTCGGCCTCGAAGCGGGGGCGGCCGTCCCGCATGTGCTTGCGCGCCCGCACCACCAGCTGCCGGCAGGCCGGCTCGGAGCGGCCGACCGCCGAGGCGACTTCGTCGAAGCCGAAGCCGAACACCTCCCGCAGCACGAACACCGCCCGTTCCAGCGGGCTGAGCCGCTCCAGCAGCAGCAGTGCCGCCATCGACACCGAGTCGGCCAGCTCGGCCGCCCTGGCCGGGTCCTCGTACGGGTCGGTGAGCAGCGGCTCGGGGAACCACGGGCCGACGTACGCCTCGCGCCGGACCCGGGCGAGGCGCAGGACGTCGATCGAGATCCGGGTGACCGTGGTGGAGAGGAAGGCCTTGACCGAGTCCGGCCGGGTCGGTGAGGCGTCGAAGCGCAGCCACGCCTCCTGCACCGCGTCCTCGGCCTCGCCGACGCCGCCGAGGATCCGGTAGGCGATCGAGAACAGCAGCGGCCGCAGCGCCTCGAACTCCTCGACCTTGTTCACGCCGGTTTCCTCCCCTCGAACGGACGGTTGTCGAAACGATCATGCCGGTGGCCCGCCCGGCCCGCCCGGCCCGGGTTCGCCGCCCCGGCGCCCGGCGGGCCCGGGGCGGTCAGTGGAACTGCCCGGCCACGTAGTCGCCGGCCGGCTGCTGGGTGATGATGTTCGCCCGGTTGGCGAGGTTCATGAACGAGATCAGCATCACCAGGGCCGCCAACTGCTCCTCGTCGTAGTGCTGGGCGGCCTTCGCCCACACCTCGTCGGGGACCCCGCCGGCCCCGTCCGCGACCCGGGTGCCCTCCTCGGCGAGGGCCAGGGCGGCGCGTTCGGCCTCGGTGTAGACCTTGGCCTCCCGCCAGGCCGCGACCAGGTTCAGCCGCACCGCGCTCTCGCCGGCGGCCGCCGCGTCCTTGGTGTGCATGTCGATGCAGAAGGCGCAGCCGTTGATCTGGCTCACCCGCAGCGCCACCAGTTCCTGGGTGGCGGCGGGCAGCGGCATGGCCTTGATCTCCTTGCCCAGCCCCATCAGGACCTTGATGGCCTTGGCGCCGGTCGGGTTGCCGAAGAAGTTCAGTCGCGCGTCCATGGGGGTGCTCCTCGGTGGTGGTCGGTGCTCCGCTCGGGTGCTTCACCCTCAAGACGGGACGGCCCGGCTCGCTGTGACACGGTCCGGAGTGACGCGCGTCACTCCGTCGATCCCGCCCCGTTTTGCAAAACCTTTGCGAAGTCCGTTGACAGGTATAGACCTTGGCGTGTTGAGTCGTCGCCGCCCAGTACCGGGCGCACCCTGCGGACTCCCTGCGCCGTCCACCGTTCCCACGATCGTGCGGCCCACCGCACTAGGGGTGATCTCGTCCATGCGTGACCGACTCTCCACCCGCCTGACCTTCGGCGCCGCCACCGCGGCCGTCCTGGCGCTGCTGGCCCCGCTCGCCCCGGCGGCCGCGGCCGCCGACCTCGACGGGGCGGCGGACTCCGCGCGCCACGGCGGGGCCGCCTACAAGCGGGTCGGGTACTTCATCCAGTGGGGCATCTACGCCCGCAACTTCCACGTCAAGGACCTGGAGACCAGCGGCACGGCCGGAAAGCTCAGCCACATCAACTACGCCTTCGGCAACGTCGGTCCGGCCGGCACCTGCCAGATCGGCGGCCCGGGCTCCGACGGGTGGGCCGACTACGTCCGGCCGGTCGGCGCGGAGGAGGCCGTGAACGGCGTCGCCGACACCGACGGCCAGGCCCTGGCGGGCAACTTCAACCAGCTGCGCGAGCTCAAGGCCAAGCACCCCGACCTCAAGGTCATGATCTCGCTGGGCGGTTGGAGCGGTTCGGCGTACTTCTCGGACGCCGTCCGCACCGAGGCGGGCCGCAAGGCGCTGGTCTCCTCCTGCATCGACCTCTACCTGAAGGGCAACCTGCCCAAGGACGGTGTCCGGGGCGGCGCGGGCGCGGCCGCCGGGATCTTCGACGGCATCGACCTCGACTGGGAGTGGCCGGGCTCCGAGGGCAACCCCGGCAACGGGATCCGTCCGGAGGACAAGCAGAACTTCACCAAGCTGGTGCACGAGTTCCGCACCCAGGTGGACGCCTACGCCCGGACCCTGAAGGGCCGCAAGCACTTCGAGCTGAGCGCGTACGTGCCCACCGCGCCCGCCAAGATCGACGCGGGCTTCGAGGTCCGGAAGATCATGAAGGACTTCGACTTCGTGAACCTCCAGGGCTACGACTTCCACGTCTCCGGCGAGAAGACCACCGCCCAGCAGTCGGCGCTGTACGCGCGCGACGACTTCAGCCTGGACGGCACCGTGGACGCCTGGCTGCGGCGCGGCGCCCCGGCCCGCAAGCTGGTCACCGGCCTGCCCTTCTACGGTCAGGGCTGGACCGGCGTCACGGGCGGCGGCAACGGTCTCGGGCAGCCGGCCGCCGGGCCCGCCCCGGCGACCTGGACGGCCGGCACCGAGGACTACAAGGCGCTGAAGAAGCTCGCCGACTCCGGCACCTACAAGCTGTACCGGGGTCAGCGCAACGGCCACGCCTGGCTGTTCGACGGCACCACGCTGTGGACGTACGACGACGCCACCGTGCTGCGCACCAAGGCCGAGTACGTGCGCCGCGAGGGCCTCGGCGGCGCCATGATCTGGTCGCTGGACGGGGACACCCCGAACGGCGAGCTGATCACCGCGATCGACAAGGGCCTGAGCCGCCGGTAGTCGCGCCCCGGCGCACGCGGACGCGGGTCCGCCCCTCGGGAGGGACGGACCCGCGTCGTGCAGCCTGCGGCCGGTGGATCAGGCGTTGATGCAGGTGTTGCCGAACGCCGGGTTGAGCGCACCGACCAGGTTGATCGAGTTGCCGCAGATGTTGATCGGGATGTGGACCGGGATCTGGATCTGGTTGCCGGACAGCACGCCCGGGGAGCCGAAGGCCAGGCCGTTGGCGGAGGCGTCGGCAGAAGCGGTGCCGGCGCCGGCCAGCAGGGCGGCCACGGCCAGGACGCCGGCGGCGAGGGCGGTGCGAGTGCGCATGTCTCTCCTTGGTGGATGAGTTGGCAGATCAGAGCACCAATCACACCGGTGGAGGGCCGCGATCCCCCCGGATTGGTCGGAACGCGGGCGTGTCCCGGGTGTTCGGCCGGACGGGTCCCGTCGCCCGGCCGGACGACGGCGGCGTCCCCCGATCCGGAGCCGTCGGATCGGGGGACGCCGCCGTGGCCCGGTGCTTCGGGTCGGGGTGGCACCGGGTCGGCCCTCCCGGTGCGGGGAGGGCGGCCCGTGGCACGGTCAGCGCGCGGTCTGCCGGTCGAACTGCTGGATCAGACCCTCGGCGATCTGGGTGGTCAGGTTGCCCCGGGTGAGGTCGAACAGGTGGCTGGTCCAGGGGAGTTCGACGCTCCGGTGCGGCACGCCGGCGTCGGCCAGGGCCCGGTCCAGCAGGCGCAGCTGGGACGGGGCGATCAGCCGGTCGTCGGCGCCGTGCACGCTGAGCGTGGCGGGCAGTCCGGGGCGGACGTGGTGCAGCGGCGAGGAGGCGTTCCAGGCTTCCGGGCGCTGCTCCTTCGTGCCGCCCATGAACTCGCGGGTGACCTGCCGGACGATGTTCGGGGCGGTCGAGTGCGCGGAGACGTCGTCGAGGTCGGTGGTGCCGTAGAAGTTGATCACTCGGCGCACCGAGGTGTCGGCGTGCGGGTTGGTCGGCGGGAACATCGGGTCGCCGTCGGTGTACCCGGCCATCATCGCGAGGTGTCCGCCGGCGGACTCGCCGAACAGGGTGATGTCGGAGGGGTCGACGCCGAAGCGGGCGGCGTTGTCGCGGACGTAGCCGACGGCGGCCTTCACGTCGCCCGGACCGGTCTGCCAGTCGGCGTGCGGCAGCAGGCGGTAGTCGATGGTGAAGGCGGCGTAGCCGCGCTCGGCGAACCACTTGCTCCACGGGTAGCCGTCCGAGCGCTCGCCGATCTTCCAGCCGCCGCCGTGGACGTAGATCACCGCGGGGCGGGTGCCGCCAGGGTTGCGGGCCGGGCCCTGGCCGGGGATGTGCTCGAGCTTCAGCTCGGTGGAGCCGGCGGTGCCGTAGGTGAGCGTCTCGGCACCCTTCGGGCGGCCGTTGTCCTGGACCAGGCCGTGGGTGAGGAAGCGTCCGATCGAGACGTCCACGTGCTGCCGGTCGGCCTCCCGCATCAGGGCCACGGCGGGGACCGCCGTCATGACCGCCATCAGGACGGCGCTCGCACCGGCGATCAGCGTCGCCGCCCGGGCCCGGCGGCGTCGGGCGACCACGGCGAGGACGGCGCAGACGAGGACGGCGATCAGGGTGCCCTCGTGCAGGGCGTCGGCGGCCAGGGTGGCCAGGGCGGTGGCGCTGGTCGGGACGGGCACCGTCATCAGGACGGTCACCAGCACGGCGAGCGCTCCGACGACCGAGGCCAGGACGGTGATCACCCGGTTGCGCCTGCGGCGCTTGCCGGTGGTGGGAGCGGTGGGAGCGGTGGGCGTCCCGGGTGTCCCGGGTGTCCCGGGCGGTGCGGGCGGTGCGGGTGTCCCGGGCGTGTCCGCTGCGGCGGTGCTGTCGGTTCCGACAGTCGCCGCGCCGTCCTCGTCGTGGGCGCGGCTCGGGCTGGGGCTGGTCATCCTCGGGGCTCCTGGTGCTGCGAATGGCGGGGCAGCACGGGGGATGCGGAGAATCCGGACGCGGGGTCGGACGCGGTCGAAGCCGCTCGCCGCCGGGGTGAAGCCGCAGTCGGGCTGCCGTTGAGCTGCCTCCACGATGCCGCTCGGCGTGCCCGTCCCACCATGGAAGCCGGGACAGTGCTCGAACGCCGGGAATTGTCGCGGCCGACAACCGCCTCCGCTCCGGAGCGGCCGGCCCGACCCCGCCCCCGGCGCCTTCCGGCCTCAGCCGGCCGGGATCTCCTGCTCCGCCCAGATGGTCTTGCCCCGGCGGGTGTAGCGGCTGCCCCAGCGGGTGGTGAGCTGGGCGACCAGGTAGAGGCCGCGGCCGCCCTCGTCGGTGAGCCGGGCCCGGCGCATCCGGGGCTGGGTGGAGCTGGGGTCGGACACCTCGCAGGTGAGGCGCTCGGCCCGGATCAGCCGGACGCCGACCGGGCCGCCCGCGTACCGGATGGCGTTGGTGACCAGTTCGCTGAGTACCAGCTCGGTGGTGAACTCCAGCTCCTCCAGCCCCCATTGCCGCAGCTGCGCGGTGGCGGCCTCGCGGACCCGGCCGACCCCCGACGGGTCCGCCTCCAGGGTCCAGCCGGCGGTGTCCGCGGCCGGCACCGCGCGGGTCCGGGCGAGCAGCAGGGTGACGTCGTCGGTGAGGCGGTGCGCCGGCAGGTCGGCGACCAGGTCCCGGCCGAGCTGCCGCAGCGAGGCCCCGGCCGGGGTGACGGCGCCCTCCGGCGGGGAGGCCGCGGCGGCCAGCCGGTGCGCCAGCGCGTCCATGCCCTCCTCCAGGTCGTCCGCGTACCCCAGCAGCAGCCCGTCGGTGTAGAGCGCGAGCAGGCTGCCGGGCTCCAGCTCGACCTCGGTCACCTCGAACGGCAGTCCGGTCACGCCGAGCGGCGGTCCGGGCCGGAGCGGCACGTAGGTCACCCGGCCGTCCGGCGCCGCGACGGCGGGCGGCGGGTGCCCGGCGGAGGCCATCGCGCAGCGCCGGGACACCGGGTCGTACACCGCGTACACGCAGGTGGCGCCGAACGGCACGGTCTGCTGCTCGTCCGTGCCGTCCCCGGTGCCGTCCGACCACACGCCGTGGCCCACCGGGGGCCGGGAGGCCGCGCCGGCGCCGTCCAGGGCGCCGGTCCCGGCGTCGAGGTCGTCCGGCCCCTCGTCCTCGTCCTCGTCCGGCCGCTCCGCCTCCACCATCAGCTGGGCCACCAGGTCGTCCAGGTGGACCAGCAGTTCGTCCGGTTCCAGGTCGAGGTCGGCCAGCGTCCGCACCGCCGTCCGCAGCCGCCCCATGGTGGCGCTGGCGGCCAGACCGTGCCCGACCACGTCGCCCGCGACCAGCGCCACCCGGGCGGAGGACAGCGGGATCACGTCGAACCAGTCGCCGCCGATCCCGCTCGCGGTGTCGGTGGGCAGGTAGACGCTGGCGGTGGAGACGGCGGTGGTCTCGGCCTGCGAGGGCGGCAGCAGGCTGCGCTGGAGGCCGACGGCGGCCCGGTGCTCCCGCGCGTAGCGGCGGGCGTTGTCCAGGGCGAGTGCCGCCCGGTCGGCGATCTCGCGCAGCAGCTCCAGGTCGGCCGGCAGGTAGGGCGGCCGGTGCGGGGCCCGGTGGACGGCCACCCGGCCGAGCAGCCGGCCGCCGGCCCGGAGCGGGACGGCCATCGAGGCGGGGAAGTCGGTGTGCACGCCCTGCTCGTCGGGGTGGGCGTGCACGGCGCCCCCGACCGGTGGCGGTGGTGGCGGGGCGACCGGGCCGCCCGGGCCCGCGGCGGGCTCGCCGGGCGGGGCCGACACCGCGACGGCGGCGCGGCGCAGCAGCACCCGCCCGTCCCGCCCGGGCGAGGGCTCCCCGCCGGTGAACACCGCCTCGGCGACGTCCACCACCGCCAGGTCGGCCAGGCCGGGGGCGGGCTCGGCGGCCGGGTCGGCGCCGCCCGGTCCGGTCCGGGCGGCGGGCGGCGCGAGGACGGCGGCCAGTTCCTCCGCCGTCCCGGCGACCGAGAGCGAGCCGCCGACGGCGGCCGTGGCCCGGTGCAGCAGGGCGAGCCGTTCGCCCGAGCGGTGCAGTTCGGTGACGTCGGTGAACAGCGCGGTGACCCCGATCACCTCTCCGTCCGGGGCCTGGAGCCGGAACGCCGAGATGGCCATCACCGCTCCGCCGGCCGGGTCCTCGATGGTGCGGACGATCTCCTCCGCGCCGATCAGCGGCCGGCCGGTGCGCAGCACGTCGTGCAGCCCGCGTTCGACGGCGGCGGCGTCCTGCGGCTGGAGGAAGTCGCCCAGCCGCCGGCCGCGCAGGTCCGGGGGGAGGCCGCTGTAGGGGAGCAGATGGGTGTTGGTGCGGACGAGGCGCAGCCGCTCGTCGAAGACGGCCAGGCCGACCCGGTCCTGGAGGAACAGCTCGCTGGTGAACGCCTGGTCCTGGCGCCAGCGGGCGATCTGCGGGGTGGGGGCGGCGAGGACCAGGTAGCGGGCCGTGTCGGAGCCGTCCGCGACCGCCGGAGCGTCCAGGGGCAGGACCTGGAAGGAGAGCCCCAGCAGTTCGCCCCGGCCGGAGCGGAACACCGCCTCGCCGGACCAGCCCGCCGCCCGCTGCCCCTCGGTGAGCTCGGACATCGCCGGCCACCCCGAGGGGTCGGCGAGCAGCTCGTGCACCGGCCGTCCGTGCACCTGCCCGGAGCCGAGGCCGAACATCCGGGCCGCCTCCGGGGTCCAGCGGACGATCCGGCCGTCCGCGTCGAGCAGGGCGCCGACGGCGTTGTCGACGAACGGGGATCGGCCACGCTGCAGCGGGTCCGCCGTGCTCATCCGGTCGGCTCCTCTCCGTCGGCGGGATCACGGCCGCGATCTCTCCATCATCCTCCGGCCCGCCGTGCCCGCCAGTTCCCGCCGGTCCCGGTCGGCGGCCCCCGTCGTGCAGGAGGCGGTGCACGGGGGGTTCTCGGGCGTCGGCTCTTATTGTAATCTCCGTCAATAAGCGCGGGCCGACGCCGCGGAGGCGAGTCCCCGCGCAGGCCACGCACCTGACGGAGGCAGCCATGGCTCACTCGGCGCAACGCACCCCCACCCTCACCCCAGGCGCCCCAGGCGGCCGCGGACGGTCCCACAGCGCCGCCGACGACGACGTGTCCGAGCGGCTGCTCGACTCGGCCGCGACGCTCTCCTACGACCCGGCCACCGAGATCGACTGGGACGCCCCGCTGGAGCCCGGGCACTACGGGCTCAACCCGGAGTGGAGCACCCTCTACGGCACCCCGCTCTGGTCGGAGATGACCGAGGAGCAGCGGGTCGTGCTCACCCGCCACGAGGTCGGCTCGATCATGACCACCGGCATCTGGTTCGAGATGATCCTCCAGCAGATGGTGCTGCGCGACCAGTACCTCAAGGACCCGGCCAGCGCCGAGTTCCGCTTCGCGCTCACCGAGATCGCCGACGAATGCCGCCACTCGATCATGTTCGCCCGGGCCTGCGAGAAGATGGGTGTCCCCCAGTACAAGCCCAACCAGCTGGTCGCCCAGGCCGGGCGCGCCTACAAGGCGCTCGCCCGCGGCGAACTCGCCTACGGCGGCATCCTGGTCGCCGAAGAGGTGCTGGACGTGATGCAGCGCGACTGGATGCGCGGCGAGAACGTCCTCGACATCGTCCGCGGCACCTCCCGGATCCATGTGGTCGAGGAGTCCCGGCACATGAAGTTCGCCCGCCAGGAGATCCGCGAACGGCTGCGCGGGGCCGGTACCCTGCGTCGCCGCAACGCCGCCTTCGGCATCGCCGCCGGCGCCTACGTCATCGTCACCAGCATGGTTCACCCGTCCGTGTACAAGGCGGCCGGACTGGACGTCGCCCGGGCCCTCGCCGAGGTCCGGGCCAGCGAGCACCGGCGCGCCATGATGCGCACCAGCAGCCGCCACCTGATGGCCTTCCTCGCCGAGAACGGCCTGCTCACCGGGCCGTCGACGAAGCTCTACCGCCGCATCCACATGCTCTGAGCACCGCGCCCCGCATCCCCGCACGCCGACCCCCACCCAGCGAGGAACCCCGCCCCCGCCATGGCCTACGCGATCACCCGGTCCTGCTGCAACGACGCCTCCTGCGTGTCCGTCTGCCCGGTCAACTGCATCCACCCCACCCCCGACGAGCCCGACTTCGGCCGCACCGACCTGCTCTACATCGACCCGGCCGCCTGCATCGACTGCGGCGCCTGCGCCGACGCCTGCCCGGTCGACGCGATCTTCCCGGTCGACCGGCTCGCCGGCCCCGACGCCGTCTACGCCGACCTCAACCGCGACTGGTACCGCGACCACCCCACCGACCACGCCTGGGGCGCGCCCGTCTTCCCGCGCAGCCTGCCCACCGGCCTCGACCTCGGCACCGGCCCGCTCCGGGTCGCCGTCGTCGGCACCGGCCCGTCCGCGAGCTACACCGCGCAGGCCCTGCTGCGCACCACCGGCGCCGAGGTCACCATGATCGACCGGCTGCCGGTGGCCGGCGGACTGCTGCGGCACGGGGTCGCCCCCGACCACCAGTCGACCAAACGGATCGCCGAGACCTTCGCCTCCGTCTTCCACGACCCCCGGCTGCGGGTCCACCTCAACGTCGAGGTCGGCACCGACCTCGACCACGCCGAACTCGCCGCCCACCACCACGCGGTGGTGTACGCGGTCGGCGCCGCCGCGGACCGCCGGCTCGACGTGCCCGGCGAGGACCTTCCCGGCAGCCTGCCCGCCACCACCTTCGTCCGCTGGTACAACGCCGAACCCACCGTGCCCGCCGACGCGGTCGCCCTCGGCGCCGGAACCGGCCCCGGCGCCGAACGGGCCGTGGTCGTCGGCAACGGCAACGTCGCGGTCGACATCGCCCGGATCCTGCTCACCGACCCGGACCGGCTGGCCGCCACCGACATCGCCGACCACGCCCTCGCCGCGCTGCGCCGCAGCCCGCTCCGCGAGGTCGTCCTGACCGCCCGGCGCGGGCCCGAGCACGCCGCCTGGACCGCCCCCGAGTTCCTCGCCCTCACCCGGCTCCCGGGCGTCGAGATCGTCGTGGACGACCGGCCGGAGGTGAGCGCGGCCCTGGCCGACGCCCCCGCGGGCTCCGAGCTCGCCCTGCTCGCCGCACTGCCGAGGGAACGCCTGGACGGCGCCGCCCCGCCCCGGCCGGGCCGCCGCATCGTGCTGCGCTTCCACGCCGCACCCGTCGAACTCCTGGGCGGGGAAAGGGTCGAGGCCGTCCGCCTGGCCGGCGACGACCGGCCCCTGAGTACCGCCCTGGTGGTCCGCTCCATCGGCCACCGCGGCGTCCCGCTCCCCGGGCTGCCCTTCGACGAGGCCACCGCGAGCGTCCCGCACCGGGGCGGTCGCGTCCTCGATCCGGCGACCGGCCGGCCGGTGCCCGGCACCTACCTCGTCGGCTGGGCCAAGCGCGGCCCCTCCGGCGGCATCGGCGCCAACCGCGCGTGCGCCGAGGAAACCGTGCACGCCCTCCTGGACGACGCCGTCGCGGGCACCCTGCCCCACCCGACCGGTGACCGCAGGGCCTTCGACCGCCTGGTCCGCACCCGCCGCCCCGACGCCCTCGGCCTGCGCCAGCTCCGCGCCATCGACCGCGCCGAACGCGCCCGCGGCGAGGCCACCGGCCGCCCCCGCGTCAAACTCCCCACCGTCCCGGCCCTCCTGGCGGCGGCCCGCCGCTGACCCGCGTTCAGACCACCTCGGCCCCGACGGCACGCAGCACGTCGCCGAGCCACACGAAGCCGTACCCGACGGTGCGCGACTCGTCCTCGGCCATCCGCCGCAGTTGCTCCCAGGCCTCGGAGGTCATCCCCAGGGTGAGCTGCGGTGGTCCCCCGTAGAGGTCGGCCGCCTCCGCCGTCGGCACCGACCAGTACGGATCCGCCACGGCGATCCGTCCCTCGGAGGCCTGCGCCTCGGCCCGGCGCACGAGCACGTCGAGCACCCGCCGCAACTCGGCGAGCGGGATCCGCACGGAGGGCTCGGTGGGAAACAGGGTTCCCGGCCGGTCGAAGGCCGTCCGCAGGGCGTGACCGGTCTCGGGGGCGGTGCGCAGGTGCAGCAACTGCTGCCAGCCCTTGAGGTAGCCCTCCAGCTCGTCCAGGGGGACGTCCTCGACCTCGGCCTCGAAGCGGGCGAGGTCCGGTCCGGTCAGGGGCTCGCGGAACTCGCGGATGGTCCGTGGGCTCCCGGGGCGAGCGCTCATGGTGGTGCCTCGATTCGGCCGGGCGCGCGGAATCCGCCACCGCGGGAACGCCGTGCCCGAACCTACCCCCCGCCCGTGCCTCGGTTGCCCGGGCTCGAACAAGTCGGATCATCCTCCGAATGCCCGTCAGCTGAAGAGGGCGCTCAGGTCCAGCGGCGTGATCAGGTAGCTGTCGCTGGACGCGTCGTGGGCGTGCAGGAGGGCGGTGCGGCCGGCCGGGACGGTGGGGTCGCCGGGCGGGGTGCGGACCGCGACGAGGAGCGGCGAGCCGTCGTCCGCGGTGACCTCGGCCCAGCCGCCGGCGGCGGTGGCGTCGCCCGGGAGGACGAAACAGGAGCGGCCGACCAAGGGGAAGGGTTCGGAAGCGAGCAGGTCGCCGGGAAGCTCGTCGGGAAGAACCCCGGGCACGGCGTCGACATGGGGATCGGCGCCGCACCCCCCGTTCCGGGTCCCGGTGGCGTGGCCGACGTCGTGTCCCCCGGACACGACGTCGGCGCCAAGGCCGCTGAGCAGGGCCAGCATCCAGTACTCAGCGGTCGCCACCAGAGTCGGAAAGCCGGGTGCGGCTCTGAAATTCCCCCGCAACCGCCCCGCCCCCCCAGACTCTTCCTACAGCGCCGGATCCCCCGTGCGCCGCAGTGATCCTGTCAGGGCGAAGGCATCCGCACACTGCCAGGATCCGGCAATCTTGACGATGCTTTGACACCCTGAAAATATCCGGAAAACGCAAGCAACGCGGGGCGGTCCGAAACGTCTGACGGAACGGATCACAGCGGCTGGTCGGGCCAGTCGAGCAGTCGCGCGCCCATCACGGCGGTCTCCAGGGTGTAGCGGTGCAGGGCCTCCGCCGGGTCGTAGCCGGTGAGGTCGCGGATGCGTTCCAGCCGGTAGCCGAGGGCGCGCACGCTCAGCCCGAGCCGCCGGGCGGTCTCCGCGTTCACGTACCCGGCCTCGGCCTGGACGGTGATGGTCCTCAGCAGCGGACGGGCGCCGCCGCGCGCGGTGGTGAGCGGACCGAGCACGGTCCGCACCAGGTCGGCCATGGCTTCCCGGTCCCGCATCAGCACCGGGAAGACCAGCAGTTCCTCGGCCCGCAGCCGGGCCGCGGGCAGGCCGAGCCGCTCCGCGTACTCCAGCGTGGCGAGCGCCTCCTCGTAACTGCGCACGATGCCGCCGGTGCCGCCGTACCGGCGGCCGGTGGCCACCCGCAGGGCCGGCGGGTAGCCGGGTCCGGGGCGCAGGGCGAGGTCGGTGAAGGCGGCGAGCACGGCCTGTTCGCCGTCGGAGGCGATGCAGACCAGCCGCCCGTCGCGGACTGCCAGCAGCAGGGTGCGGTCGTCGTAACGGCCGGTCAGTTCCCGCAGGACCCGGTGCGGGGTGGGCGCGCCCTCCAGGTAGGCCTCGGCGCCGACGGCGACGGCGACGGTGTAGCCGGCGGCGAGCCGCAGGCCGAAGCGTTCGGCGCGTTCGGCGAGCCGACCGAGGTCGGTGCGGCCGTGCAGCAGGTCGTTCACGAGTTCCCGCCGGTTGGCCTCCTCCTGGCGGACGGCCATCCGCTGGGCGCGTTCGTGGCCCTCGGCGACGGCGCCCAGCGCGGCCTGGGTGGCGGCGAGCACGGCGTCGCCGGTGCGCCGGACCTCGGCGGTGGTGACGGCGGTGAGGCCGGGGAAGGTCTGCCAGGACGCCCGGGTGGCGCCGAGGCAGACGCCGACGAGGTCGCGCAGGCCGTGGCCGGCCTCGGCGGCGCGTTCGCCGAGGTCCCGCAGGCGTTCCAGTTCGGCGCGGCGGAGCAGACGGCCGGTGCGGGAGACCTCGGTGAGCAGGGCGAGGCAGTGGTCGGCGAGCCGGCCGGGGATGTCGGGGGTGCCGGTTCCGTTGGCCGCCGTCATGGTGTCGTGTCCGCCCCGGCCCGTGGGTTCGGTGCGGTCGTCCGGCGGGCCGTCCGGTCGGCCGATCGGCCTCTCCGCCGGTCGGCCGGACCGCCGGGCCGTGGGCCGGTCGGCCGGCCACCCAGCCCGGGAATGCTATCGGGTCGGCCGGCCGCCGCCCCCGGCCGCCGGGGAGGCCGCCGCCGGTGAGGCCGCCGCGATCGGCGCCGCGACCGGCAGCAGCGGCCGGTGGCAGGCGACCGTCCGCCCCGGCGCCACCTCGCGCAGCTCCGGCACCTCGAGCGCGCACCGCTCGTCGGCGAACGGGCAGCGGGTGCGGAACCGGCAGCCGGACGGCGGGTCGAGCGGCGAGGGCGGATCGGCGGGGAGCAGCCCGGTGTCCCCGAGCGGCCGCCCGGGCTCGGGGACGGCGGCGAGCAGCGCGGCCGTGTAGGGGTGGGCCGGGGCGGCGAGCACCTCCTCGGTGGGGCCCTGCTCGCAGAGCCGGCCGAGCTGGAGCACCGCGACGTCGTCGCTGACCGCGCGGACCACACCGAGGTCGTGCGAGATGAACAGGCTCGCCAGGCCGCGTTCCTCGGTGAGCCGGCGCAGCAGGTTGAGCACGGTGGCCTGGGCCGAGACGTCGAGCGCGGACACGGCCTCGTCGGCGATCAGGACCCGGGGTTCGGCCGCCAGCGCCCGGGCGATGGCGACCCGCTGCGCCTGGCCGCCGGAGAGCTGGCCGGGCCGGCGTCCGCCGAACAGGGCGAGCGGCAGCCCGACCGCCTCCAGCTGGCGTTCGACCACGGCGGCGCGGTCCACCGCCGGGTCCGGGTGGGCGTCGAGCGGTTCGGCGACGAGGTCGCGGACGGTGCGGCGCGGGTTGAGCGAGGAGACCGGGTCCTGGAACACCATCTGCAGCCGGGGCCGCAGCGCCCGCAGTGCGCGGGGGGCGAGGGCGGCCAGGTCGGTGCCGTCGACGGTGACCGTGCCGGCGGTGGGCGCGGGCAGCCGGAGCAGGGCCTTGGCGATGCTGCTCTTGCCGGAGCCGGACTCGCCGACCAGGGCGAGGGTGCGGCGTTCGCGCAGGGTCAGGTCGACCTCGCTGACGGCGTGCAGCGGGCCGGAACGGGTGCGGTGGACCACCGACAGGCCGGTGGCCCGCAGCACGACGGGGGACGGTCCGGGGGTGGGGGCGACGGTGGTCATGCGGTCTCCTGGGCCTTCGTCACGGACACGGCCGACGAGGCCGACGGTGCGGAGAGCGGGAAGTGGCAGGCGGCCGTGTGTCCGTCGCCGGCCCGGTGGAGCGGGGGCGCGTCCGTCGAGCAGACCGCCCCGGCGCGCTCGCAGCGCGGCGCGAAGGGGCAGCCGACGGCCGGCCGGGAGAGGTCCGGCGGCGAGCCGGCCACGGCGGGCAGGACGCGGCGCAGCGGCCCGGTGACCCTCGGCACCGAGCGCAGCAGCGCGGCGGTGTACGGGTGGGCGGGCGCCTCGGTGACGGCCTCGGTGGGTCCGGTCTCGACGATCCGCCCGCCGTACATGACGGCGATCCGCCGGGCCCGCCCGTACAGCAGGCCGATGTCGTGGGTGATGAGCAGGGTGGCGAGGCCGCGCGTCCCGCGGTGCCGGTCGAGCAGGTCGAGCACGGTGCGCTGGACGGTGACGTCGAGCGCGGTGGTGGGCTCGTCGGCGAGCAGCAGGGCGGGGGAGCCGGCCAGCGCGGCGGCGATGCCGACCCGCTGCCGCAGCCCGCCGGACAGCTCGTGCGGGTAGGCGCGGGCGCGTCGGGCCGGGTCGGGCACGTCGACGGCGGCGAGCAGTTCGGCGGCGGTGCGCAGCCGTTCCCGGCGCCGCATCCGGCGCCGGTTGGTGAGCGACTCGGTGACCTGGTCGGCGATCCGGACCACCGGGTTGAGCGAGGTCATCGGGTCCTGGTGGACCATGGCGACGCCGGTGCCGAGGAGTTCGGCGCGCCGGCGCGGGGCGGCGGTGAGCAGGTCCTCGCCGTTCAGCAGGATCCGCCCGGTGGCGGTGGCCCGGGTGGTGCGGGGGTGGACGCCGAGCACGGTGCGGGCCAGGACGGACTTGCCGGAGCCGGACTCGCCGACCACGCCGAGGCACTCCCCGACGTCGATGCTGAGGTCGATGCCGTGCAGGACGTGCAGGGTCCGGCCGTCGGGGGTGTGCAGGGTGGTGTCCAGCGCGCGGACTTCCAGGACAGGGGTGGTCATCCCCGGCCTCCCTTCGAACGGAGCTGCTCGCCCAAGTAGTTGAGGGCGAGGACGGTCAGGCAGAGCACCGCCGCCGGGGCGAGCGAGATCCACGGCGCGCTGCCGAGGGTGGTCCGGCCCTCGGCGATGATGCCGCCCCAGGACGGCTCCGGCGGGCGCAGGCCGAAGCCGAGGAAGCTGAGCGAGCCCTCGGCGACGATCGCGACCGTGGTGGCGGTGAACGCGAAGGTGAGCGCGACGGGTGCGACGTGCGGGACCACCTCGCGGCGCAGGATGCGCAGGGGTGCGGTGCCGATCATCCGGGCGGCCTGGACGAAGCCGCGTTCGCTGAGCGACAGGACGACGGCGCGCACCACCCGGGTGAAGTGCGGCACGGTGAACAGGCCGATCAGCGTGCCGATCACGGTCAGGCTCGGGCCGCGCAGCGCGACCGTGATCATCACCAGGATCAGCGAGGGCACCGACATCAGCAGGTCGGTGGCGAAGCCGATCACCTTGTCCACCGGGCCCCGGAACCAGCCCGCCGCCAGGCCGAGCGCCCCGCCGCCGAGCAGCCCGACGGCGATGGTCAGCCCGGCGACGGCGAAGGAGGCGCGGGCGCCGGCCACGGTCCGTTGCAGGACGTCCCGCCCGGCGGCGTCGGTGCCCAGCCAGTGGCCGGGGCCGGGGGCGGCGGCGGGGTGGGCGAAGTCGCCGTGCAGCGGGTCGAACCCGGGCAGCAGCGGGAGCAGCAGGGCGGCCAGCGCGACCAGCGCCAGCCAGGTCCCGGCGGCGAGGACCCCGGGGGCCGGGCGGCGCGACGCCGTCCGGCGGCCCGCGGCCGTCGCCCCGGTCACTGTTCCGGTCGGTCCGGTCGGTCCGGTCGGTCCGGTCGCTTCCGTTGCTTCCGTTGCTTCCGTTGCTTCGGGAAGGGCGGTCTCAGCGGCGCTCATCGGCGATCCTCGGGTCGACGGTGCGGTACAGCAGGTCCACGGCAACGGTGGCCGCCACCACGCCGACGGCGCTGACCACCACCACGGCCTGCACCACCGGGAAGTCGCGGCCGGCGATCGCGGTGGCCGCGAGGGTGCCGACGCCCGGCACCGCGAACAGCGACTCGACCAGCACCGAGCCGCCGAGCGACATCCCGATGCCGATCCCGACCAGGGTGACCAGCGGCAGCGAGGAGGGCCGCAGCGCGCGCCGCAGCAGCAGTCGCACCGTGCCCATGCCGCGGCTGCGGGCGGCGGCCACGTAGGTCTGGTCGAGGGTGTCGATCAGCTGGCCGCGCAGGGTGCGGGTGAACACGGCCGCCTCGGTGAGGCCGAGGGTGAGCGCGGGCAGCACCAGGTGGCGCAGGTTGTCGAGCGGGTCCTCGGTGAACGGCGTCCAGCCGGTGGCGGGCAGGATCCGCAGCTGGACGGCGGCGAGCCAGATCAGCACCAGGCCGAGCACGAAGCCGGGCACGGCGAGCCAGACGAACGCGCCGGCGGTGGCGATCCGGTCGACCGCGCCGCCCGGCCGCCAGGCCGAGTACAGGGCCACCGGCAGGGCCAGGCCGAGTGCCACCAGCTGGGCGGCGACGAAGAGTTCGAGGGTGACCGGGATCCGGTCGGAGAGTTCGGCGGTGACGGCGGCGCCGGTGGAGAGCGAGTGGCCGAGGTCGCCGTGCAGGGCGTCGCCGAGCCAGCGCCAGGCGGCGGCGAGCACGTTGTCGTCCAGACCGAGCCGGGCCTCGTACGCGGCGACCTGTTCGGGCGTGGCGGTGGGTCCGAGGGCGGCCAGGGCGGGGGAGCCGGGCATCAGGTGGGGCAGGGCGAGCGCCGAGACGGTGACCAGCAGCAGCACCGAGGCGGCCCGCCCGGCCCGTCCGGCGGCGCGCCCCGCCGTCCGGAGGGCGGGCGCCGGCGGGGTGGAGGTCACTTCTTCACCCACAGCACGGCGGGGGAGACGCTGACCACGGTCCGCCTGGAGACGTCGGGCAGCCCGCCGACCTTGGCGGAGGCGAGCAGGCCGACCGGGTTCTCGGTCAGGAAGAGCATCGGGGCGTCGGCGACGATCTCCCGCGCGGCCTCCTGGTAGGCGCGGGCCCGCTGGGCCGGGTCGACGGTGCCGTGTCCGGCGGTGATCGCCTGCGCGGCCTTCGGGTTGTTCCAGCCGATGAAGTTGTAGGGGGAGTTGGGCAGGTACAGGCTGGTCAGGGCGGTGTCGGTGTCACCGAACATGCTGGTGACGAAGTCCATCACCTGGAACTGGCGCTGGTACATCGCGGTGCCGAGGGCGGCCGGGTCCAGCGGCTTGATGGTCATCCGCACGCCCGCCTCGGCGAACATCTGCTGGAGCACGGTGGCCCGCTGCTGGGCCTCGGGCCGGCTGTCGACCAGGTAGTCGAAGGCGAGGTCGGCGTGGCCGGCCTCGGCGAGCAGGGCCTTGGCCTTGGCGGCGTCGTGCGCGGGGTAGCCGGGGTCGGCGCTGCCCCGGTAGGGCGAGGTGGAGCCGATCGGGCCGTCCGAGACCTTGCCCTGGTCGAGGTGGACGACCCGCTCGACGGCGGTGCGGTCCACGGCGTACTGGAGCGCCCTGCGGACCTTCGGGTCGTCGAAGGGGGCGGACTTGGTGTTGAACAGCACGGTGGAGGTAGAGCCGGGGCCGGTCGCGGCGCGCAGCCCGTCGCCGGCGGCCTGCTTGTACTGCGCGGGGGTCTCGGTCCAGACGAGGTCGGCGTCGCCGGAGCGCAGCGACTGGTAGCGGCTGTCGGTGTCCGGCAGCACCTTGTAGACGAGCTTGTCGGCGTGGCCCTTGGGGCCCCGGTAGGCGGGGTTGCGCACCAGGGTGGCGGAGACGCCGGGCTGCACGCTCTCCACCGTGTACGGGCCGGAGCCGACGGCGGGGCTGTCGGCGGCGGCGGGCGCCTCGGAGATGTAGCCGAGGGAACGGGTGAACAGGTTGGGGAAGGCGGCGTTCGCGGTCTTGAGGGCGAAACCGACGGAGGTCGGGGAGTTCACCGTCATGGCGCCGATGGTGGCGGCGTCGACGGCGCAGCCGCACTTGGCCTCGGGCTTGGCGAGCCGGTCGACGTGGTCGACGACGGCCTGCGCGTCCAGCGGCTTGCCGTCGCTGAAGGTGACGCCCTCGGGCAGCTCCAGCGTCCAGGCGGTGGCGTCGGCGTTCGGGGTGAAGGACTTGGCCAGGTGGGGCTGGACGGCGCCGTTGTCGGCGTTGACCATCAGCGGGTCGTAGAGCGCGTTGGCCAGGATCATCAGCGGCATCGAGGTGAGTCCGCCGTCGGCCGGGTCGAGCTTGGTGAACGGCCGGTCGAGGCCGATTCTCAGGGTGCCGCCGTCGACGGCGGGCCCGTCGTCCTTGGGCGCGGAGCCGGTCGCGCCGCCGCCGGAGAGGGTGTCGTCGGAGGCGGAGCAGGCGACGGCGGTGAGGGCGAGGGCCGCCGTGCAGACCGCGGATGCCAGAACGTGCGTGTGCCGCTTCATGGTTCCTCGTGGGGTTCGGTGGGGGCGGTGGAGGGGCCGGGCAAGGGGGAGAGCCCGGGGAAGCCGGGGGAGAGGGAGCGGTCCGGACCGGACCGGTCGCCGTCGGTGCCCAGCTTTTGGAAGTGGCACAACTGCCAATTGGCAGTTGTGCAAACTTCACATGACGAGCTGACGACGAGTTCGCGCGCGGCTTGAGCGGCTGCTCCGGGCGTGATTCGGTACGACTACGGCCGTTCGCGGCAGAGCAGTTGACGAGGAGCGAGCAGGATGCAGGGGCAGGGGACGGACACCGCGGCGGAGCCCGGGCTGCGCGACCGCAAGCGCGCGCGGACCAGGCAGGCGATCCGTACGGCGGGGCTCGACCTCTTCGAGGAGCAGGGCTTCGAGAGCACCACGGTGGACCAGATCTGCCGGCGCGCGGACGTCGCCCACCGCACCTTCTTCCGGTACTACGAGTGCAAGGAGGCCCTGCTCTTCGGCATGGACTTCGGGCTGGTGCTGCTGGACGCCTTCGCCGCCGCGCCCTCCGGGCTCGGGATCTGGGAGGCCTTCGAGCACGCCAGGGTCACCACCGACGGGCAGTTGGAGGAGCTGGCCGAGCACACCGTGCGGCGCCGGGAGCTGCGGCGCCGGTTCATCGGGATCCGCAGCGTGCACGACTTCGCCCTGATCATGATCGACGCGTTCTCGCAGCGGGCGGCGGCGATCGCGGCCGACCGGCTGGGCGTGGACGTGACCGCCGACCTGCGGCCGCAGGCCCTGGCTGCCCTGCTGGCGGGCATGACCCGGCGGCACGTCGTCAACGGCGAGGAGGGGCGGCCGCTGGAGGACTGGGCGGTGGCGTTCCGGCAACTGCTCGGGCCGCTCGCGGAGCCCGGGGGCGTGCCCGGTCCCGGGCCCGTTCCGCTGTCGCCCGGGCCCGGGGTGGCCTCCGCACCCGTCGGTGGCGCCGGGTGAGCGCGCCCGGCTACCGGGCGGGCCCGGACCCCCCGGTGCCGGCCGTCCCGCCCGGCTCGCGGTAGTGCAGCACGAACCGCGCGCTGCTGCCGTCGATCCGCCGCCGCACGTACAGCGCCGGCGTGCCGTCGGGCGTGCAGCTGACGCCCTCGCGGACCAGCAGCGGGGTGCCCGGCGGCACCCCGAGCAGCTCCGCGTCCGCGAGGTCCGCGCCGATCGCGCCGAACGCCCGCCAGTCGTACTCCAGCTCCACCCCGGCCGCCCCGGCCAGGGCGGGCACCATGTTCCCCGGCCGTCCGGGCTGCAGCAGTTCGGCCGGCAGCGGCCGGGTCGGCACCCAGTAGCTGTTCGCCACCCGGGGCCGGCCGCCGATCCGGATCACCGTGTCCACCCGGGACAGCTCCCCGGTGGCGCGGCCCAGGTGCCGGGCGGCCTCCTCGTCCTCGGCGGAGCCGCCGACGGCCGGTGCCGCCACCACGGCCTCGCCGTCGCCCTCGACGGTTCCCGCCGCCCCGTCCGGCAGTTCGGTGCCGAACGGCAGGGCGCGGTGGACGCTGCCGAGGTCGAACCGCTGGCTGCGCGGGTCGACGGCGATCGAGACCCGGACCGACGGCGGGCGGACGAAGGTCCCCACGCCCCGGCGGATCTCCAGCACCGCGGCCCGCTCCAGCTCCGCCACCGCCTGCCGGACGGTCAGCCGGTTGACGCCGAAGTCGGCGCTCAGCTCCGGCTCGCTGGGCAGCCGGGAGCCCGCCGGGTACGTCCCGGCGTCGATGCGCTCCTGGAGCTGCCGGGCCAGCCGGCGGTACAGCGGGGTGTCGCTTCGGTGCGTTGCCACGCGCCCGATCCTACGGAGCCGTGGGGCGCCTCCCGTCCGGGCTTGTCCGGAAGTTCACCCCGGCGTCGCTTGCCCCGGCCCCGATCGTCCGGGTAGACATCTAGATGTCTTGACATCTAGATGTCTTGTCCCCCAGCTTTCCCGCTCTCCCGCTCGTCCCCCCACCGAAAGGCCCCCGTCATGACCCTGGTCAACTTCCGCGACCCCGCCACCCTCGCCGACCCCGCCGGCCGGTGGATCCGCCCCGGCGTCCTGCACCGCTCCGCCCAGCCCTTCCCCCAGGACGACGCCGGGATCGCCGCCCAGCTGCGCACCGCCGGCGTCCGCACGATCGTCGACCTGCGCGGCGACGGCGAGGCGCGGGACGAGGACTGGGCGGTGTCGGCGGCCGACGGCGTCGAGGTGGTCGCCGCCCGTATCCAGCCCACCACCGCGGAACTGGAGGCGGCCATGCAGGCGATGGTCACCGACGCCGACCTCGGCGCCTTCTACCTGCTGATGGCCGAGTCCGCCCCCGAGGCCGTCAGGCTCGCCGTCGAGGCCGCGGCCCGCCCCGGCGGGGTGCTGCTGCACTGCGCCGCGGGCAAGGACCGCACCGGCTTCCTGACCGCCCTGCTGCTCGACCTGCTCGGCGTGCCCGCCGAGGAGATCGTCGCCGACTACGCCCGCACCGGCGCGGCGCTGACCCAGATCTTCCAGGGCCTGGCCGAGCGCAACCGGGCCGCGCTGAACGACTACACGACCGGCAACCTGGTCGTCCCCCGTCCGCTGCTGGAGGCCCCGGCCGGCGCGATGGCCGCCTTCCTGGAGCTGGTCGGCAGCCGCTACGGCGGCACCGAGGGCTTCCTCGCCCACTGCGGCGTGGACGCCGCGACCGTCGCCGCCTTCCGCGCCAAGGCCGCTCCCGCCACCGTCCCCGCCGTCCCCGCCGTCCCCGCCGGGCCCGCCGCCGCTCCCGCCGGGGTGACGGCGTGAGCACCGTGAGCCGCCCGCCGCTGCTGCGCCACACCGACGGCACACCGTTCCGCGACCTCAACCACAACGGCACGATGGAGCCCTACGAGGACCCCCGGCTGCCCGTCGAGGCGCGGGTCGAGGACCTGCTGGCCCGGATGACCCCGGCGGAGAAGGCCGCCCAGATGCTGCACGGCCGGATGCTCCCCGGCAACCAGGGCCCCTTCCCCTCCGGCGAGCACCTCATCACCGAACGCGGCCTCACCGCCTTCGGCATGATGGCCGTCCCCGACGCCCGCGCCATGGCCGAGTGGAACAACCACGTCCAGGACCTCGCCGCCGCCGCCCGGCTCGGCATCCCGGTCACCCTCGCCTCCGACCCCCGGCACGGCTTCACCGCCAACCCGGCCACCGCCTTCACCGGCGGCGGCTTCTCCACCGGCCCCGAGCCGATCGGCCTTGCCGCCACCGACGACCCGGAACTCGTCGAGCGGTACGCCGCGCTGATCGGCCGCGAACTGCGGGCCGTCGGCATCCGGGTCGCCATCCACCCGATGGCCGACCTCGCCACCGAACCGCGCTGGGCCCGGATCAGCGGAACCTTCGGCGAGGACCCGGACCGCGCCTCCCGGATCATCGCCGCCTACATCCGCGGCCTCCAGGGCGAGCGGATCGGGCCGGACAGCGTCGCCTGCATGACCAAGCACTTCCCGGGCGGCGGCCCGCAGTTCAAGGGCGAGGACTCGCACTTCGCGGCCGGCCGCCGGCTGGTCTACCCGGGCGGCGCGCTCGACCGGCACCTGCGCCCCTTCGAGGCCGCGTTCGAGGCCGGCACCGCGCAGATCATGCCCGCCTACGCGATCCCCTCCGGCAGCGGGCTGGCCGAGGTCGGCGCCAACTTCAACCACGACGTCATCACCGGTCTGCTGCGCGGGAAGTACGGCTTCGACGGTGTGGTCTGCACCGACTTCAACGCCATCACCGGCATGGACGTCCCCGGCATCGTCAGCCTGCCGCCGCGCCACTGGGGCGTGGAGGAGCTGTCCGTGCCGGAGCAGGTGGCGCTGACCCTGCACGCCGGGGCCGACCAGCTCGGCGGCGAGACCGACCCGGAACTGATCCTCGGCGTGGTCCGCTCCGGAGCCGTCACCGAGGCGCGCCTCGACGAGTCCGTCCGCCGGATCCTGCGCGACAAGTTCCGCCTCGGCCTCTTCGACGACCCGTACGTGGACGTCGAGGCCGCCGTCGAACTGGTCGGCGCACCCGGGGGACGCGCGCTGGGCCGCGAGGTCCAGGCCCGCTCGCTGGTGCACCTGGCCGGCCGCCCGCTCACCGGCACCCGCCTCTACGTCGAGGGCGTCGACCCGGCCGTGGCCGCCCGCTACGGCACCGTCGTCGACCGGCCCGAGGACGCCGAGCTCGCGGTGCTCCGGCTCGCCACGCCCTACGAGAAGCGCGAAGGGCTGCTGGAACAGGCCTTCCACTCCGGCTCGCTGGAGTTCGAACCGGCCGAGGCGGACCGGCTGGCGGAACTGGCCCGGGCACTGCCCACGGCGCTCGTCGCGCAGTTGGAGCGCCCCGCCGTCCTCACCCCGCTGGCACCCCACGCGGCCCTGCTGGTGGGCGAGTTCGGCGCCGCCGACGACATCGTCCTGGACGCCGTGTTCGGCCGCACCCCGATGACCGGCACCCTCCCCTTCGACCTCCCGCGCTCCGACGCGGCCGTCGACGCCGCCCGGGAGGACGTCCCCTTCGACACCGCCGACCCGCTGTTCCGCTTCGGCCACCCGACCGCCCCGCGCGGCAGCGCCGGCTGACCGGGCGGGCACCGCGCGGCGCCGCCGGACGGCCTCCCGTCCGGCGGGCGCCGCTGCGTCAGGCCGTGCTCGGGATCGGGGAGTCGAAGACCTCCGGCGGCCCGTAGTCGCCGAACTCCATCGTGACCAGCACCGCTGTGCCGTTGCTCGTCCAGCGCTTCTCCGCGTATCGGGTCCGGCCGTCGACGTCCACCCACTGCTCGAGGTCGACGCCCGTGACGCCGGTCGGGCGAAGGTGTCGGTACATGACGCCGATGACTCCGGGAGTTGTCGACGGGTCGCCCGGCGCCGTGTGTCCACGCGCCCCAAGGGCCCTCCGGCTACGAATGTTTCCAGCCATCCGGATCTTATACGGCTAACCATCCCTTCGGCCCTGCCTCCGACGAGCCGTCCGGTGAACGGCGGCGGTCCGCGCTGTCATGGCGCTGGGCATCCCACGCCCCACGGGAAGGCAGGAACATGAGGAGATTCAGGCACACCGTCACCGGCTCGGCGCTGGCCCTCGCGGCCTCGGCGGTCCTCCTGGCCGCGGGCGGTACGGCCAGGGCGGAAGCCGGCTACGACCAGATCACCATGCTGAAGCAGGAGAAGACCCAGTGGTGCTGGTCGGCCTCCGGGCTCACCATCGCCAAGTTCCAGGGCTACGGCAGCACCCAGGCGGACTTCTGCAGGCGCGCCTCCTCGTACGCCGGCGGTCCGAGCTGCGACAACCAGCCCGCCAGGCTCGAGGACATGGCCAACGCCTGGTACGACCTGGGCATGGCCAACCCCGGCACCGGCCTGGTGCGCGCGGCGTCGTTCGCCGAGGTCACCAGCGACGTCAAGGCCGCCCGGCCGATCGGCGCCCGGATCGGCTGGAAGTCCGGCGGCGGCCACATGAACGTCGTCTACGGCTTCGACACCTCGAACAACACCATCGCCGTCGGCGACCCGTGGCCGGACACCACCACCTACACGTGGTGGAACTACAACGACTACGTCAACAACAGCTCGTTCCGCTGGACCCACTCCCGTACCGGCATCTCCCGCTAGACCGAGAAGACAGAGAAGGAGTGACGACACATGCGTGACCGAGTCGAGTCCGCCGGCCGGAAGTCCCCCCGGTTCTCCCGGCTGTCCCTGGTCGCGGCGCTGGGCGCGTCCGTGCTGCTGTCCGCGGCCGGCCCGGCCCGGGCGGCCGACATCCCCGACTTCCAGGCTGCCCTGGACCTGGTGCGGTCGGCCGGCGTCCACGACGCCGTCTGCCGTTTCCTCGCCACCCCGCTGCCCGCCGCCGGGCCCGACGGCGGGCCGGGCGGCGCGGTGACGGTCCCCGACACGCCGCACCCGTGCGCGGGCCTGCCCGCGTTCACCCTCAACGACCCGCTCGCGGTGCACGAGATCACCCCGGAGTTCGCCGCGGGCACGGCACTGCCGGTGCCGACCTCGGCGGTCAGGCTCAGCAACCTGGTCTCCTCGCTCGGCGCCGCCGTCAACGACCGCACCGCCACCGTGCTGCTCGCCCCCACCGAGGGCGGCGGCTGGCACCTGGCGGGCGTGCGGGACGGCGACAGCGACGCCGGGTACGCGGGCAGCGCGACCCCGGGCTCCCTGGTCTTCACCGAGCCGCAGATCCGCGGCTGGTACCGGTTGACCCTCTCCACCGTGGAGCCGCTCAACGACCAGGCCAGGGAGGGGCTCCGCGGCCGGTCGTCGATGTCGCTCGCCGACTACCAGCAGGTGGTCAAGGGCCGTTACGCCGACAAGCTGCCCGGCTCCGAGTACGACACCCGGGGCATGTCCAGCGGTTACGGGCCCGGCGGCACGGCGGCGGAGCCGTCCGACCGCACGCCCCTGCTCGCGGGCGGTTCGATCGCGGCCCTGGCGCTCGCGGGCGGGGCCGCCGCCCTCGGCCGGTCCCGGCGCCGCCGCCGCGGCACGGTCTGAGCACCGCCGCCGCCCGGGCCGCCGTCCCACGGCGGCCCGGGCGGCGGCCGGCTCCCCGGGCTCCTCGCGCACAGGCTCTAGGCGCCGAGAGCCTTGCCGTACATCGACGAGGTGCGCCGGACGGTCATCCCCAACCGCTGGTACAACGGCAGCGCGCCCGTCTCCGAGTGCGTCCACAGGGTGCACCGCTCCCGGCCGTGCCGGTGGAGCGCGCCGAACACCTCGCCGAGCAGCAGCCGCGCGATCCCCCGGTGCCGGTGGTCGCGGCGGACCGCCAGTCGCTCGACCTGGCCCTCGCCGCGGTCCGGCAGGTCCAGGGCCAGCGCCGCGCCGACCATGTCCCCGCCGGCGAAGGCCACCCGGGAGAGCGCGGGCGCGAAGGCGTCGTGCCCGACCGTCCGCGGTGCCCACTCCTCGTAGGGACTGCGCCGCACCTGCCACTCGTCGAACGCGTCCTCGGTCGTCCGGTGCGCCGCCCGCTCGTCGCCCGGGCGGAACGGCCGCACGGAGATCCCCGCCGGCGGTCCGGCCGCCACCGGGGCGGCGGGCAGGGCGATCCCCAGCTGCCACTGGGAGACGAACGGCAGGTAGCCGCGTGAGCGCAGCAGTCCCACGGCGGCCCGGTCGCCGTCCTCCACGGCCTGCGCGAGCCGCTCCCCGCCCGCCCGCCGGGCCCGGTCCTCGGTCCAGTCGAGCAGCCACCCGCCCAGCCCGGCGCCCCGGTGACCGGGGTGGACGTCGACCCGGCTGCGCCGTCCCCCGCGCACCCACGCCCAGCCGACCACCTCGCCGCAGGCGTCCCGCACCAGCAGGGTGTCCCGGGCGGGGTCGAGGCCGGGGTGCGCGAGGTCGGCGGCGACCTCGCCCGGCGTGCTCTCGGGCCGGCCGAGCAGGTCGCGCTCGCAGGCGGAGACCAGCCGGGCGACGGCGGGGGCGTCGGCGACGGCGGCCGGGGCGGACCGGTACTGGGCGGGGAGCGGCGGGAGTCCGGCGAGGTCGGTCATGCGTCCTGACTCTGCGCCACCCGCGCCGGTCCTGTCGACCGGATTCGGCGGACCGGTTCGGCAGACCGGTCCGGTGGCCCCGACCCGGTGGCCCGGTCGGGCCCGGGGACGGAGGAGGGGGCCGCCTCCTGGCACGATCGCAGGAGATCGGAGGCGGCCCCCGGGACGGACCGGTCCTGGACCACGCCGCTGACTGGGCATCGACCGCGGGGCTCGGACCGGTCGCGATCCGTCACGCGCCGGTCGGGCGACCGGGCGTCCGGGTCACGTCCCCATCCGACAACCTCAACCGCGGATGAGGTCAAGCCCCGCCGCCGGGAGGCCCGGTCCCGCCGCCCGCAGGACCGCCCCGCAGGACCGCCCCGGACGGCCCGGCAGGACGGCTCAGGAGGACGCCCGCAGCTCCCGGATCCGGGTGATCCGGCCGCGGGCGTCCACGACCAGGTCGTAGGTGTCGCCGTAGCAGGCGTAGGGGGGTTCGGGCTCGCCGCCGGACAGACAGGTGTCGAGGTGGTCCAGCAGGACGGGCAGCTGGACCTCCTTGGCCGGCTCGTCGTGCGGGAGGTCGACCAGGGTGGCGGTGGCGTGCGCCGCCAGGGCGAGGTCGGCCGGTTCGGCGTCGGCGGGGCAGCCCGGGGACACCGGGCGGACGCTCAGCCGGCCGTCCCGGACGTCGAGGACCTGGACCACCCGGCGACCGGCCCCGGTCTCGCAGGCGGTGGGGGAGACGGCGGTGGGGGAGACGCCGGCGGGGGAGGCGGCCGGGGAGGCGAGGTCGAGGTCGGCCCCGGCCTCGGGGGCCGCCCAGTACTCCTCGGTGTCCGGGTACCAGTCCTCCGCGGCGTCCTCGGTGTCGTCGGCGTCCTCGGCGTCGCGCACGTCGCCGACCTCGTCGGAGGACATCGCCAGGGTCGGGTCCTCGTCGATCGGGGTGCAGGCGGCGAGGCCGGTGGTGACGGCGCAGCAGAGCAGCACGGCGAGGAGGAGGCGGCGGGGCGCGGTCATGGGACGAGTCTTCCAGGAACGTGACCGGAGGAGACACCCGCGTACAGGTGGAATCCGTCCGACCGGTTCCGCTCCACCGAATCCGCCGTCCACCGTTTCCGCCCCGGACGTACGACCGCCCCGGACGTACGACCGCGCGTACCCAGGACCGCCCGTACGCACGATCGCCCGTGCACAGGACCGTCCCCGCCGGGCGTGCGGGCCCGGCGGGGACGGAGGACGGAGGGCGGACGGAGCGGACGGAGCGGGGGAACGGGGCTACGCGGCCACGGAGTGCGCCGGGTCGTAGGCCCGCCGCACCCGCTCCTGCGCCTGCGGCCCGGCCCGCAGGTGGTCCAGGCCCAGCAGGACCGCGCCCAGCACCGGCGGCGCGACGACGATCCGGGGCTCGGCGAGCGGTGCCTCCCGGGCCAGGCGCGCCGTCAGGTTGTCCAGCAGCAGTGACTGCCGGGCGGCCAGCACTCCGCCGCCGAGCACCACCGGCGTCGGCGTGTCCAGCAGGTCGAGGCGACGCAGGGCGACCAGCGCCAGCCGGGTGATCTCGTCGGCCTGCCGGTCGATCAGCTCCAGCGCCGCCCGGTCGCCCTCCCCGGCGACCGCGAACAGCACCCGCACGATCTCGTGCAGCCGGGCGAACGGCAGGTGGCCGAGATGGACGGCCTCGGCGACGGCACCGGCGCTGGGCAGGCCGAAGTGCTCGGCGATCGCGGGCGCGAGCGCGGTCGGCCCGCCGCGCCCGTCCTCCGCGCGGACGGCGTGCCACATGCTGCTGACGGCCAGGCCCGCGCCGCCGCCCCAGTCGCCGGTGAGCTCGCCGAGGGCGGGGAAGCGGGCGGTGCGGCCGTCCGGCAGCAGTCCGACGCAGTTGATGCCGGCGCCGCAGACGACGGCGACCCCGCGCGGGCCGTCGGTGCCGGCCCGCAGCAGGCCGAAGGTGTCGTTCACGACGGTGTTGCTGACGCCCCAGGGGTGGGACTCCAGGGCCACCCGCAGCGCCTCCTCCTCGACCGGGAGGTCGGCGTTGGCCAGGCAGGCGCTGACGTGGCTGGTCAGCGGGCCGGTCCAGCCGGTCAGCCCGGCGGCCGCGGCGGCCTCCTCGACCAGCGGGGCGAGGCCGGCCACGGCGGCGGCGCCGCCGGTCTTCTGCGGTGTGAAGCCGCCGCCCCGGGCGGAGCCGAGAACACGGCCGTCGGCGCCGACGAGGGCGACGTCGGTCTTGGAGTTGCCGGCGTCGATGGCGAGGACGCCGGGCAGGTGTGGTTCGGGCTGGTGGGTCATCGGGTCCCCGCGGCTCGTCGTACGTGGCCCGGCCGGGGGTCTTTCCCGGCCGGGGATGGCTTCTCCTCCCGGTCTCCGCCGGGCGCCGGGCGCCGGGCCGCGGGAGGCCCGGCCCGCACTCCCCCCACGGAGTGCGGGCCGGGGGACCGAGGCCCGGTCCGGCGCCGGGACGGGACCGGCACGGAGGCCGGGCGGGTCAGGCCCAGGCGAGGTGCTCGCGGTTGTGGGCGAGCAGCCGGTCCGTGAGCCGGTCGGCGAGTTCGATCTGGCCGACCAGCGGGTGGGCGAGCAGTGCGTCGAAGACCCGGTCGCGACCGCCGCGCAGGGCGGCGTCCAGGGCCAGGTGCTCGTAGGAGGTGACGGCGGCGACCAGGCCGGCGTACAGCGGCTCCAGCGGGCGCTGCGGCAGCGGGCGCACGCCCGCCGCGTCGACCTCGGCCGGCACCTCGATCACTGCGTCGTCGGGCAGGAACGGCAGCACTCCGTCGTTGCGGGTGTTCACCACCTGCACCGAGGTCCCGCCGCCGGTGCCGAGCAGGGCGGCGATGAGCTGCACCGCCGCCTCGGAGTAGAACGCGCCGCCGCGCCGGTCGAGCAGCTCCGGCTTGGTGTCGAGGGCCGGGTCGGCGTACAGCTCCAGCAGCTGCCGCTCGATCTCGGCGACCTCGGCGGCCCGGGAGCCCTTGACCTTCAGCTCCTCCACCACCAGGTCGTGCTGGTAGAAGTACCGCAGGTAGTAGGACGGCACGACGCCGAGCCGCTCGACCACCCGCTGCGGCAGCCGGATGTCGTCGGCGATCTCCTTGCCGAAACCGGCGAGCAGTTCCGGCAGCACCTCCCGGCCGCCGGCCGCGCCGGGCGCGTCCAGCAGGGTGACGCCGCGCTCCCAGCTGAGGTGGTTGAGGCCGACGTGGTCGAGGCGGACCAGCTCCGGGTCGACCCCGAGGTGCTTGGCGAAGCGGCGCTGGAAGCCGATGGCCACGTTGCACAGGCCGACGGCCTTGTGGCCGGCGTTCCGGAGCGCGCGGGTGACGATGCCGACCGGGTTGGTGAAGTCGACGATCCAGGCGTCCGGGTTGGCGCGGCGGACCTTCTCGGCGATGTCGAGCACCACCGGGACGGTGCGCAGCGCCTTGGCGAGGCCACCAGCGCCGGTGGTCTCCTGGCCGACGCAGCCGCACTCCAGCGGCCAGGTCTCGTCCTTGTCGCGGGCGGCCTGTCCGCCGACCCGCAGCTGCAGCAGCACCGCGTCGGCGTCCGCGACGCCGGCCTCGATGTCGGTGGTCGTGGTGACGACCGCGCCGTGGCCCTGCTTGGCGAAGATCCGCCGGGCCAGCCCGCCGATCAGCTCCAGCCGGTCGGCGGCCGGGTCGACGAGGACGAGTTCGCCGATCGGAAGGGTGTCCCGGAGCCGGGCGAAGCCGTCGATCAGCTCCGGGGTGTACGTAGAACCGCCGCCGATGATGGCCAGCTTGAGTGCGGACATCAGCCCTTGACCCCTGTCAGTGTCACGCCTTCGATGAAGGCCTTCTGTGCGAAGAAGAAGAGGACGATCACCGGGGCCATCACCAGCAGGGTGGCGGCCATGGTGAGGTTCCAGTTGGTGTGGTGGGCGCCCTTGAAGGACTCCAGTCCGTAGGAGAGGGTCCAGGCGTCGTGGTTGCTGCTGGCGTAGATCTGCGGGCCGAAGTAGTCGTTCCAGCAGTAGAAGAACTGGAACAGCGCGACGGCGGCGATGGCCGGCTTGGCCATCGGCAGCACCACCCGCAGCAGGGTGCGGAGTTCGCCGCAGCCGTCGATCCGGGCCGCCTCGATGTACTCCTTGGGGATGGTCAGCAGGAACTGCCGCAGCAGGAAGATCGAGAAGGCGTCGCCGAAGGCCATCGGGATGATCAGCGGCCAGAGCGAGCCGCCGAGGCCCAGCTGCTTCGCCCAGAACAGGTACATCGGGATGATGGTGACCTGCGGCGGCAGCATCATCATCGAGATGACCGCCATCATCGCCAGGTTGCGGCCGCGGAAGCGGAACTTCGCGAGCGCGTAGGCGACCGGCAGGCTGGAGACGATGGTCAGCACGGTGCCGGCGAGCGCGTAGAGCAGGGTGTTGCGCCACCAGGTCAGGAAGCCGGGGGTGTTCCAGACCTTGCCGTAGTTGCCCCAGTTCCAGGAGGTGGGCCAGTAGTCGGTGGTGAGTGCCTGGCTGTCGGTCATCACCGAGGTGAGGAAGACGAAGACGAACGGCAGCAGGAAGAAGAGGCCGGCGGCGATCGCCAGCGAGTGGACGGCCACCCAGTTGAGCAGCGCGCGCCGGCGGGCGACCCGCTCGGCAGCGGTGACGGGGCCGCGGGTGGCGCCCCGGCCGGTCCGCTTCCCGGGGGCCTCGGAGGGGAGGGTCGAGCTGAGAGTCATGATCGTGTCCTCACTGGGCCGCTAGTCGTCGCTGGCCATGAAGCCGGACTTGCGGCGCATCAGCACCGAGGTCACGGCCATCGAGATGACGAACAGCACCAGGGCCACGACGCACGCCGCGCCGTAGTTGAAGCGCTGGAAGCCGAGGTTGTAGACCATCTGCGGCAGGGTCCAGGTGGAGCCGTTCGGGTAGCCGGGCTCGAACTGCTGGCCGGAGTTGCCGGCGTTGCCGGCGGCGACCCGCCCGGCGACGAACGCCTGCGTGTAGTACTGCATGGTCTGGATGACGCCGGTGACCACCGCGAACATGATGATCGGCGAGATGTTCGGCAGGGTGACGTAGCGGAACTTCTGGAACGGGCCGGCCCCGTCGAGCTCGGCGGCCTCGTACTGCTCCTTCGGGACGTCCAGCAGGGAGGCCATGAAGATGACCATCAGGTCGCCGACGCCCCACATGGCGAGCAGGGTGAGCGCGGGCTTCGACCAGTTCGGGTCGGCGAACCAGCCGGGCTGCGGCAGACCGATCTCGCCGAGGAAGTGGTTCACCGGGCCGGTGCCGGGGTTGAGCAGGAAGGCGAAGGCGACGGTGGCGGCCACCGGCGGGGCCAGGTACGGCAGGTAGAAGGCGGTGCGGAAGAAGCCGACCCCGGTCTTGATCTTGGTGATCAGCAGCCCGATGCCGAGTCCGAACGCCACCCGCAGGCTCACCATGACGACGACCAGCCACAGGGTGTTGCGCAGGCCCTGCCAGAACGCCGGGAGGTCGTTGAAGACGTAGTCCCAGTTCTTCAGGCCGGTGAAGGTGGGCGAGCCGAAGCCGTTGTACTTGGTGAACGAGAAGTAGATCGTCGAGATCAGCGGGTACAGGAAGAAGACGCTGAACCCGATCAGCCAGGGGGAGAGGAAGGCGAGGGTGCGGGCCGCCGCCCGGCGGCGCTTCCGGCGCAGCAGCTGCTGCACGGGAGGCGCCGCCGGGGCGGTCGCTCCGGCCCCCTTGCGGGTGGCGGACGCGAGTGACATGGGAGCTCCGAGGACGGGCCGGGCGTGCGGGGTGCGGGGTGCGCGCTACTTGGCCTGGGCGATGGCGGCGTCGATCTCCTTGGCGGTGGCGGCGAGGCCGGCCGTGAGGTCGGTCTGCTTGCCGGACTCGTAGTCGTAGCCGAGGTTCTGCACGGAGACCAGGTAGCCGCCGCCGTTGACGACGGCCGGCGTGGTGCCGGAGCTGGCGTGCTTGGCGATGTTCACGAAGGTCTTGAAGTTCTCGTCGGCGACCAGCTTCGGCGACTCCAGCGCGGCGAAGGTGCTCGGCACGTTGTGGATCGCGTTGGCGAAGGAGACGACCGCGTCGGTGTCGGTGGTCAGGAACTTCACGAACTCCCAGGCGGCGGCCTGCTTCTTGCTGGTGCTGGCGATGCCGACGATGGTGCCGGTCTGGTAGCCGCGGCCGTAGGTGTCCTGCTGGTCGTCCGGCACCGGGAACGGCGCGGTCGCCCAGTCGAAGTCCGGCTTGTCGGTGGCGAGCGAGGCGGTGCGCCACTCGCCGTCGATGGCCATCGCGACCTGGCCGGTGTGGAACGGGTTCTTGGCGCTGAACTCCTCGCCGAAGGTGGCGCGGTACTTCTCCAGCTTGTCGTAGCCGCCGAGCTTGTCGACCATGCTCTTCTGCCACTTCAGCATCGCGGCGACCTTCGGGTCGGTGGCGACGGTGGACTTGCCGGCGGAGTCGAAGTACGTGGGGCCGTACTGGCCGAGGAAGTGCTCGGTGGTCGACTCGTAGCCGTGGTACAGCGGCATGAAGCCGAGCTGCTTGTAGCCGTCGCCCTCGGGGACGGTGAGCTTGTTGGCGACCTCGGCGAACTCGGTGAAGGTCTTCGGCGGGTTGGTGATGCCCGCGTCGGCGAAGGCCTTCTTGTTGTAGTACAGGCCGAAGGCGTCGCCGAGCAGCGGCAGGGAGCACTGGTTGCCCTGGAACTGCGTGTAGTTGAGCATCGCGGCCGGGAAGGTCTTGGCGGCGTCGATGCCGTCCTTGGCCAGCAGCGGCTTGAGGTCGACGAAGGCCTTGGTCGAACAGAACATGCCGACGTTGTTGGTGGTGAAGGAGGACACCACGTCGGGGGCGTCGTCGCCGCCGGCCCGCAGGGCCTGGTTGACCTTGTCGTCGGCGATGTTGCCGACGGCCTTGACGTGGATGTTGGGGTGGGCCTTCTCGAAGGCGGCGATGTTGTCGTTGATCGCCTTCACCTCGGAGTCCTGGCTCCAGCCGTGCCAGAAGGTGATCGTGACGTCCTTGCCACTGGCGGAGTCGTCGCCGGAGCCGCCGTCGCTGCTGCCGGTGCAGGCGGTGGCGAGCAGGGCGAGGACGGCGCTGCCGGTGACGGCGGCGAGCGTCCGGCGGCTTCTGCGGGCGGGGGAGGTGGTGGATTGCACTTCGAGGTCCTCCTGGGGGTGCCGCGGGCAGGCGTCATTGCCTCGGGTCCCGCGTTCGGGATGGGGAGAGGTGGGTGCAGGGTCGAGCGGTGCGGGCCGTGCGTCGGGCTGTGTGCGTGGGCCTGTGTGCGTGGGCCTGTGTGCGGGGGACGTCAGTGGGTCGAGAAGACCGCCTCGCGGGCGGCGGCCAGCGCGCGGGCCAGCGCGCCGATCAGGACCGGCGAGCCGGTCAGCGTGCTGCCCCGGACCTCGGGCCGGGCGGGCGAGATCCTGGCCAGCTCCTCCTCGACCAGGGCCCGCAGCCGTTCGCCGCCGGCGGTCGGGACCCCGCCGGAGAGCACCACCAGCCGGGGGTCGACGACGGCGACGATCACGGCCAGGCCGACGGCCAGCCGGGCGGCCAGCTCGGTGAGGAAGGAGTCGCCCGCGCCGGGGGTGTCGAGGGCCCGGGCGACCGCCTCCTCGGCGCTCGGCGCGGCGATCCCGTGCTCCTTGGCCAGGGCCCGGACGGCGGGGGCGCCGACGAGTTCCTGGAAGCCGCCGGAGTTGCGCCGGCGGGCGTCCCGGACCGGCGAGCCGGGCACCGGCATGTAGCCGACCTCCCCGGCGCCGCCGGTGAAGCCGCGGTGCAGCCGGCCGGCGATCACGATCGCGGCGCCGGTGCCCTCGCCCGCCCACAGCAGCACGAAGTCCTCGAAGCCGCCGGCCGCGCCGGAGGACTGCTCCGCGACGGCGGCGAGGTTCACGTCGTTCTCGATCGTCACCGGCGCGCCGATCGCCCCGGCCAGCCCCTCGGCCAGCCGCGGCGCGTGCCAGCCGGGCAGGTGCGAGGCGTACCGCAGCTTGCCGGTGACCGGGTCGGGCGCGCCGCCGACGCCGATCACCACGGTGTGCAGGGCGCCCTCGGCGAGCCCGGCGGCGCGGACCGCCCCGGCGACCGCGTCGGCCACCCGGGGCACGGTCGCGGCGGCCTGCCAGCCCTTGGTGGGGACGACGTGCTCGGAGAGGGTGGTGCCGCTGATGTCGGCGACCGCGACCCGGACGTGGCTGTTGGTGACGTCCAGTCCGGCGACGTAGCCGGCGGCGGGATTCACCTGGTACAGCTGCGCGTTGGGCCCCGGTCCGCCGGCCGTGGTGCCCACCGGCAGCACCAGCCCGGCCGCTTCCAGCCGCGCCAGCAGCTGGGAGGCGGTCGGCTTGGAGAGCCCGGTGAGGGTGCCGATCTGGGTGCGGGAGAGCGGCCCGTTCGCCAGCAGCAGTTCGAGCGCGGCGCGGTCGTTGATGGCCCGCAGGAGGCTGGGAGTGCCGGCGAGGGGGGTCTTGGTGTGGCTTCTGGTCACGGGACGATCCTCCTCCTCGGGGCGGCCGGGATTCCGGTCGGGCCAGGCGCGAACTGTTAGGAAACTTTCCAGTCGCTTGGGACAGGACCGTACGGGCCCCGTCAGCGGAGTGTCAATGGCCCTTCGCACGGAGGATGCCGACTCGTTACCCGACGGCCCCGGGACAGCACGGAGCCCCGCCTCCGAGTGCTGCGGAAGCGGGGCTCCGGGAGGCCTGCGCCGATCGGTCAGGGCGCCTTGGTGCCGTCGTCGGGCGGGCGTACGGGGGCCGGTATCGGGGTGGCCGCCTTGTAGCCCGCCGAGGACGGGTCGGCCAGCGCGGACGGCGGGGCCGGATCGGTGCCCGGCGCCGGGGCCGCGGCCGCGCCGAGGACCATCGCGGCGGCCGTCCCGGCGGCCGCGCCCGCGGCGACGGCCGGCCCGACCTCCTCCTTGACCTTGATCCCGGCCTCGTCGAAGACCTGCTTGAGCCGCTGGCGCAGCGCCCGCCCCACGCTCAGCGACTTGCCGGGGGCGGTCCGCGCCTCGACCCGCAGCACCACCGAGTCCGCCGCCACCGACTCCACGCCCAGCACCGAGAACGGCGCCCAGACCAGCTCGTCGAACGGCGACTCCTTGGCCAGCGCCTCGGCGGTGTCCTTGATCAGCGCCTCGACCCGCTCCAGGTCCTCCTTGTAGCCGACCTGGACGTCCACCGAGGCGGTCGACCAGCCCTGGCTCATGTTGGCGATGCGCTTCACCTCGCCGTTGCGGATGTACCAGATCTCGCCACCCGCGCCGCGCAGCTTGGTCACCCGCAGGCCGACCTCCAGCACCGTGCCGGTGGCCACCCCGGTGTCGATCTCGTCGCCGACGCCGTACTGGTCCTCCATGATCATGAAGACCCCGGAGAGGAAGTCGGTGACCAGGTTGCGGGCGCCGAAACCGATCGCCACACCGGCCACACCGGCACTCGCCAGCAGCGGCGCCAGGTTCACCCCGAGCGCGGACAGCACCATCAGCGCCGCCGTGCCCAGGATCGAGAACGACGCGACGCTGCGCAGCACCGAGCCGATCGCCTCGGCCCGCTGCTGGCGCCGCTCGGGGTTGACCACCCCGGTGTTGGCCAGCAGCCCGCCCAGCCGGCTGGGCTCGTCCTCGTTCTCGCCCGGCCGCACCATCCGCGTTATCAGCTGGGTGATCACCTTGCGCACCATCGCCCGCAGCACGAGGGCCAGCACGATGATGAAGACGATCCGGACACCGCTCGCCAGCCAGTCCTGCCAGTGCGAGTCGAACCAGCTGGCGGCCTGCCGGGTGGTGTCGGAGACCTCCTGCGCGCTGGTCGGGATTCTGAGGTCCGGCAACTCCGGAGCGGTGGGGGTCGGGGACGGCGCGGGCGTCGAGGCCGGCGTCGTGGTGGACGCGTCGGCGAGGAGGCCGGCGGCACCGGAGCGGAACACGTACGGGACCTTCCTGCAGGGGTCGTGACCCGGTCCGCCGCCGCGGCGCCCGCCCGGGACTGGCACGCCCCTGGCCTGCGGACCGTCCGTCTACCCTAGCCGCCGTCCGGCCGCCGGCTCGACACGCCGAACGGTCCGGGCCGGTCCGCCGCAAGGCGCGCGCACCCGTCCGGACGCCCCGTCAACGCGTCCGCACGCCGGGTTCCGCGCTGCTCCGCTCGGCCCAGCGGTACCCCGGCGGGGCACCGGAGTGCAACCCGCGCTTCCCCCGGGCATACCGGGTATGACAGAACCCACACCCGGAGTTCACACCGGGTCCGTTACACAGGAGTGGTGGCGCCGTACAAAGGCGTAAGGCGACACTGGGGTGGATCACGCACCCGTTGCGCGATCGAACCGCTCGTCCCGGCGCGAGCCACGCGCCGCAGGCGTCCAAGGAGGCATCCGTGCCGCATGTCCTGGTCCTCAACGCGTCCTACGAGCCGCTCGGCGTCGTATCGATGCGCCGCGCACTCATCCTCGTCCTCAATCACAAGGCGGTCAGCCTGGAGGACTCGGGGGTCACTCTGCACAGCGCCACCAGCGCCCTTCCGGCGCCGTCCGTCGTCCGTCTGACCCGCTTCGTCCGGGTCCCGTTCTGCGGGCCGGTCCCGCTCACCCGCCGGGCGCTGTTCGCCCGCGACCACGGTCGTTGTGTCTACTGCGGGGCCGCCGCCACCAGCGTCGACCACGTCATCCCGCGCAGCCGGGGAGGCCAGCACCGCTGGGACAACGTGGTGGCGGCCTGCCGCCGCTGCAACCACACCAAGGCCGACCGCCACCTCACCGAGCTCGGCTGGCGGATGAAACGACCACCCGCGCCGCCCAGCGGCCTGGCCTGGCGGATCATCGGCACCGGGATCAAGGACCCGCGCTGGCGGCCCTACCTGGAACCGTACGGCGGGAACGACCAGCTGCGCGCCCCGCAGTGGGGCGAGTACGAGCACCACGACCATACCGACCCGGCCCACCCGGTCCCGCTCGGCCGGGCCCACGCCGGCCACCCCGCCCCCGTCCGCCGCGGTGAGCAGCCGGAACCGCTCTCCGCCTGAGTCCGCACCACAAGGGCTTGCCCGTCATATTTCCCGGTACGCCTCATGGGCCGCCGCGCACCCCGCACCGGGGAGCGCGGCGGCCCGCCGTCCGCCCCGGTACGGGACGCGCGGCGGGACGGAGGTCAGGGCTTCGGCCGCGGGCCCGTCGGACTGCCGCTCGGCGTGCCGGCCCCGGCACCCGGGCCGGTGGCCGTCGGGGAGGGAACCGGTCCGGTCGGGGAGGCCGAGGGTGTCGGCACGGCCGGCGGCGTGGTCGCCGTCCCGCCCCCCGGGCCCTCGGGCCGGCCGCCCGACTGCTGGCCGCCGCCCGGCTGCCCGGTCGGCGGTGTCACCGGCGGGGTGACCGGAGGCGTCACCGGCGGCACCACCTGGTCCACCGGGGCGACGGCGTACAGCTCGACGCCCCAGAGCGAGTAGCCGTACTTGGTCGCTCTGGCCACACCCTGGATCCGCAGGAACTTCGCGCCCGGCGCGTCGAAACGCACCGTCTCGTTGCCGCCCCTGCCGTCCCCCACGGTCGCGACCGTGGTCCAGGACCGCCCGTCCGCCGAGGACTGGATCTTGTACGCGGCGGCGTAGGCGGCCTGCCAGTGCAGCACCGCCGAGCCCAGGTGGGTCGCCTTCGGCAGCTCCAGCTGCACCCAGGCGTCGTCCGCCGCCGGCGAGGACCAGCGGCTCTTCGGGTCCTGGTCGGCCACCGCCGCGGCCGGGAAGTTCGGGGTCTCGTCGCCGGAGGAGGTGGCCTGCGCGGTGATCGCCAGATCGGGACCGCCGGTCGGCGGCACGACGTGCACCTGGAGCACCTGGCGGACCGTCGTCTGCCCGGCCACGAACACCACCGGCACCTGGTACGTCCCGGACGGCGTCTCCGGTCCGGCGGTGACCAGCAGCGGCACGCCGACCTTGCCGCCGCGCGGCACGCTCACCCCGGTCACCGGCGCCACGGTCAGCCCCTTGGCGACACCCGGCACCTCGGTGCGCAGCTCCCCGGTGACCCCCTCCGGCCGGCCGGCCTCGACGGTCACGCGGGCCTGCACCGGCGCGGCCTCGCCGATCACCGCGTCCACCGAGGCGTCGGCCAGGCTCAGCCGGGCCGCCGGGGCGTCCGCGTACCAGGGGATCACCTGGTTGACCACGGGCGGCTCCCCGCCCGGCTTCCAGGCCAGCCGGAACGCGTCGGCGGGCTGACCGCTGGCCGCGAGCTCGTTCCACCCCGGCTGCACGGTGCCGATCTCGGTCCAGGTGCCGTCCGGGTGCCGCACCGCGACGGCCGCCGAGGCCCGCACCCCCGGATCGGTGAGCACGGTCAGCCGGTCCAGCGGCCGGGCGGCGCCCAGCTCGACCGTCAGCGGCTCGTCCTGCGCGGTCGGCGCGGTGGCCGCGCGGTAGGCGGTGTCCGGATTGCCGTCCAGCACGGCGGCGGCCGAGGAGCCCGGCAGCGCGGCCGGGCCGCCGGAGACACTGGCCGGCAGCTCGTCCGGCGCGGTCACCGAGAACTCGCGCACCGCGACCGCGGTCTTCTGCGCGGCGGTGGCCCGCAGCCGCACCGCCCGGACCACCGTCCCGGCCGGGACCTGCGCCGAGACGGACTTCTGGTTCTTCACCGAGGCGAGCTTCTTCCAGCCGCCCTCCCCGGTGGAGTACTCCAGCACGCCGTCCCGGATGTAGTCGTCCAGCGCGCTCTGCCCGTCCGGACCGCTGCCCCAGGAGCCCATCAGCACGGTGACACTGCCGACCGGGCGCCCGTCGCCGAGGTCCAGGCCGACCGAGTCGCCCTGCTGCGGCGGTGCCGAGCTCCAGTAGAAGGTGTCCGCGACGCCGTCGGCCATCAGCGCCGGCAGGTGGTCGTGCGCGGTGCCCAGGGTGGTGGTCGCGGTGACGCCGCCGCCCTGCACCCCGGCCCAGGTGTCGGCCGCCTGCAGCGCCCGCTCCAGGAACGGGCCGAGCACGCCCGCGCCGACCGTCGCCGGGCTCTGGCCGAGCTGCTCGCGCAGCTTGGTCAGCTCCACCCGGGCCTTCCAGGCGGCCCCGCCGTCGCCGCCGCGCTGGGCCAGCAGCATGTCCAGGGCGGACTGCCCGGCCAGCCCGAAGTCGCGCAGCGGCGCCAGCCAGGGCGCGGCCTCGGCGGCCAGCGGGGCGGTCGCCTGGGCGGCCGCCAGGGTCTGCTGGGCGCCGGCCATCGCCGTGAACGCCTCCCGCAGCGGGGCGGCCGACTCGATCAGCCTCGTCAGGTCCGGCGCCGCCCCCGAGGTCGGCTCGGCGGACGCCCAGAACCGGTCCATCAGCGGCAGCAGGTAGCCGGACTCCTGCTTGGCCAGCGGCGAGGACACGCTGTTCCCGGCCAGCGCGGTGACCGCGGCCAGGGTCTCCCCGGTCGGCGTGGCCGTCGCGCCGGTCGGCCCGGCCAGCGAGCGCAGCGCCGCCCGCCAGGAGTCCTCCGGCTTGTAGGCGGACGGGTTCCAGGCGAAGTCGCCGGCCGTGGAGAGAGCGATCCGGGAGGCCACCGGCTGCCGCATCGCACCGGTCAGCATGACGGCCGACCGGGTCGCCACCTCGCTGTCCCGGCCGGTGTAGGCGCCCAGGAAGAGCCGGTCCGGGGTGGCGTCGTTGACCGGGTAGTTGTCCATGGTGACCAGCGGGTGCCCGTACAGGCCGCCGGTGTCCGCGACCTGGGTGCCGGTGATCCGCTCCGGGATCACCCCGACACCGCTCCAGGCCACCTGCACGGCGGGGGGCAGCGCGGCGGCCAGCGCCGTCCGGTACGGGCTGGAGCCCTGCTGGTGGTACTCGGTGGGGACGACCGACAGCGGCGCCAGGCCCGGGTTGCGCGCGATCAGCCGGTCCTGCACCTTGGCCGCGAGCTCCGCCTGTGCCTTCGCGGCCGCGGTCGGGCCGGTGCCGTACCTGGACCGGTCGTCGGAGCAGTGCCACTCCTCGTAGGACACGTCCAGGAACTGCAGCTGGAAGGCCGAGAAGCCGAGCCGGCGCAGCCCGTCCAGCTTGGCCACCAGCGCGTCCGCGTCCTTCCCGGAACTGAAGCAGAAGGACTGCCCGGGGTCGATCGCGTACCCGAGGGTGACGTGGTCGCGCGCGGCGCGGACGCCCAGCGCGCGCAGGTCGTTCTCCCGCTCCTGCGGGTAGGCGTCCCGCCAGCGGGCCAGCCGGTACGGGTCGTCACCCGGCGCGTAGAGGTAGAAGTTCTGCTTCGACCGGCCGAGGAAGTCCAGCTGGTCGAGCCGCTGCTGCTGCGTCCACGGGGTGCCGTAGAAGGCCTCGGCGGTCCCGCGCACCGGCGCTCCGGACGGCCAGTCGCGCAGCACGATCCCGGGCAGCCCGAGCCCGGCCGCGCCGGGCAGCTGGCCCTGGTCGGCCGGGACGGCCGCCAGCAGCTGGCGCAGCGACTGCGCGGCGTAGAAGGTGCCGGCCGCGTCGGTCCCGGCCAGCACGACCGCCCCGTAGCTGCCGCCGCCGGCCACCGGCAGCTGACCGGCCGCCAGCACATGGCCGCCGGAAGGCAGCCCGGCGGCGGTGGGCGCGGCGGTGTCCGTGCCGCCGGCCGCCACGGTGAGCTCGCGCAGGATCCGGTCGGTGTCGCCGCCCGCGCCCTCGGCGGGGCCGCCGACGTACACCACCAGCGAACCGGCCACCGGCGGGTTCGGCGCCGGCCGCGCGGTCACGTCGGTCGCGCCGGCGATGCCGAGGACCTCCCGCACCGCGGCCACCGCGCCGGGATCCGCGTTCGGCGCGGTGACCAGGGTGACGGCGCCCGGCACGGTGACCGGCCGCCCGGTCACGCGCTGCTCCTGCGGATGCGGGAACACCTGGGGGTCGCCCAGGCTGCCGAGCGGGGTCTGCGGAACGCCGCCCGCGGTGCTCACCACGTCCGGACCCGGCGGGTACCCGGGCGCCACCGCGTACGCGGCCGGGCCGCTCACCAGCAGGCCGCCGACCACGGCGGCCGCCGACAGGGTGGCCGCCACCTGGAGGGTCCGCCGGCTCGGCGCCCCCGGGCGGGCGGCCCGGGCGCGCTCGGCCCGGACCGAAGGCAGCAGCGGCGAGGTGCCCTTGAGGTCGGCGATCAGCCGATCGGCCGTCCGGGGGGCAAGTTGACGGCACGTCCGTGCGGTGGCCCGACGGGCCGCGAGCGCCGTCGGGTGCTGGAGCACTTCGCGCAGCGCCGGGCTCTGCTCCAGCTGCTGACGGAACCGCCGGCCGGCCACCTCGGACACTCGGGCTTGCACAGGAGCCTCCTAGCCAGGCCGGAACCACATCGCGGCACAGCCCACCAGCTCTGTTTCACGGTGTCAACGTCGTCGACGGGTATGCCGATTTTGTCCGTTTCACCCGCGACTGCAACCCTTCGTGCGCACCTCTTTTTGGGGCTCGGCTCGCCTCCGGGGCGCTCTCGTCCGGCGCCGACGGTCGGTGCTCCCTCGCTCCTTCGTCGCTCCCTCGCGCTCTCCCTTTCGGCACCGGCGCGCCCCTTCGGCTCGCTCGCGGGCCGTGCCTGGCGGGGGTCAAGGACTCACCCGCGGGTGGTTGCCCCGGACTTCGCCCGCGGGTGGTGGCGCTGGACTCACCCGCTCGTGGTGCCCTGTCGGTTCCCGGTTCCGGTCCCCGTCGTGTCGCGCCGGGTCACCGGGCCGTCACCCGGGTAGGACTGTGGCTGTCCTGACTGGGCGTTGCCGAGACATCGCAGGAGCCGCGAGTGGCCGCTTATCTCGACCGTGACGGAGCCGACGCACTGGAGGTGCCGGCCCAGGACGCACCCCCGCCGCCGCCCGAGCTGGTGGCGCTGGCACAGGCCCACGGGGTGGACACCCGCCACGGCCCCGGCGGGCTGCCGGCCGGCGGCCGCACCCTGGTCGCCGTCCTCGCCGCGCTCGGGGTGGACGCCGCCACCCCGGACGCCGCCCGCGAGGCCCTCGACCGCCACCGGGCGGAGCAGCGCGCCCGCCTGCTGCCCCCGACCGTGGTCGCCCGGGCCGGGCGCCGCACCGCGCTGGACCTCCCCGCCGACACCCGGCTCACCGTCGTCCTGGAGCAGGGCGAGCGGTGGCGGCTGCCGAACGGCCACGCCCACTGGCTGCCCGACGACCTCCCGCCCGGCCGGCACACCCTGCACGCCGAGGCCGCGGACCGCACCGCCACCGCCCACCTGATCGTCGCCCCCGACCGCCTCCCCGCCCTCCCCGGCCGGGGCTGGGGCTTCCTCGCCCAGCTGTACTCCGTGCTCTCCGACCGCTCCTGGGGCATGGGCGACCTCGCCGACCTGGCGGACCTCGCCACCTGGGCGGGCTCCCTCGGCGCGGGCTTCGTCCAGATCAACCCGCTGCACGCGGCCCTGCCCTCGACGCCCTCCGACCCGTCCCCCTACCGCCCCTCCTCCCGGCGCTTCGCCGACCCGGTCCACCTGCGGATCGAGGAGGTGCCCGAGTACGCCTACCTGGCCGGCGAGGAGCGGGCCGAGGCCGACGAGCTGCTCGCCCGCGCCGCCCGGCTGCGCGCCGAGGTGCTGGTCCACGACGGTCTGATCGACCGCGACGAGGTCTGGGCCCTCAAGCGCCGCGCCCTGGAGCTCCTGCACGCCGCTCACCGCCGGTACGCGGACGGGCACGGCGCCGTCCGGACGGCCGCGTTCGACGCCTACCGGGCCCGCGAGGGCGAGTGGCTGGAGCGGTACGCGGTCTGGAACGCCCTGGCCGAGCGCCACGGCGCCGACCACCACCACTGGCCGAAGGGCCTGCGCCGCCCCGACTCCCCGCACGTCCGGCACGAGGCCGCCGAACTGGCCGACCGGGTCGCCTTCCACCGCTGGCTCGCCTGGCAGGTCGACCGCCAGCTCGGCCGGGCCCAGCAGGCGGCCCGCACCGCCGGCATGCCGGTCGGCCTGGTTCACGACCTCGCGGTCGGCGTTCACCCGGACGGCGCCGACGCCTGGGCACTCCAGGACGTCCTGGCCGCCGGGATCTCGGTCGGCGCGCCGCCGGACGCCTTCAACGCGCACGGCCAGGACTGGGGCCTGCCGCCCTGGCGCCCGGACGCGCTGGCCGCCGTCGGCTACGCGCCCTTCGCCGAGCTGATCCGCGCCGCCGCCCGGCACGCCGGCGCCGTGCGGATCGACCACGTGATGGGCCTGTTCCGGCTCTGGTGGGTGCCGGCCGGGCACGCCCCGACCGAGGGCGTCTACGTCCGCTACGACGCGGAGGCGATGCTCGCGGTGCTCGCCCTGGAGGCCCACCGGGCCGGCGCCGCCGTGATCGGCGAGGACCTCGGCACCGTCGAGCCGGGGGTGCGCGAGGAACTGGCGGAGCGCGGCGTCCTGGGCACCTCGGTGCTCTGGTTCGAGCGGGACTGGCAGAGCGGGGGCGCGATCCTGCCCCCCGGGCGCTGGCGCCCGGGCAGCCTGGCCACCCTGACCACGCACGACCTGCCGTCCACCGCGGCCCGGCTCTCCGGCGAGCACGTCGAGCTGCGCCACCGCCTCGGCCTGCTCTCCCGCGCGCTCGGCGAGGAGCAGGCGGAGGCGGCCGCCGAGCTGGCCGACTGGCGGGCCGAGCTGCTCCGGCTGGGCCTGCTGTCCGGGGACGAGCCGCTGTCGGCCGCCGCGCTCTACCGCTTCCTGGCCGGTACCCCGGCCGAGCTGGTCGGCGTCTGGCTGCCGGACGTGGTCGGCGACCCCCGCCCGCAGAATCTGCCCGGCACCTGGGACCAGTACCCGAACTGGCGGCTGCCGGTCGCGGACGGCTCGGGGCGCCCGGTCACCCTGGACGGTCTGGCGGCCGCCCCGGACGCGCGGACCCTCGCCGACCTGCTGCGCTCCGTGGGCGCCCGACCGGCGGCCGGGCCCGGACCGGCTCCCGAAAGGCCGACCCCGCCGAGCGGCCCGGCGTAAGTCACGGGTAAGTTGGCACCGTGGACAAGAGGAACGCTTTGCGAGCCGGCGCGGTCACCGCCACGGTCACGCTGATGATGCTGCTGTCGTCGCCCGCCATGGCCCTCACCCGGGACGACGGCGACGACCCGGGTAGCGGCCTGAGCGTCGCCCAGACCCTCGGCCTGTACGTGCTGCTCCCGATCGCGGCCTTCGTGATCATCGGCGGCCTGGCCGCGATGCCGTACGGCAACAAGGACAAGAAGAAGTAGCCGAGGGCCCTCCGCCACGGAGCCCAGCACAGACCCCGAGGGGGCGCCGGACGAGGTCCGGCGCCCCCTCGGGCGTTCTCCGCTCCGGGTGAGGCACGGCCCGGTGCGGGGTGCGACCCGGTGCGGGGTGCGGCCCTCCTCCGCGTGGGAGGGGGACGCACCCCGCCGGTGTCAGCGCTGTCCGGCGGCCCGGTCCACGGCCTGCGCCTTGAGCGCCCGCTCCACCCCGGCCCGCGCCTCGACGACCTGACGGCGCAGCGCCGGCGCCGGCTCCGCGGCGGTCAGCCAGGCGTCGGTGGCGTCCAGCGTGCCCTGCTCGACCAGCAGCGCCGGGTACAGCCCGACGATGATCTGCTGCGAGATCTCGTGGCTGCGGTTCTCCCAGACGCCCTTCACCGCGGCGAAGTACTTCTCCGCGTACGGTGCCAGCAGCTCGCGCTGGTCGGCCTGCTGGAAGCCGCCGATCACCGCCGCCTGCACGTAGTTGGTGAGCTCGTCCGAGTCGACCACGGAGGCCCAGGCGGCCGCCTTGGCCTCGGCCGTCGGGCGCGCCGCCCGGCAGCTGGCCGCGTGCTCCTGGCCGGCCGCGGTGTTGTCGCGGGCGAGTTCGGCCCCGATCGCGGACTCGTCGGCCCGACCGGTCGCGGCGAGGCGGCCCAGCAGGGCCCAGCGCAGCTCGGTGTCCACGGCCAGGCCGGGGATCACGGTGCTGCCGTCCAGCAGCCCGGCCAGCAGGTCGAGCTGACCGTCGGTCCGGGCGACGGAGCCGAGCACCCGGGCCCAGGCCAGCTGGTGGTCGCTGCCCGGCTCGGCGTCGCGCAGCGCCTGCTCGGCGGCCTCGGCCCAGCGGGCCAGGCCCTGCTCCCGCCACTCCGGGTCGGCGTAGACGTCGAGCGCCAGCTTGACCTGCCGCTGCACCGACTGGACGACGCCGATGTCGCTCTCCCGGGGCAGGCCGGAGAGGGCCAGCGTCAGGTAGTCGCGGGCGGCCAGCTCGCCGTCACGGGTCATGTCCCAGGCGGAGGCCCAGCACAGTGCGCGCGGCAGCGCCTCGGTGAAGCCGCCGAGGTTCTCGGTGACGACGGCCAGCGAGTCCTCGTCGAGGCGGACCTTGGCGTAGGTGAGGTCGTCGTCGTTGAGCAGGATCACCGCGGGGCGGTGGCGGCCGACCAGCTCCGGCACCTCGGTGCGCGGGCCGTTGACGTCTAGCTCGATCCGGTCGGTGCGCACCAGCGCGCCGTCGTTGAGCTCGTACAGGCCGACGGCGATCCGGTGCGGGCGCAGCACGGCCTCGCCCTTGGCGCCGGCGGGGAGCGCCGGGGCGGTCTGGAGCACGGCGAAGGACTCGATCTCGCCGTCGCTGTTGAGGGTCAGCGCGGGGCGCAGCACATTGATGCCCGCGGTCTCCAGCCACGCGGCGGACCAGGACCTGAGGTCGCGGCCGCTGGCCTTCTCCAGCGCGCCGAGCAGGTCGCCGAGCCGGGTGTTGCCCCAGGCGTGCTGCTTGAAGTAGGCGCGCACGCCCTCGAAGAAGGCGTCCTGGCCGACGTACGCCACCAGCTGCTTGAGCACCGAGGCGCCCTTGGCGTAGGTGATGCCGTCGAAGTTGACCTGGACGTCCTCCAGGTCGTTGATCTCGGCCATGATCGGGTGGGTGGACGGCAGCTGGTCCTGCCGGTACGCCCAGGTCTTCATCTGGTTGGCGAAGGTGGTCCAGGAGTTGGGCCACCGGGAGCCGGGGGCCTCGGCCTGGCAGACCGCCTCGGCGTAGGTGGCGAACGACTCGTTCAGCCAGAGGTCGTTCCACCACTCCATGGTGACGAGGTCGCCGAACCACATGTGGGCGAGCTCGTGCAGGATCGTCGCGGCGCGGGCCTCGTACGCGGCGTCGGTCACCTTGGACCGGAACACGTACTGGTCGCGCAGGGTGACGGCACCCGCGTTCTCCATCGCGCCGGCGTTGAACTCCGGCACGAACAGCTGGTCGTACTTGGCGAACGGGTAGGGGAAGTCGAACTTCTCCTGGAAGTAGTCGAAGCCCTGCTTGGTGACCTCGAAGATCGCCTCGGGGTCCAGGAACTCGCGCAGCGAGGGCCGGCAGTAGATGCCCAGCGGCACCTTCTGCTCGCCGTTCTCGTAGCTGTCGAAGACCCCGACGTAGGGGCCGGCGACGAGTGCGGTGATGTACGAGGAGATCCGGCCGGTCGGCGCGAAGCGCCAGACCCGGGTGTCGCCCTCGCCCTCCGGCTCGGGGGTGGGCGAGTTGGAGACCACGACCCAGTCGGCGGGCGCGGTCACGGTGAAGGCGAACGCGGCCTTGAGGTCGGGCTGCTCGAAGGAGGCGAAGACCCGGCGGGCGTCCGGCACCTCGAACTGGGTGTACAGGTAGGTCTCGCCGTCGACCGGGTCGACGAACAGGTGCAGACCCTCACCGGTGTTGGTGTAGGCGCAGTCGGCGACCACCCGCAGCTCGTTCTCGGCGGCGAGGTCCGGCAGCGCGATCCGGCTGTCGGCGAAGGCGCTGTTGTCGAGCCGCACGCCGTTGAGGACGATCTCGTCGACGCTCGGGGCGACCAGGTCGATGAAGGTGGCCGCGCCCGGGGTGGTGGCGGTGAACCGGACCACGGTCGTGGACCGGAACGTGCCCCCCTCTCGGGCCGAGCTCAGGTCGAGCTCGATGTCGTACGCGTCCACGTGCAGGAGGTCGGCCCGGGTGCGGGCCTCGTCACGGGTCAGGTTGGTGCCGGGCACTCGCAGGACTCCTTTGTCGGGCTGATGCCTGGCATCCTGCCATGTCCGCCCGCGAGTGCCGGAGGAATACTCCCCGGGTACGACGCGGGCGGGGCGGTACGGGCCGTCGGGCCCGCACCGCCCCGCCCGGGGTGTCCTACTTCTTGACGAACTTGAACACCGGCGGGTCGATGCTGCTGCGGGAGAACCCGTAGAGCGCGCCGTCCGAGTTCAGCACGAACTCGTTGCTGCTCAGGCTGATGCTGAAGGAGGAGGAGTCCTTGCCGAGCGCGATGGTGCCGAGCTCGCCGACGGCGCCGTCGGCGGGGGCGAGCGTGGCCAGCTTGGCGTCGGTGCCGTAGCCCATGTCCATGACGACCCGGACCTTGCCCTCCTTGTCCGTGCCGGAGACCAGCCGCAGGCCGTCCTTGGCCTTGCCGTCGGTCGACCAGATCCGCTTGCCGGTGTTCAGGTCGTAGGCGTTGACCGAGGGCTTGGTCGGGTTGGTCTGCACGTACAGGGTCGTGCCGCTGACCACGCTCTGGGTGATGGCGTCGCCCAGGCCGCTGAGCCGCAGGCTGTCGTAGCCGGGCTCCTTGACGGGCATCTGGGTGCCGGCCTTGTTGGTCTTGTCGAACGGAAGCACGTAGTCGCCGTTCGGGCCGCTGGTCACCGAGACCACGAGCGGCTGCTCGGAGAGCACCTTGTCGACCCGCTCGATGCTGCCGGTCAGGGTGATCGGCGCGGGCGAGGCGACCTTGCCGGTGTCCGTCTCGACGATGACCAGCTGCGACTTGACGGTGGTGTTGAGGCCGTAGCAGCGGTCGGTGACGACGATCTGGGCGCCGGCGACGGTGCCGTAGACGCTGCAGTCCTTCTCGCGCGGCTGGAACGACCAGGCCGCGGAGCCGTCGGCGATGTTGACCGCGGCGGCCGTGTTGGCGCCGATGCCGACCACCTTGTCGGTGACGGTCAGGGTGGGGGAGGACATCCGGCTCTGCCCGACCTTCACGGTCCAGCTCAGCTTGCCGGTGGTGAGGTCGACCGCGGCGATGGTGGAGCAGTCGCTGTCACCGGTGTTCAGCGCGATCGCGGCGATGTGCTTGGAGTTGGCGCTGTACGAGGCGGAGCAGAACTCCTTGGCGCCGGAGGGCACCGGGATGTTCCAGGCCTCCTTGCCGTCCGAGGTGTTGACGGCGCGGATGCCGGTGGTGTCGGCGCGCACCGCGACCTTCTCGGCGCCCCAGATGGCGAGCATCCGGGTGGAGCCGCTGACCGAGCTGGCCGGCTTGTCGGCCGCCCAGGCCGGGTTGTAGGCGCCGGCCTTGCCGCCGCCACCGCCGCCACCGGTGCCGCCGGTGCCGCCGCCGGTGGCCGGCGCGGTGACCGTCCCGCCGGTGGCGGTGGCGTCCCCGCCGGTCCCGCCGGTGACCTGGCCGGTGGTGCCGCCGGACGCGCTCGGCTCGTCGTTCTTCTTCTTGTTGTCGTCGGTGAACAGCACGATCAGCGCGGCGACGATGGCGATCGCCAGCACACCGCCGATGATGCCGCCCCAGACCATCACCGGGTTGCGCTTCGGCGGGGCGACGGGCGCCGGGGCACCCGGGTAGCCGTAGCCCGCGCCCTGCTGCGGGTAGCCGTAGCCGGCGGCTCCGCCGTCGGCGGGCGGGGCGGTGTACCCGTACTGCTGGCCCGCGGCCGGGGCGCCGAACTGCGGCTGGCCGGGGGAGGGGTCGTACGGGCCCACCGGCGGGGCCTGCGGCGGGGCGCCCGCCGGGCTCTGCGAGGGGAAGGCAGGGGCGGTGGGCGCGTAGGCGTACGCCCCGGCGGCCCCCGGTGCCCCGGCCGGCGGCGCGGGCGGCGCGGCCGGGGCCGGCGGTGCGGCCTGCCCGGGGACCGCGGCCCCGTCGAGCTGTGTCTGCTGGTCGGCCACGGCCGCCGGGTCGACGCCGCCCGCCGGGCGTCCGAGCGAGACGCCCCGGTTGTCCGGACCGCCGCCGGAAGCTTCGCCAGCCCCCGGTGTAGGGTTGTCCCCTGCCATCTGATGCCCCGTCATGTCTGGAATCGTCCCGGGAGCGGCGCGCATCCGCGGCCGCAGGGACGGGTGAGATTGGGCACCATCGTACGGGGGGCCGGTTTTCGGACCGGCGCCGGAACCGGAGCTCCCGGCCGACCCCGCGCCGACCTGCGGCGCTGTCAGCCCCCGGCCCGCCCCGCCGACCTGGGCCGGGACCGCTCCGACGACCCGCCCGCGCTCCTCGGCGGCCCCTCCTCCCTCACCACCTCTTCGCCCACTCTCCCCCGTGCCTTCACCGGCAGACAGGCTCTGCAGGGCCTGTCTCCCGGGCCCTTGCCGGGGTCGCGGCGGTGGGGCACGCACCTCGCCGCGTTGTCGTCGGTCGCCAATGGCCCCCAGCCTCCGGCCGGGAGGTGCCCCCACCTCCGCCTTGCGATGCACGCACCCCACCGCCGCGACCTGACCGACAAAATCCGGGAGACAGGCCCTAGGCTTCAGGAGTTGAAAGGGGACACCCGGCGGAGGGGTCCCCGGCCCCCTTGGGAGGGTGGATCATGTCGACGGACACGCCGGGCTCGCAGTCCTCGCTGCACCGGGCCAACCTGGAGCGGGTGCTCCGCGCGGTGCGGATGGCCGGCTCGCTGACCCAGGCCGAGATCGCCCGCGGGACCGGACTCTCGGCGGCCACGGTGTCCAACATCGTCCGAGAACTGAAGGAGAGCGGCACCGTCGTGGTGGCCGACACCTCCTCCGGCGGACGCCGCGCCCGCAGCGTCTCGCTCAGCGGTGACGCCGGCATCGTGGTGGGGATCGATTTCGGCCACACCCATCTGCGGGTCGCGGTCGGCAACCTCGCCCACCGGGTCCTCGCCGAGGAGAGCGCCCCGATGGACGTCGACGTCTCGGCCGCGCAGGGCTTCGACCGGGCCGAGGCCCTGGTCGAGCGGCTGCTCGCGGAGGCCGGCTTCCGCCCGGACAAGGTGATCGGCGTGGGCCTGGGTGTGCCCGGCCCGATCGACGTGGAGACCGGGGCGCTGGGCTCCACCGCGATCCTGCCCGGCTGGACCGGGATCGCTCCCGGCCGCGAGCTGGCCGAGCGCCTCGGCATGCCGGTGCACGTGGACAACGACGCCAACCTCGGCGCCCTCGGCGAGCTGGTCTGGGGCGCCGGCCGGGGCCTCGGCGACCTCGCCTACATCAAGGTGGCCAGCGGCGTCGGCGCGGGCCTGGTGGTCAACGGGCAGATCTACCGGGGCCCGGGCGGCACCGCGGGCGAGATCGGTCACATCACCCTGGACGAGGCCGGCCCGGTCTGCCGCTGCGGCAACCGGGGCTGTCTGGAGACCTTCGTCGGCTCCCGCTACCTGTTGAACCTGCTCACCCCGACCCTCGGCGCCGAGCTCAGCCTGAGCCGGGTGGTGGAGCTGGCCCACCAGGGCGACCTCGGCTGCCGCCGGGTGATCGCCGACGCCGGCCGACAGATCGGCACCGGTGTGGCCACCCTCTGCAATCTGCTCAACCCGCGCCGGGTGATCCTCGGCGGCGAGCTCGCGGACGCCGGCGAGCTGGTGCTCGCGCCGATCCGCGATTCGGTGGCCCGGTACGCGATCCCCAGCGCGGCCCGCCAGCTGTCGGTGGTCCCCGGTACCCTGGGCGGCCGGGCCGAGGTCCTGGGCGCGCTCGCCCTGGTCATGAGCGAGGCGGGGGACTCCAGCGCGCTCGCGGTCGCCCGGCACTGAGTCCAGGCGCCGCCCCGGCCGGGTGCAACGACACGCCGGTTTTCCACGTTCACCCGAAAGAGTGACCGCCGAGGTGGCTGGCGCGTACCGGCCGTCGGTACCGGACGCCCCGCCCGGCGTCCGGTGGGCGGACATTAGACTCGACCGGTCGACACCGGGCAGCGACGCCCGTCGGACCTCCGGTCCGCGAACACGAACGAGGAGGAACGGGTGGCCCTGCTGACCCGCATTCGGGGACCGCGCGATCTCGACCGGCTCACGCCCGGACAGCTGGCCGCACTGGCCCAGGAGATCCGGACCTTCCTGGTGACCGAGGTCTCCAAGACGGGCGGCCACCTGGGCCCGAACCTCGGCGTGGTGGAGCTCACCATCGCGCTGCACAAGGTGTTCGACTCCCCGCGCGACCGCATCCTCTTCGACACCGGCCACCAGAGCTACGTCCACAAGCTGCTCACCGGCCGCCAGGACTTCTCGGGGCTGCGGACGAAGGGCGGCCTGTCCGGCTACCCCTCGCGCGCCGAGTCCGAGCACGACGTGATCGAGAACTCGCACGCCTCCACCGTGCTCTCCTACGCCGACGGTCTGGCCAAGGCCAACCAGCTGCTGGGCAAGCACGACCCGGTGGTCGCGGTGATCGGCGACGGCGCGCTCACCGGCGGCATGGCCTGGGAGGCGCTCAACAACATCGCCGACGCCGAGGACCGCCCGCTGGTCATCGTCGTCAACGACAACGAGCGCTCCTACTCGCCGACCATCGGCGGCCTCGCCAACCACCTCGCCACCCTGCGCACCACCCAGGGCTACGAGCGCTTCCTGTCCTGGGGCAAGGACGCGCTGCAGCGCACCCCGGTGGTCGGCCAGCAGCTGTTCGAGACCCTGCACGGCGCCAAGAAGGGCCTCAAGGACTTCATCGCCCCGCAGGGCATGTTCGAGGACCTCGGCCTCAAGTACATCGGCCCGATCGACGGCCACGACCTCACCGCCCTGGAGTCCGCGCTCACCAAGGCGCGCGGTTTCGGCGGACCGGTGATCGTGCACTGCCTCACCGAGAAGGGCCGCGGCTACCACGCCGCCGAGAACAACGACGAGGACCGTTTCCACGCGGTCGGCGTCATCCACCCGGAGACCGGCCTGCCGATCAAGAGCTCCGGCAAGGACTGGACCTCGGTCTTCGCCGAGGAGATGGTGGCGCTCGGCCACGAGCGCGAGGACATCGTCGGCATCACCGCCGCGATGCTCCACCCGGTCGGCCTGGCCCCGTTCGCCGAGGCCTTCCCGGACCGGATCTTCGACGTGGGCATCGCCGAGCAGCACGCCGTCACCAGCGCGGCCGGCCTGGCCACCGGCGGGCTGCACCCGGTCTTCGCGGTCTACGCGACCTTCCTCAACCGCGCCTTCGACCAGGTCCTGATGGACGTCGCCCTGCACAAGCTGGGCGTCACCTTCGTGCTGGACCGCTCCGGTGTCACCGGCACCGACGGCGCCTCGCACAACGGCATGTGGGACATGTCGATCCTCCAGGTCGTCCCCGGCCTGCGGCTCGCCGCCCCGCGCGACGCCGACCAGGTCCGCGCCCAGCTGCGCGAGGCCGTCGAGGTCAAGGACGCCCCGACGGTGGTCCGCTACTCCAAGGGCTCGGTCGGCGAGGCCGTCCCGGCGGTCGCCACGGTCGGCGGCATGGACGTCCTGCGCGCCGCCGTGCCGGACTCCCTCGGCGAGGCCGAGGACGGCCGCCGGGCCGATGTGCTGATCGTCTCGGTCGGCGCGCTCGCCCCGATGTGCCTGGAGGTGGCCGACCTGCTGGCCGCCCAGGGCATCAGCTCCACCGTGGTGGACCCGCGCTGGGTCAAGCCGGTCGACCCGGCGCTGCCGGGCCTGGCCGCCGAGCACCGGGTGGTCGTCACGGTCGAGGACAACGGCCGGGTCGGCGGTGTCGGCGCGACGATCGCCCAGGCGCTGCGGGACGCGGACGTGGACCTGCCGGTCCGTGACTTCGGCATCCCGCAGGAGTTCCTGGACCACGCCTCGCGGCCGGAGATCCTCGCCGAGATCGGTCTGACCGCCCCGGACATCGCCCGGCAGGTGACCGCCCTGGTCTCCCGGCTGGACGTCGCCACGGTCGAGGCCTGACCGCTCCTCCGGGGGAGTACCGCCGTCCGGGGGAGAGCCCCGGACGGCGGTACTCCGCCCCGGCTCTGCGACAGCTCTGCAACAGTGAGGCCGATAATCGCACCAAAGGCGGGACCGGCGCTGCCCGTGCCGATTCCGCCCGGTAGGTTGTCATCCGTGCCGACCCCCACCCGATCCCGCTTGACCGCGCTCACCGAGCGCCTGCCCTTGGGGGTACCCCCGGCCGACGGCTGGGAGCGGGTGAAGACCGGTTACTGGTCGCGGCTGGTGCCGCTGCTGGCCCTGGTCGCGCTGCTCACCCACCTGCCGTCCTTCGTCCGCCCGGTCTGGAGCCCCGACGAGGGCTTCCTGGCCACCCAGGCCCGGATGCTCGCCGACGGCGGCGTGCTCTACGACACCGTGGTGGACCGCAAGCCCCCGCTGCTGCCCTGGCTCTACCAGGCCTGCTTCACGGTCTTCGGCTCCGCCTCGCTCTGGCCGCTGCGCACCCTCGCGGTGGCCGCCCACCTGGTCACCGCGATCCTGCTGGCCTCGATCGCCCGCGGCCGCTGGGGCAACCGGGCCGGCGCCGGCGCCGGACTGCTCTACCTGCTGGTCTCGATCGGGCTCTCCCCGGAGGACACCCAGGCGGCGACCTTCGAGGTCTTCATGCTGCCCGCGATGGTGGCCGCCTTCCGCTACGCCGAACGCCGCCGCTGGCTGGCCGCCGGCATCGCGGTGGCGCTCTGCTCGCTGACCAAGCAGACCGGCGGCGCGGTGCTGCTGCCGGTGCTCTGGATGCTCTTCCAGGACGCCCGGCAGCGCGGCGTCCGCTGGATCCCCGCCCTGTTCAAGATCGGCTTCGGCTTCACCCTGCCGATAGCGCTGGTCGCGGTGATCCTGACCAAACCCAAGGGCTTCCTGTTCTGGGTGGTCACCGGCAGCGGCGACTACGCCACCTCGGGCGGCGCGTGGCTGCAGATGGTCGGGCGGGCGCTCGGCAACTCGGCGATCCTGATCGGCGCCGGGCTGGGCTTCCTGCTGCCGGTCGGCCGGAGGCTGTGGCTGAAGTACCGGCACCGCCCGCTGCCGGTCGCCGGCGAGGAGCACGGCTCCACCACCGACCTGTGGATGTGGCTGCTCTCCTCGGTGGTGGCGGTCAGCGTCGGCTTCCACTTCTTCGGCCACTACTACCTCCAGCTGATGCCCCCGCTGGTGCTGCTGGGCACCGGCGCGGTCGCCACCTCGGCGGTCCGCTGGAAGCCGGTGCTGGTGTACACCACGGCCGCCGCCACCGTCTTCTGGGGCCTCGCGCTGGCCTGGCCGGGGGAGCGGCTGGACCGCACCACCGAGGTCGCCACCGCCGTCGCCGCGCAGACCACGCCCAAGGACACCGTGCTGGTCTGGGGCATGCACCCGGAGCTGTACTGGCTCGCCGACCGCAAGCCCGCCACCCGGTACCTCACGGCCGGTTTCCTGACCAACTACAGCGGCGGCAAGGACGGCAGCCCCAACGTCGGCGAGCAGTTCTCGATGGCCAACGCCTGGCAGACCTTCGACCAGGAGATCGCCAAGGGCCTGCCCGAGGTGGTCGTCGACGACTCCGGCCTCGCGCCGTACCAGCCGGGCATGATCCCGAAGATCGAGAACCTGCTGGACACCCACTACGAGATGGTCGGCGTCTTCGCCGACACCGTCGTCTACCGCCTCAAGCGCTGACGACACCCTCCCCGGGGCCGGGGAGGCCCGGGCGGCCCGGGCTCCCGGGGAGGCCCGCGACGGCCTCCGTACGGGCCGCGGCGAACGACAGAGGGCCCCGGTGACCGATCAAGGTCACCGGGGCCCTCCGCGTCATCCTCAGGCGGGCACGGAGGCCAGGCCCGGGGCGAGGAAGCGCTTGCCGTTCACGCGCTCCGAGATGCCCTCACGGTCCAGGTACGGGGTGATCCCGCCCAGGTGGAAGGGCCAGCCGGCGCCGGTGATCATGCAGAGGTCGATGTCCTGCGCCTCGGCGACGACACCCTCCTCCAGCATCAGACCGATCTCCTGGGCGACGGCCTCCAGGGCGCGGCCCAGCACCTGCTCCTCGGTCAGCACGGTGTCGCCGAAGGTGAGCAGCTCCAGCACCTCGGGGTCGAGGACCTGCTGGCCGTCCACCCAGGTGTAGAAGCCGCGCTTGCCGGCCTTGACCACCCGGCCGAGGTTCTCGGAGACGGTGAACCGCTCCGGGAACGCGCCGTGCAGGGTCTCCGAGACGTGCAGCGCGATGGCCGGGCCGACCAGCTCCAGCAGCACGATCGGGGACATCGGCAGGCCGAGCGGCTCGACGCCCTTCTCGACCGTGGCGATCGGGGTGCCCTCGTCGATGATGCCCTGGATCTCGCCCATGAAGCGGGTCAGGATCCGGTTCACCACGAACGCCGGGGCGTCCTTGCAGAGCACCGCGGTCTTCTTCAGCTTCTTGGAGACGCCGAAGGCGGTGGCCAGCGAGACGTCGTCGGTCTTCTCGCCCCGGACGATCTCCAGCAGCGGCAGGATCGCGACCGGGTTGAAGAAGTGGAAGCCGACGACCCGCTCGGGGTGCTTCAGCTTCGACGCCATCTCGGTGACGGAGAGCGAGGAGGTGTTGGTCGCCAGCACACAGGTCGGCGAGACCACGTTCTCCAGGTCCGCGAAGACGGTCTGCTTGACGCCCATCTCCTCGAACACGGCCTCGATCACGAAGTCCGCGTCGCCGAAGGCGGCGGCCTTGTCGAGCGAGCCGGAGACCAGGCCCTTGAGGCGGTTGGCCTTGTCCTTGCCGATGCGGCCCTTGTCGAGCAGCTTGTCGATCTCGGCGTGGACGTAGCCGACGCCCTTGTCGACGCGCTCCTGGTCGATGTCGGTGAGGACCACCGGCACCTCCAGCCGGCGCGCGAACAGCAGCGCCAGCTGCGAGGCCATCAGACCGGCACCGACGACGCCGACCTTGGAGACCGGACGGGCCAGCGACTTGTCCGGCGCGCCGACCGGGCGCTTGGCCCGGCGCTGCACCAGGTTGAAGGCGTAGATGCCGCTGCGCAGCTCGCCGCCCATGATGAGGTCGGCCAGCGCCGCGTCCTCGGCGTCGAAGCCGGCCTGCAGATCCTGGTCCTTGACCTGGGCGATGATGTCCAGCGCCCGGTACGCGGCCGGGGCCGCCCCGTGCACCTTGGCGTCGGCGACCATCCGGCCCCAGGCGACGGCGTCGTCCCAGGCCTTGCCGCGGTCGATCTCCTCACGCGCGACGGCGACGTCGCCCTTGAGGACCCCGGCCGCCCAGAGCAGCGACTGCTCCAGGAAGTCGGCCGGCTCGAAGATCGCGTCGGCGATCCCCAGCTCGAACACGTCCTTGCCCTTGAGCTGCTTGTTCTGCGCCATCGAGTTCTCGATGATCACCTTGACGGCCTTGGCCGGGCCGATCAGGTTCGGCAGGATGCTGCAGCCGCCCCAGCCGGGGACGAGGCCGAGGAAGACCTCGGGCAGCGAGAACGCCGGGACGCCCGCCGACACCGTGCGGTAGTCGCAGTGCAGGCCGACCTCGACGCCGCCGCCCATGGCCGCGCCGTTGTAGAAGGCGAAGGTCGGGACGGGCAGCGCGGCGATCCGCTTGAAGACCTCGTGGCCGCCCTTGCCGATGGCGAGCGCGTCCGCGTGCTCCTTGAGCAGCTCGACGCCCTTGAGGTCGGCGCCGACCGCGAAGATGAACGGCTTGCCGGTGATCGCGGCGCCGACGATCGTGCCCTCGGCCGCCTCCGCCTCGACCTGGTCCAGCGCCTCGGACAGCTTGAGCAGCGAGCCCGGGCCGAAGGTGGTCGGCTTGGTGTGGTCGAAGCCGTTGTCGAGGGTGATCAGGGCCAGCCGGCCGGCCTGCAGCGGCAGGTCCAGGTGGCGGACGTGCGCGGTCGTGACGACCTCGCCGGGGAAGAGCTCGGCGCCGCGGGTCAGCAGCTCGGTCGTGGTGCTCATACTCACTTACCACCCTCGAAGTGGGGGTTCTCCCAGATGACGGTGGCACCCATGCCGAAGCCGATGCACATCGTGGTGAGGCCGTAGCGGACGTCCGGGCGCTGCTCGAAGCGGCGGGCCAGCTGGTTCATCAGGCGCACGCCCGAGGAGGCCAGCGGGTGGCCGAACGCGATCGCGCCGCCGAACGGGTTGACGCGCTCGTCGTCGTCGGCGATGCCGTAGTGGTCCAGGAACGACAGGACCTGCACGGCGAACGCCTCGTTGACCTCGAACGCGCCGATGTCGTCGATGGTCAGACCGGCCTTGGCCAGTGCCTTCTCGGTGGCCGGCACCGGACCGATGCCCATGACCTCGGGCTCGACGCCGACGTAGGCGTACGAGACCAGGCGCATCCGGACCGGGAGGCCGAGCTCCTCGGCGACGTCCTCGGCGGCCAGCAGCGAGGCGGTGGCGCCGTCGTTCAGACCGGCCGAGTTGCCCGCGGTGATGTTGCCGTGCGGGCGGAACGGGGTCTTGAGACCGGCCAGGCTCTCCATCGTGGTGCCCGGGCGCATCGGCTCGTCCGCGGTGGCCAGGCCCCAGCCGGTCTCGCCGACCTCGGGGTTGGTGTTGCGGATCGAGATCGGCACCAGGTCGGGCTGGATGTCGCCGTTGGCGTACGCCTTGGCGGCCTTCTCCTGGGAGCGCACGGCGTAGGCGTCGCAGCGCTCCTTGGTGATGTGCGGGAACCGGTCGTGCAGGTTCTCCGCGGTCATCCCCATGAACAGGGCGGACTCGTCGACGAGCTTCTCGGAGACGAAGCGCGGGTTCGGGTCGACGCCCTCGCCCATCGGGTGGCGGCCCATGTGCTCGACGCCACCGGCCACGACCACGTCGTAGGCGCCGAAGGCGATGCCGCCGGCGGTGGTGGTCACGGCGGTCAGCGCGCCGGCGCACATGCGGTCGATCGCGTAGCCGGGGACGGACTTCGGCAGGCCCGACAGCAGTGCTGCGGTGCGGCCGATGGTCAGACCCTGGTCGCCGATCTGCGTGGTGGCCGCGATGGCGACCTCGTCGATGCGCTCGACGGGCAGGTTGGGGTTACGACGCACGAGCTCCCGGATGCACTTGACGACGAGGTCGTCGGCACGGGTCTCGTGGTAGATGCCCTTCGGGCCTGCCTTGCCGAACGGGGTGCGGACGCCATCGACGAAGACGACGTCCCTCGCGGTACGAGGCACGGGGGCTCTCCTCCCAGGGACCAACGGTTCAGTGGGCAGGCTGCCGCGAGCCGTCGCACGAATGGACGCGGGCGGCGCCGCCCACGGCCATGCTACCCGCCGGTAACCAGCCTGCCCAGGCCCGGAAGCCGCAACACCGGATGTGTTGTCGCCCACTCTGTATTTTCGCCCGCTCGCCTCCGGGGCGCTCTTGTTCGGCGCCGACGGTCGGCGCTCCCTCGCTTCGCTCCCTCCCGCTCTCCCTTTCGGCACCGGCGCGCCCCTTCGGCTCGGGGCGGTGCTTTCGCCCGCTCGCCTCCGGGGCGCTTCGGTCCGGTGCCGACGGTCGGCGCTCCCTCGCTCCTTCGTCGCTCCCTCCCGCTCTCCCTTTCGGCACCGGCGCGCCCCTTCGGCTCGGGGCGGGTTCGGAGCCGGCCGGGGTCAAGGCGTGGTCGGCTCGGGGTGGTTGTGGTGCCGGGTACGACGAAGGGGATGCCGCCCCGCTTCGGGCGGCATCCCCTTCGTCGTACGTACCGGCTCAGCCCTGCTGCGCGGCCGTACCGGCCTTGGTCTCGGCCCCGGTCCTGGCGGCCTCGACGAAGGCCGCGGCCAGCACCGGCGCGACCAGGTCCACCTGCCACTGCCGGGCGCCGAGCCGCCGCAGTGCGGCGGCCACGTTGGCGGCCGAGGCGTCGGCGGGCGGCTCCCAGGAGACCCGGCGGACCAGGTCCGGGGTGATCAGGTTCTCGGCCGGCAGGTGATGGCGCTCGGCCAGCTCGGTGACCGCGGCGCGCGCGCCGCTCAGCCGGGCGGCCGCCACCGGGTCCTTCTCGGCCCAGGCGCGCGGCGGCGGCGGGCCGTCGTGCGGTGCGGCGGCCGGCGGCAGCTGGTTCTCCGGCACCTCCCGCCCGCGCTGGACGGCGGCCAGCCACTGTTCCAGCTGGCGCCGGTGCACCCGGGGCCCGAAGCCCTGGACGCCCTGCAGCGCGGCGATGTTCAGCGGCATGGCCAGCGCGGCGTTGACGATCGCGGCGTCCGACAGCACCCGGCCCGGCGAGACGTCCCGCTCCTGGGCCGCCCGGTCGCGGGCCAGCCACAGCTCGCGCACCACGGCGAGCTGGCGGCGCCGGCGGACCTTGTGCAGCTGCGAGGTGCGCCGCCACGGGTCGGTCCGCGGGGCCGGGCGGGGGGCGGCGGCGATCGCCGCGAACTCCTCCAGGGCCCAGTCGAGCTTGCCCTGGGCGTCCAGCTCCCGTTCGAGTGCGTCACGCAGCTCGACCAGCACCTCGACGTCCAGAGCGGCGTAGCGCAGCCACGGCTCGGGCAGCGGACGGGTGGACCAGTCCACCGCCGAGTGCTCCTTGGCCAGGCTCAGCCCGAGCACGTTCTCGGTCATCGGTCCGAGGCCGACCCGGGCGAAACCGGCGATCCGGCCGGCCAGCTCGGTGTCGAACAGTCGCTGGGGTCTCATGCCGACCTCGGCCAGGCAGGGCAGGTCCTGGGTGGCGGCGTGCACCACCCATTCGGTGTCCGCGAGGGCCGCGCCCAGCCCGCTGAGGTCGGGGCAGGCGATCGGGTCGATCAGCGCGGACCCGGCGCCCGCGCGGCGTAGCTGGATGAGGTACGCCCGCTGGCCGTAGCGGTAGCCGGAGGCCCGCTCGGCGTCGACGGCGACCGGTCCGGATCCCGCGGCGAAGGCGGCGACGGTCTCGGCCAGCGCCCGCTCGTCCGCCACGACCGGAGGGATCCCCTCCTTCGGCTCGAGGAGCGGGACCGGGGCTGCTTCTTCTGGGATGGCTGCTACGGCGTCGGTCACCTACCAAGGGTACGACGGACCCCGCGACCGGGAGTGTTGTCGGACTGGTCAGACCGATGAAGGGGTCCGCCCGGGGCGCTCCGGACGGGCCCGGGAGGGCGTTCCCGGCCGCGGCGCGCGGCGACCCGGGAGGAAACGTTCCTCCTGGGCCGCCGCGGCGGCGCCGGGACTCAGTGGATGATGCCGGTGCGCAGCGCGACCGCGACCATGCCGGCCCGGTCGCCGGTGCCGAGCTTGCGGGCGATCCGGGCGAGGTGGCTCTTCACGGTGAGCGCCGAGAGGCCCATCGCCACGCCGATCGCCTTGTTCGACTGGCCCTCGGCCACCAGTCGCAGCACCTCGACCTCACGGCCGGACAGCTCGCGGTAGGCGGTCTGCTGGGCGCCCGGCGCGCCGTGGGCACCGGGCGCGCCGCCGGGAGCCCCGGCCGCACCGGGCATGCCCGGCATCCCGGGGCGCCGCATCCGGCCGGCCAGCCCGGCGGCGCCGAGCGGCAGGCCCGGGCGGCCCGGCATGGCGACATTGGTGCGGGTGCCGGTCACCACGTAACCCTTGACCCCGCCCGCCAGGGCGCTGCGGACGGCGCCGATGTCGTCGGCGGCGGACAGCGCCAGCCCGTTGGGCCAGCCGGCGGCACGGGTCTCGGCGAGGATGGTCAGCCCCGAGCCGTCGGGGAGGTGGACGTCGGCGACGCAGATGTCGCGCGGGGTGGAGACCCGGGGGCGGGCCTCGGCGATCGAGGACACCTCGATCACGTCCCGGACGCCGAGCGCCCAGAGGTGACGGGTGACGGTGTTTCGGACGCGGGGATCGGCGATGACCACCATGGCGGTGGGCTTGGTCGGGCGGTAGGCGACCACGTTTGCGGGGTGCTCAAGAAGGACCGACACCAGGCCTCCTGCGGGAGTGGCGGACGGAACCCCGAGGGGGCGGTCGGAGTGTTCCGCGTTCGGAAAGGGTCACAGTCTGCTTCGGCAGCATCCGTGCCCGGCTTTAGCGAAAGATCACGATCTAGTGAGTAACAATACGGACAAATCGCGCAGGTGACTGATTACGACATGCCTGGAATTCGCACAAAATCGATCAGACTCGACGCGAAGCGGTCGGACTCGGCCGGATTATTGACGGAGAGCCGCACCGAAGTCACACTCCGTCAGCCCTGGGGGTGGCGTCGCCTCCGGTGATGACGCCGCGGCGGCGCCACTCCTCAGTGCGAGCGCGGACGTCGCCTCGCGGGCATCGGGACCACTCCACCGAGTGACGTGACGTCGGCGGGCGCGTGCGGCGCCGCGGCCGCGGGGGGCAGGCCCGCGCCGATGCAGAGCAGGTCCCCCCAGGCCGCCAGATGCCGCTCGAAGCGGCCGTCGGCCGGCGTCCAGGACGCCCTGATCTCGATCTCGGTGGTCGACGCCCGGTCCGCCAGCCCGCCGAAGTACTGCGAGGCGCAGAGCGACACGGTGCCCGACGGTTCCGCGTACCCGGCGCCGTGCGCCTGCAGCGCGTCCAGCAGCCAGGCCCAGCCGACCTCGGAGAGCATCGGGTCGCCGGCCATCTCCGGCTCCAGCTCCGCCCGGGTCATGGTGACCACGCGGAAGTCCCCGTTCCAGGCTTCCTGCCCGGCCGGGTCGTGCAGCAGCACCAGCCGGCCGTCGGCCAGCTCCTCGCCGTCGACCTCGACGGTGGCGGTCAGCGCGAAGGAGTACGGTGCCAGCCGGCGCGGGGCCGGGGCGGGGGAGAGGACGAGCTCGGGGCGCAGCCGGGCACCGGAGAACGCCTCCACGGCAGCCCGGAACTCGCTCGGCGCCGCCTCCCGACCCGTTCCGCCACCTGCTCCGCCACCCTGTGCGGGGTGCCCTCCGACCGCTGCCATGACCCGAAGACTAGGTCGAAAACCCGGGTAATCGCCGTAACTTCTGCCCGCGCGGCGCGCCGGGGCGGCAATCCGGCCAGATCTCCGGCCCGGTCCCCGCCGCGGTCCCGCCCACGGTCCCGCCCGGGGTCCCGTCCGGATCCCGGTCCGGCCCGGCCCGGATCCTCGTCCGGATCTCCGGCCGGATCCTTGTTCGGATCCTGGAGGAAGCGACGGGACCGCCGGGACGGGCGGGTCCGGGCCGCGTGCGAAGATTTGGAGCGTGAGCGAGACGACGGCAGTCCCCCCGACCGGTGCCACCCCCGGTCAGCAGCCCGACGCGCGCCGCGGCGCCGCGTACGACTCGGCGTTCCTGCGCGCCTGCCGGCACGAGCCGGTACCGCACACCCCGGTGTGGTTCATGCGCCAGGCGGGCCGCTCGCTGCCCGAGTACCTGAAGGTCCGCGAGGGCATCCCCATGCTGGAGTCCTGCATGCGGCCCGAGCTGGTCAAGGAGATCACCCTCCAGCCGGTGCGCCGGCACAAGGTGGACGCGGCGATCTTCTTCAGCGACATCGTGGTGCCGCTCCGGGCGATCGGCATCGACGTCGACATCAAGCCCGGCATCGGTCCGGTCATCGCCGACCCGATCCGCAGCTTCGCCGACCTGGAGCGGCTGCGCCCGCTGGAGCCGGACGACGTCCCCTACATCACCGAGGCCGTCGGCCTGCTCGTGGACGAGCTCGGCCCGACCCCGCTGATCGGCTTCGCCGGCGCCCCCTACACGCTCGCCAGCTACCTGATCGAGGGCGGGCCGTCCAAGAACCACGAGAACACCAAGGCCATGATGTACGGCGCGCCCGACCTGTGGGCCGCGCTGCTCGACCGCCTGGCCGGGATCACCGCCGCCTTCCTCGAGGTGCAGATCGAGGCCGGCGCCTCGGCGATCCAGCTGTTCGACTCCTGGGTGGGCGCGCTCGCGCCGGACGACTACCGCCGCTCGGTGATGCCCGCCAGCACCAAGGTGTTCGACGCGGTGGCCGGGTACGGCGTGCCGCGGATCCACTTCGGCGTCGGCACCGGCGAGCTGCTGGGCCTCATGGGCCAGGCCGGCGCGGACGTGGTCGGCGTCGACTGGCGGGTGCCGCTGAACGTCGCCGCCGAGCGGGTCGGCCCCGGCAAGGGCCTCCAGGGCAACCTCGACCCGGCGGTGCTGTTCGCGCCCACCAGGGCCGTCGAGACCAAGGCCCGCGAGGTGCTGCACGCCGCCCAGGCGCTCGGCAGCAGCGGCCACATCTTCAACCTCGGCCACGGTGTCATGCCCAGCATGGACCCGGACGCGCTCAGCCGTCTGGTCGCCTTCGTGCACGAGGCCAGCGCCCGCTGACCCGCCGTCCGGCGGCGGCCCCTCCCCGGGGCCGCCACCGGCGGGCCCGGCTCAGTGCGTCGGCTCGTCCTCCTCTTCCTCCGCCTCGTCCTCCTCCGCCCGGTCCTCCCGCTGCTCCGGCGCCACCGGGACCGGCTTCCGCCGCCGGCGCAGCGCCCACACCACCGCCGCCACCGGCGCGGCCACCAGCAGGAACGGCAGCACGGCGGCCACCGCCATGACGGTCACCCGGACGATCACGGCCAGCACGTGCCAGCCGCCGCCCAGCGCCGCACCGACCGACGCCCAGAACCCCTTCTCCCGGTCCGGCGCGTCCGGCACGTCCTGGACCGGACCGGCCTTCTGCCGCACGTCCAGCGTGATCGTGGACAGCGACGTGCGCGCCGACAGCTCCTTCACCTGCTTCTGCAGCGACTCCAGGTCCGACTCCCGCCGGCTCAGCTCGCTCTCCAGACTGACGACCTCGGCCAGCGTCTTCGCCTGCGCCATCAGCGCGCGCACCCGGTCCACGCTCGCCTGCTGGCTCTGCATCCGGCTGTTGACGTCCGCGACCTGCTGGGTGAGGTCCTCCGCCTGGCTGCGCCGGGACAGCACCTCGCCGAGCCCGGCCAGCTGGTCCAGCGTCGGCCGGAACGCCGCCGAGGGCACCTTCACCGTGATCTGACCGCTCTGCGGGCCGCCGTCCCCGCCGGAGCTCCCGGTCTCGCTCGCCACGTAACCGCCCGCCGCGGCGGCCAGGTCCCCGGCCTTCGCCAGCGCCGTGTCCACCTGTGCCGTCCGCACCGTCAGCTGCGCCGAGTACGCGATCTGCCGGGCGTCCACCACTGGCACCGCACCCGGCTGCCCGGCCGACGGCGCCTTGGGCGCCACCGAGGCCACCCCCGGCGCCCCGACCGCGGCGTCCCCCTTGGCCGCCTCCCCGGCGGCGGCCTGCGCCGGGGCGGCCGCCGACATGTCCTTGGCCCCGCCGTCCCGGCCCGCCGAGCAGCCCGCCGCCAGCACCGCCGCCAGGGCCACCGCCGCCAGCGCCCCCGCTCCGCGCCGCCCTCGTCCTCGTCCCACGTCCGGGCCCTCCCCGTCGTCCGATGGTTCCGGCACCCCCTCCCGGGGCACCCACACCATTTCGACGGACCCCGGGCCGATCCGGACCCGGCCGGGAGGTCGCAGCTCGATCACGTCTCGGCTGCGGAGCGGACAAGGCGCGGCCCCTCCCGCACCGGACCGCGGTCCCGCCCGCACACCTTCTGTCCGTAGGGGCCCGACGACCCCACGACCGCCCCGGAGTCGCTACCGTGGGCTCCATGAGTGAGTTGCCGGACTGGATGTACCCGCCCCGTGCCGAGGGATGGTTCGCCGAGGACCTCGACCGCCTGCCGCAAGCGCCCCGCCACACCGAACTGATCGACGGAGCACTGGTCTTCATGATGTCCCCGCAGCGCTCGTGGCACAGTCGGGCCGTGACGGCGCTCACCGCGGTGCTGGAGGAACTGGTGCCGGACGGCCTCCTGGCCGAGCGGGAGATGACGATCAGGCTCGACCGGCGGAACCGCCCCGAGCCGGACCTGGTGGTCGCGGAGGCCGACTACGATCCGGACCGGACCTGGTTCGACGCCGCCGACGTGAGGCTCGTCGTCGAGGTCGTCTCCCCCGAGTCCGCCCACCGGGATCGCACGGTCAAGCTGCGGAAGTACGCCGAGGCCGGGATCCCGCACTACTGGGTGATCGAGGAGGAGGAGGGACTGCCGGTGGTCCACGTCCACGAACTGGACCACCCGACCTCCGCCTATACCGCGGCCGGGATCTTCCGCAAGCGGCTGGAGCGGCCGGTGCCGTTCCCGGTCGATGTCGACCTGGACGCGCTCGTGCCCGCCCGCAAGGGGCAGAAGCGGGCGGATTGAGGCAAAGGTGTAAAGACCTGCGAGACTGCGGGGCATGGCGCAAGCACATGTCGTGGTGATCGGCGGCGGGATCGCGGGGCTGACCGCCGCCGCTGTGGTCGGCGGGGGTGCGGGGGAGCCGGCGCGGGCGAGGGTGACGCTGCTGGAGGCGTCGGAGCGGCTGGGCGGGAAGCTGCGGGGCGGCGAGGTCGGCGGGGTCCGGGTGGACCTCGGAGCCGAGTCGATGCTCGCCCGGCGGCCGGAGGCGGTCGAGCTGGCGCGGGCCGTCGGGCTCGCGGAGCGGCTGGAGCCGCCGACCACCGCCAAGGCCGCGATCTGGACCAGGGGCGCGCTGCGCCCGCTGCCCGGCGGACAGGTGATGGGCGTTCCCGGGGACCTCGCCGCGCTGGCGGACTCCGGTGTGCTGAGCCCCGAGGGGCTGGACCGGGCCCGGCACGAGGTGCTCGGGGAGGCGGTCGCGGACGATGTCGCGATCGGCCGCTACGTCGCCGACCGGCTCGGCCGCGAGGTCGTGGACCGGCTGGTGGAACCGCTGCTCGGCGGTGTCTACGCCGGGCACAGCGACGAGATCTCGCTGCGCGCCGCCGTGCCCGCGCTGCTGCCGGTCGCCCGTGGCGGCGGCTCCCTGGTCGAGGGTGTGCACGCGCTGGCCACCCGCCCGACGACCGTCGGCACCCCCGTGTTCCAGGGCCTGCGCGGCGGCCTCGGCACCCTGCCGGAGGCGGTCGCCGCGGCCTGCGCCGCGGCCGGCGTCGAGCTGCGCACCCGGACCGCGGTGACGGAGCTCCGCCGCACCCCCGACGGCTGGCGGGTGACCACCGGCGACGGCGAGGTGCTCGCCGCGGACGCCGTCGTGCTGGCCGTGCCCGCGCCGGCCGCCGCCCGGCTGCTGCGCGCCGACGCGCCCGCCGCGGCCGCCGAGCTGGACACCGTGGAGTACGCCGGGATGGCGCTGGTCACGCTGGCCTTCCGCCGCGCCGACCTGGCCCGCACCCCCGCCGGCAGCGGCTTCCTCGTCCCGCCCGTGGACGGCCGGCGGATCAAGGCGTCCACCTTCTCCTCCAACAAGTGGGGCTGGCTGGAGCGGTCGGCGCCGGACGCCTTCGTGCTGCGCACCTCGCTCGGCCGGCTGCGCGAGGAGGAGCCGCTGGAGCTGGCGGACGAGGAACTGGTCGCCCGCTCGCTGGCCGACCTGGGCGAGGCGATCGGCCTGACCGCCCGCCCGTACGACACCGCCGTCACCCGGTGGCGCGCCGGACTGCCGCAGTACCCGGTCGGCCACCTGGACCGGGTGGCCCGGATCCGGGCGGCGGCGGACCGGGTGGGAGCGCTGTCCCTGTGCGGGGCCGCGTACGACGGCGTGGGCATCCCGGCCTGCGTCGCGAGCGCCCGGGCGGCCGTCGCCGCGCTCGACCGAGTACTGACCCCGCTCACCGGGGCGAACGTCACCGAGAGGACAATGGGCGCATGACTGAGACCGCTGAGCAGCAGGCCGCCGAGCAGCCCGCCAAGTTGAAGGCGCGGGACCTGAACCAGGTCATCCGCTACACCATGTGGTCGGTGTTCAAGCTCAAGGGCGCGCTGCCCGAGGACCGCACCGGCCTGGTCACCGAGGTCGAGGAGCTGTTCGCCCAGCTGGACGCCAAGGACGTCACGGTGCGCGGCACCTACGACGTGTCCGGTCTGCGCGCGGACGCCGACATCCTGGTGTGGTGGCACGCCGCCGACTCGGACGACCTCCAGGAGGCGTACAACCGCTTCCGCCGCACCGGCCTGGGCCGGCAGCTGGAGCCGGTCTGGTCGAACATGGCGCTGCACCGCCCGGCGGAGTTCAACAAGTCGCACATCCCGGCGTTCCTCGCCGACGAGCGTCCGCGCGACTACGTCTGCGTGTACCCGTTCGTGCGCTCCTACGAGTGGTACCTGCTGCCGGACGCCGAGCGGCGCGCGATGCTCGCCGAGCACGGCCAGATGGCGCGCGGCTACCCCGACGTGCGGGCCAACACGGTCGCCTCGTTCGCGCTGGGCGACTACGAGTGGCTGCTCGCCTTCGAGGCGGACGAGCTGCACCGGATCGTGGACCTGATGCGCGACCTGCGCCCGTCCCGGGCCCGGCTGCACGTCCGCGAGGAGGTGCCGTTCTTCACCGGCCGCCGCAAGCCCGTCGCCGAGCTGCTCAACGGCCTGGTCTGAGCACACCCGCGTGCCGAGGCACGCCGAAGGGCCCGTCCGCCGGCGAATGCCGTGCGGGCGGGCCCTTCGGCGTGTCAGTGGCGGCGCAGGGCGGCGCGCAGCCGGGCGTCCGGGAGGGCGGCGGGGCCGTTCATCGCGACGGCGGTGAGCAGTTCGCGCTCGTCGTCGTCGGTGAGGCCGTGCTGGCGCGGCGGGCGGACCTCGCGGAGCACCTCCTGGCCGATCGGCGAGGCCCAGCGGGTGTACGGGTAGACGTCGACCCGGGCCATCAGCAGGGTGCCGGAGGTGAGCACCAGCGGCAGCGAGAACCAGGCCAGCGCGGTCACCGTGTCACCGCCGGTCAGGCCGCCGACGACCAGCGCCACGGCCAGCAGGACCACCGAGAGCAGCAGCGCCTGCCGGACCTGCCTGACCACCAGCACGGTGTGCCGCCGCACCGTGGCCGGGGTGGCCAGCCCGGCGAGCGAGAGCCGGCTGCCGATCTCCAGCACGGTGGGGTGGGCGGCCATCGCCAGTCGCAGGTCGTCGGTGCGGCACTGGCCCTCGGGGCCGACGGTGGCGATCACCGCGCGTTCCAGCCGGCTGCGGCCGCGCGGGTCGACGACCGTGGTCCAGCCGGTGTGGGCGAGGTGCAGCCGCCCCCGGGAGGCCATCAGGACGAGCGCGAGCTCGACCACCCGGTCCGGTCCGCCGGCCAGGTACGCGGTCTCGTACAGCCCGATCCCGACCGCCTCGGCCGGCCGGGGGCCCTCCTGACCGGACAGCGCGTCGGCGGTGGCGGTCGTCCGGACGAGCCGGATGCAGGAGAGCACCGCGGCGACGCAGGCCGGGAGGAGGAAGAGCAACCACATGGGCTTGTTGTAGTCCCGGCCGCGCCGCGCGCGGAACGTCTTCCCGGACCGCGATACCGAACTGTGACGTCCGGTGGGCCGTCGGCTCCCGGTCGGGGCTCAGGATCCGCAGCCCCCGCCGCCGCAGCTCGAGCCGCCGCCGCAGCTGGAGCCCGAGGAGGAACCGCAGCCGGAGGAGCCCGAGGAGCAGCTCGAGCCCGAGGAGCCGGAGGAGCAGCTCGAGCCCGAGCAGCCGAAGGAGCTGCCGCAGCCCGATCCGGAGGAGCCGGAGGAGTCCGAGGAGTCGGAGGAGGAGCCGCACCAGACGGCGGGGCCGGTGGCGCAGGAGGAGCCGGAGGACGAGGAGCCGGTGCCGGCCGCGACGGCCCGGGCCGACTGGTCGGCGCCCGCCGCGGCGAGCATCGCCTCGTGCAGTTCCGCGTCGCCGAGGCCGTCGGGGCCGAGCAGGGCCAGGCCGCCGAGCGCGACGGCGCCGAGCAGGACGGCGTCGGCGCCGGACACGAACGCGCCGTGGTGCGGCTGCCAGGGCTTGCCGGTGTCCATCAGACCGAGCTGGCGGCGCCCGGCCGGGGTGACCCGGCCCTTGGGCGGACGGGTGACCAGCAGCGAGACCAGGCCGAGGACGAGCAGCAGCAGCGGGGGCCAGAGCGCGGGGCCGTCGCTGCCCGGCTCGTCGGAGGCCAGCAGCGGGGCGGCGACGGCGAACGCCGCGGTGACCGCCAGGGCGAGCCAGATCGTCCGGTGCGCGGTCCTGGCCCGGCGCAGCCGCTCCGGGTTGCGCAGCAGGCCGCGGGCGGCCAGCGCGTCACCGACGGCCTGGACGGCGGGTGCGCGCATCACCGCGACGCGCAGCGAGTCGAGGTCCCGGCTGCGCGAGGCGCCGATCGCGTCGACGATCGCGCCGTCGACCTCGTCGACGGGCTCGGCGGCGGTCAGCGTGACCAGTCGGGAGCGGCTGACCACGACGTGGCCGCGCCGGTGCATCCGGACCAGGGCGGTGTCGAAGACCCGGCCCGGGCCCCCGGCCAGGAAGGCGGCCTCGAGCAGGGCGATGCCGCGGCCGGGCAGGCCCTTGGGGTCGCTGACGCGCCGGGCGGCCCGCTTGGCCTGCTGGGCGACGAGGACGGTGGCGGCCAGCAGGAGGCCGGGTACGACGTAGTAGCTGTTGTGCCACATGAGTGGTTCCCCCGGGTGGTGAGACGTGGTTCGGGCGCGCGTGGCGCCTTCGTGGGGCGGTGGGGCGGTGCTGGGGTGCGGTCCGGTCCGGACGCGCGGCCCGGGCGGGCGCGGTACCGGGGCGGACGGGCACGGGTGCCGCGGGAGCGGTGCCGACGCGGGTGCCGCGGGTGCGGCGCGGGTGCGGCGCTCAGGCGTCCCGGCCGGGCCGCAGGGTGCGGCGCAGACGGGCGAGCGGGCCGGGCCGGCGTTCGGAGCGGTGCGGCACCGGGTGGAGCCAGTGCTCCAGGGCCCGGCGCTGGTCCTCGGAGGGTTCCGGCCGCCCGCCGAGCGCCCACTCGGCGAAGGCCCGGGCGTCGGCGCGGTAGCCGCCGGTCTGCGGACGGCTGCGGGCGTAGGCGAGGAACAGCGGCCCGTACAACGCGCCGAGCAGCCGGGGCAGCTCCGGGGCCACCTTGGCGGCGGTGTCGCGCCGCTTGGCGGCCAGGCCGGTCGCCTGGGCCCGCACCTGCGCCGGGTCGAAGCCGGGCGGCACCGGGCCGCCGGCCACCAGCGCGGTGAGCAGTTCGGTCTGCCGGGCGGCCAGCCGGGCCCGGGCGGCGTCGGTGCCCCCGTCGACGAGGCCGTCCGGGCCGCGGCCGGCGGTCACCGGTCGCCCTCCAGTACCCGCCGCACGGCGTCGAGTTCGGCCGCCAGCTCGGCCGGCGGCGGGAACGCGGCGTCGCGCTCCAGCAGCACCCCGGGCGGCGCGACCCGGGCGCACAGTTCGGCCAGCACCTCCAGCACCGGTTCGGTGACCGGGTGGGCGTGGGTGTCGTGCCAGACCCCGTCGACCATGGTGCCGCCCGCGACGTGCACGTAGGCGAGCGCCTCCAGCGGCAGCCGGTCCAGTTCGGCGGCCGGGTCGATGCCGAGATTGACCCGGTTGGTGTGCAGATTGGCGACGTCGATCAGCAGCCGGACGCCGGTCCGCTCGACCAGTTCGGCCAGGAACTGGCCCTCGGTCAGTTCGTCGTCCGGCCAGGCCAGCTGCGCGGCGATGTTCTCCAGGGCCAGCGGCACCGGCAGCTGGTCCTGGGCGATCCGCACGTTCTCGGCGATCACCCGCAGGGCGTCGCGCGAGCGGGGCACCGGCAGCAGGTGGCCGGCCTCCAGGCCGCCGGCCCGGACGAACGCCAGGTGCTCGGTGACCACGGGGGAGCCGAGCAGCTCGGCCGTCCCCGCGAGCCCGGCCAGCCGGGCCGGGTCGGGCCGGTCGGCGCCGCCGAGGCCGAGCCCGACCCCGTGCGGGACCACGGTGACGCCCCGGTCGAGCAGGATCCGCAGGGAGGCGGGGAGGTGGCCGTCGCAGATGTTCTCGGCGACGACCTCGACCCAGTCCAGGCCGGGCTGCCGCTCGACCACGGTGTCGATCTCGCTGCGCCAGCCGAGGCCGACGCCGAGCCGGCGCGCGGTGCCGGCGGCGGTAGCGGTGGTAGTGCCGGTGCCGGTAGTGGCGGCGGTGGTGCCGGTCGTGCTGCCCGTCGTCGTTGCGGGCGACTGCGGAGCGGTCCGCAGGGTGGGGGAAGTCATCGGGCGCCCCCTTCGGAGGGCTGGGTGGAAAGCCGTCGGTCGGCGCGGGCCTCGTCGCCAGGGCCACCGGGCTGTGGTGCTGAGCATGTCCCCGGACGGAGCGGCTGCCAAGCCTCGACCGGTCATCTCAGAGCATTACTTGAGCTTGGCGTCGAGTCAATCCGCGACCTGGGCCGGGATTTCCCCCATCGCCGCAGGTGGGACCGGTTCCGGCGGCGAACAAACCGGGTGCGGGGCGAACCGGCGGCCGCTACGGTGAGCCGAATATGACAACGCTGATAATTCGTGACTTCCGCCCCGACGACGCCGAGGCCGTGGCGGCCGCCCACCGGGCCGGGCGTGAACACCTGGTGCAGACGCCCGAGATGTTCGTGTGGCTGGACGCCCAGCAGGCGAAGGGCCAGCACTACCGCACCTTCGTCGCGGAACTGGACGGCCGGGTGGTCGGCTCGGTCCGCTGCGGGGTGGTGACCGGGACGACCGTCACCGGCATCGGCCACGCCAACGGCAGCGTCCTGCCCGAGTACCGGCGGCGCGGGGCCTTCACCGGGCTGCTGGCCGCCGCCGAGCGGCACCTGGCCGGGCACGGCGTGACCGAGGTCCACAGCTGGGTGGACGAGGAGCCCGGCCCGCGCGCCTTCGCCCTGGCCCGGGGCTTCGCCGAGGGGCGGACCGCCCACTTCGGCGGCCGGGACCTCGCCCGCCCGCTGCCGGAGGGCCCGCCGCTGCCCGCCGGGGTCGAGCTGCGCCCGGTGAGCGACTGGGCGGCCGACCCGCACCCGGTGTTCCTGGTCGAGGCGGACGCGATCCGGGACGAGCCGGGCGAGGTGCCGATGGACGCGGCCGACTACGAGGAGTGGCTCGCGGGGGAGTGGCACCGCCCTGCCCTGGACACCGCACTCAGCATCGTGGCCGTGGTCGACGGTCGCCCGGCCGCGTTCACCGCCGTCCACACCGACGGCGCGGACCGGTACTGGTCGGCGTTCACCGCATGCCGCCGGGAGTTCCGCGGCCGGGGGCTGGCCAAGCTCGCCAAGCTGGAGTCGCTGCGGCTGGCCCGTGCGGCCGGTCTGCGGCACGCGTACACGTCCAACGACGCGACCAATGCGCCGATGCTGGCGATCAACGAGTGGCTGGGCTACGAACGCTGCGCGAGCGAGCGGAAGTTCATCAAGCGACTGGACGGCTGACCCGGTCCCTCGGCGCGGGCGGGGGTGACGGAGCGTGATGCCCGGAGGACGGGTGGATTGAGCCGGACGGGTGAATCGGGCGTGCGACGGGGCGTGGACGCCGGGTGCCGGCCCGACTCGGGAGTTCCCGGGGTTCTACGGGGCATCACATCGGCGCACACAGTTCGTGCCCGAGTCATCGCGGGGGTGCCATGGAGATCCTGCTCCAGATCCTGGTCGGGTTCGTCCCGGCCGTGATCGGCTTTCTCGCGGCGCGGTCGCTCGCCCGGACCCGCCTCTTCCTGCGCTACGGCTTCCTGCGCGCGCTGCTCGGCCCGTACGGCCGGGTGCAGATCGTCACCCCGAGTATCGAGGTGGGCGAGTTCGCCTACGCCAAGGACGGCTGCCGGCTCACCAGCCGGGGGCCTCGGAACGTCCTGTTCATGCCGATGGCCGAGGCCCGGGCGATCGCCGAACTCACCGACCTGCTGCGGAAGATCAACCGCAAGGCCACCATCGAACTGGTCACCGCGGGTGCGCAGGACCCGCGGATGCCGACCTTCTCGGTCGGCGGGCCGAGCGTCAACGCCTACTCGGCGGGCGTGCTGGCCACCGCCTTCCCGGACTTCCGGCTGGAGCACCCGCAGGCGGCCCGGGCCCGCTGGGGCGGGATGGCCTTCGAGGCGCAGTACAACGCGGCCGACGAACTCGTCCGCGACCACGGCTTCGTGTTCGTCACCCGCACCTCCCGGCAGGCGCCCTGCGTGGTGCTCTGCGGGGTCTTCGCCTTCGGTTCGGCGATGGCGGTGGAGGCGCTCGCGGCCGCCGGGCGGCAGTCCCCGCTGGCCGGGCTGTTCCGCTCGGGGGAGAAAGGATTCGTCGCCGTCGAGGGCCGGGTGATCGGCCTGGACACCGTGGACGTGACGGTGGAGGTATGCCGCGTCCTGCCGTCCGGCTGACCCGGCGTCGGTCGCGCCGTCCGTCCGGTCCGCGCCGACGGGAACCGGTGCCTGACCCGGTGCCTGACCCCGTGCCCGTGCCCGGACCGGTGCCCGGGCCCGTGCCCGACCGGATGCCGGGACGCCCGCTGACCGGATCCCGGAACGGCGGCGGGCGGCGAACCGGGAGGAAAGGGGCGGGACGGGAGAGTCCGGGGCGGGGAATGGCCGAAAACGCCAGGGTTTCGCTCCGCCGCTGTCGCATCATCGGCATAATCGCGCCCATGACGATCAACCGTGCGAACGTGAGCGCGATTGCCGAGGACCTGTACGTCTGGCTTCCGCCGAAGCGGGGCTGGGGACTGGCCAACTGCGGACTGCTCGCCGGGCAACGGACCGCGTTGTGGATCGACACCCCCTACGACCCCTCGCTGGCCGCCGAGTTCCTCGCCGAGAGCCGCAAGCGGCTGGCCGACGGCGTCGACGTCGACCGGATCGTCGTCACCCACGCCAACGGCGACCACCTCTGGGGCGCGGGCGTGCTGCCGGACGCCGAGGTGATCGCCACCCGCGAGGCGCTGGAGCACATCCACTGGGAGCCGACGCCGCAGCAGACCCACGCGCTGGTCACCGGGAGCGACCCGGACTCGCCGCTCGGCGACTACCTCCGGCGCCACTTCGGGCAGTTCGACTGGTCCGGGACCGATCCCGTCCACCCGGACACCGTCTTCCAGGGCGAACTGGAGCTGCGGGTGGGGGACTACCCGGTGCAGATCACCGGCCTGCCCGCGGCCCACACGGGCGGCGACCTCATCGTCCATCTCCCGCACCAGCGCGCGGTGTTCACCGGCGACGTGATCTTCGGTTCGACCGCCGCCCAGCCCGGGGACCACCCCTCGCACTGGGCCGGTCCGCTGGAGAACATCATCGCCGCCTGCGAGCGGATCCTCGCCACCGGCGCCCGGATCGTCGTGCCCGGCCACGGCCCGGTGCTCGACCGCCCCGGCGTCCACGAGCACATCGCCTACCTCGGCCACGTCCGCGAGCGCACCCACGCCCTGCACACCGCCGGACTCACCGCGCTGGACGCGGCGCGCCGGATCATCGCCGAGCAGCGGTACCCCGAACTCGGGCTGCCCGAGCGGCTGGTGCTCACCGTCGCGGCCGAGTACCGGCACCTGGACGGCAGCGAGGTGCCGAACATCCTCGCGGCGATGAACCAGGTGGCACTGGTGGCCCGTGAGATCGACGAGGACACCGACCGCCGGGCGCCCCGCCCCCGCGCGAACGGCCGCGCCACGGCCTGAGCCCGGTCCGGGGCACCCGGACCCCGGTCCGCGGTACCCGGCACCCGGCCGGTGGTACCCGACCGACCCCGTTCTTCGTACAAGGAAACTCCGAGGACGTCGATGACGCAGTTCCTGGTACCGGCCCTGGCGCTGATCGCGCTCGCCGCGCTCGTGGCCGCCGCGCTCCTGGCGCGCGGCCGCTCGCGTGCCGCGGCCCGGGCCGAGGCCGCGGAGACCGCCTCGGGCCTGGCCGCCGAACGCGCCCGCGCCGCCGAGGGGCAGACCGCCCGGGCCGAGCAGCAGGCCCGCGAGGCCGGGGCCGAGGCACGGCAGGCGGCCGTGGAGGCCAGCGGCGCGGCCGACCGCGCGCTGGCCGCCGAGGACCGCGCCCACCGTGCCGAGAACCGTGCCGCCGAGGCCGGACAGCGCACGGCCGAGGCCGACCACCGGGCGGCCGGGGCCGAGCAGCGGGCCGACGCCGCGGAGCAGCGCGCCGCGGCGGCCGAGGCCGGTGCCGCCGCCCTGCTGGCCGAGATCGGCCACCTCGCCACCGAGCGGGTGGCCGCCGCCGCCCTGCGGCTGAGCCACCCCAACGCGCCGGTCGCCGGACCGCTCGCCGCCGACGCCGTCGGCCCGGCCGCCGTGCAGGCCCTGCAGGCCGTCCTGGACGCGGCCTCCGCGGCCGTCACCGACGAGCGGGAGCGCGTCGACGCCGCCGCCCGCTCCGCCATGCGCGGCGCCACCTCGAAGATCCAGACCCTGCTCTACCAGATCCAGAGCCTGGTCCAGCAGCTCCAGGACGACAACGACGACCCCCGGCTGCTGGAGGTCGACTTCCGCAACGAGGTCGCGCTGCGCCGGATCCAGACCGTGGCCGTGCTCTGCGAGGCCTGGCCGGGCCTGGCCCGCACCGACTCGCCGCTCGCCGAGGTGGTGGTCGGCGCGCTCTCCCGGGTGCCCGGCTACGCCCGCATCAAGGTGGCCAACCACCTGCGCGAGGGCCGGCTGGCCGTGGTGGCCCGGGCCGCCGAGCCGGTGGCCATCGCGGTCGCCGAACTGCTCGCCAACGCCACCGCCTACTCGCACCCCGAGACGGACGTCCCGGTCACCCTCCAGCAGGGCGGCCGGGGTGCGCTGGTGATCGTCGACGACAGCGGCATCGGCATGGAGGAGGACCAGCTCCGCCGGGCCCGCCGGCTGCTGGCTGGCCCGTCCGAGGTGCTGCTCACCGAGCTCGGCAACCCGCCGCGGACCGGGTTCGCGGTGGTCGGCAAGCTGGCCCGGCAGTACGGCTTCTCCTGCCACGTCGAGCCCTCCCCGTACGGGGGGATGCGGGCCCTGCTCCGGATCCCGGCCGGGCTGCTGACGGTGGTGGACGAGGAGCAGCCGCTGTCGGTGCTGACCCCGTTGCCGCTGCGGGCCGGAGCCGGTCCGGCCGGACCGGCTCCCACCGCGGGCGGACGTGCCCGCGAGGGTGTCCCGGCGATCCACGTCGTCCCCCCGGTACCGGACCCGCCGGCCCTGCCGGTGCCGTCCGGGCTGCCGCGCCCGTCCGACGGACCGCCGGTGCAGGCCGTCCCGCCGGTACGGGCGGTGCCGGACGAGCCCGCCGCGCCCGACGACGGCACCGGGCTGCCCAGCCGCCGCCGGCGGCGGCCGGTGTCCGCGCAGCCCTCGCCGGCCGAGGGTGCCGCGGCGCCCGGGCCCGGCGCCGTCCGCCCGGTGCGGACGCCCGAGCAGGCGGCCGCCCGCTGGCAGGCGCTCCAGCACGGCACCGGCTCCGGCCGCGCCGCCGTCGCGGAGGCCGTCACCGCGGAGGCCGTCGGGGCCGCTGCCGCCGAGACCGTTCTCGCGACCGTCGACGCCGTCACCGAGGCCGTGACCGGGTCCGCCACCGAGGCCGTCACCGAGGCCGTGACCGGGTCCGTCACGGAGGCCGTCACCGAGGAAGCCGCCGAGGCCGTCCCCGTGACCGTCCCCGAGGCCGCCGGTGCCGAGGCCGGCACCCCCCAGAGCCCCCACTCCCCGTCCCCCGAGGCGACCGGCCCCGCCGGCGCCGACCGGGCGGCCCCGCCCCGCCCCGACGCCGCCCGCACCGGCGCCGGTCCCGCGGCGGCGTCCGGCCGCCGGAGCACCCAGACCTCCTGAGGAGCCGCGCCGTGAGCAGCACGTCCAGCCCCAGCACCGCCACCGCCACCCCCGCACCGGCCGGTTCGCCCACCGGCGCCCCGGCCGCCGCCGAAGGGATCGGGTGGGTGCTGAGCCCGCTCCTGGAACTGCCGGGCGTCGTCCACGCGGTGATCGCCACCGGTGACGGCCTGGTCGAGGCCGCCTCGTCCGGCCTCGGCCGCGCCTCCGCCGAGCGGGTCGCCGCGATGACCGCCACCGTCCACGCGGCCGCCCGCGCGTTCACCACCGCCTTCACCGACACCGAGCAGCCCCGGCTGGCGCAGACCGTGGTCGAGTCCGAGCTGGGCTTCGCCGTCGTCGTCCCGGCCGGGGAGAACACCTCGCTCGCGGTGTTCACCACACCCGAGGCCCAACTCGGCAACGTCGCCTACCAGATGCAGGTCCAGGTGGCCGCCCTCGGCCGAGCCCTGGCCAGCCCGGCCAGGCGGCAGGACGCCCCGCGGTCATGACCGCCGTCCCCCGCAGGCGGATGGTGCCCGCCTACCTGGCCACCGGCGGCCGGGCCCGCGCCGGCACCGACGGGTTCGAACGGCTCACCGTGCTGTTCGCGACCGGCGCCGGGCAGCCGGAGGCGCTCACCGAGCTGGAGGCCGAGCACCGGCGGCTCTGGGAACTGCTGCGGCCCGGCGCGCTCACCGTCGTCGAGGCCGCCGCACATCTGCGGCTCCCGGTCAGCGCGACCGTCTTCCTCGCGGCCGATCTGGTCGAGGCGGGCTGCCTGCACGCCCGCGCGCCGATCCCCCGCGCCCAGCAGACCGACCGCTCCCTCGTCGAGAGGCTCCTCGTTGGACTCCGCACTCTCCGGTAGGCCGCCCGCTCCGGGGCGCCCGGACCGGGTGGGCTACCTGCCCGACCCCGAACAGACGCTGATGAAGCTGGTGGTCGCCGGCCCCTTCGGCGTCGGCAAGACGACCTTCATCCGCACCCTCTCGGAGATCCCCACCCTGCACACCGAGGAGGCGATGACCGAGACCGGCGCCCCCGTCGACGACCTGGCCGGCCTCCCCGGCAAGTCCACCACCACGGTCGCGGTCGACTTCGGCCGGCTCACCCTGCCCGGCGAGGTGGTGCTGTACATGTTCGGCACCCCCGGCCAGCGGCGGTTCTTCCCGCTCTGGCAGGACATCGCGCGCGGCGCCCTCGGCGCCCTGGTCCTGGCGGACACCCGCCGGCTGGCCGACTCCTTCGAGATCATGGACATGGTCGAGGAACAGGGCCTTCCGTACGCGGTCGCCGTCAACCGCTTCCCCGAATCGCCGGCGCACCCGCCCGAGGTGCTCCGCACCCACCTCGACCTGCATCCGGCCACCCCGCTGGTGCTCTGCGACGCCCGCGAGCGCGGCTCCAGCCTGGACGCCCTGATCGCCCTCACCGAACACGTCCTGCACGGCCTGCCGCCCTCCGCCCCGGAGCAGTCATGACCACCCCCATCGCACAACCCCCTGCAGCACAGCCCCCCGCCGCGCCCGCCCCGACCGCCCTCCACGGCCCGGCCTTCGCCGCCGACCCGCAGACCGTCTACGAGCGGCTGCGCCGACAGGGCCCGGTCGCCCCGGTGGAGATCGCGCCCGGCGTCGGGGCCCTGCTGGTCACCGACTACCAGGCCGCGCTGGACCTGCTGCGCGACACCGACACCTACTCCAAGGACTCCCGGGCCTGGCAGCAGACCGTCCCCCCGGACTCCCCGCTGCTCCCGGTGCTCGGCTACCGGCCGACCGCGCTGTTCAGCGACGGGGAGACGCACGCCCGCTACCGGCAGGTGATCACCGACGGCCTCGCGCTGCTGGAACCGCACCTGCTGCAGCGCCGGGTGGCCGAGGTCGCCCACCGGCTGATCGGCACCTTCGGGGCCACCGGCTCCGCCGACCTCATCGCCGACTACGCCCGCCGGCTGCCCGTCCACGTGGTGACCACCTGGTTCGGCGTGCCCGACGAGCACCGGGAACGGCTGGTGGCCGGCATCGTCGGCATGATCGAGTCCACCCGGCAGGCGGTGACCGCGTACGCGGACCTCGTCGCCGTGGTCACCGCGATGGTCGCCGAGCGCCGCGAGCGCCCCCGGCACGACCTGACCTCGTGGTTCCTCACCCACCCGGCGGGCCTCGACAACGACGAGGTGGTCCGGCAGATCACCCTGACCATGATCGCCGGGAACGAGCCGACCACCAACCTCATCGGCAACGCCCTGCGCCGGCTGCTCACCGACGCCCGCTACGCCGGTTCGCTGTTCGGCGGCGCGATGACCGCCCACCAGGCGATCGACGAGGTGCTCTGGCACGAGCCACCGCTGGCCAACCTCTCGGCCCACTACCCGCGCTGCGACACCGTCCTGGCCGGCCGGGCGATCCCGGCCGGCTCGCTGGTCCTGGTCTCCTACGCCGCCGCCAACTCCGAGGCCGCGCCGCCGGCCGACAGCCCGGACACCGCAGGGCTGCGCAGCGGCGAGTCGGCCCACCTGGCCTGGGCGGCCGGCCCGCACGCCTGCCCGGCCCGCGACCCGGCCCTGCTGATCGCGATCACCGCGGTCGAGCAGCTGACCAGCCGGATCGGCGACCTCGAACTCGCCGAACCCGCCGACACCCTGCGCTGGCGCCCCGGCCCCTTCCACCGCGCCCTGGTCCGCCTCCCGGTCCGCTTCACCCCGGTGGCCGGGTAGCGCCGGGCCGGACGGCAGGTGGGCCCGGCACCCCGCCGGGGTACCGGGCCCACCTGGCGCCGTTCGCCGCTACTCGGCCGGCTTCAGCGTCAGCGAGACGCTGTTGATGCAGTACCGCTGGTCCGTCGGCGTGCCGTAGCCCTCGCCCTCGAAGACATGGCCCAGGTGGCCGCCGCAGCGCGCGCAGCGGACCTCCACCCGGCGCATGCCGAGCGTGGTGTCCTCGATGTACTGGACACGGTCGCCGGCCAGCGGCGCGTAGTAGGACGGCCAGCCGCAGTGGCTGTCGAACTTGGTCTCCGAGCTGAACAGCTCGGCCCCGCAGGCCCGGCAGCCGTACACGCCGACGGTCTTGGTGTCGGTGTACTCGCCGGTGAACGGGCGCTCGGTGCCGGCCTCCCGGAGCACGTGGTACTCCTCCGGGGACAGCTCGGCACGCCACTCGGCGTCGGTCTTCTCGATCTCGTAGCTCATGACGGCTCCAGGTCGGGGGGACTCAGACGTTGGTGGAAACGTTCGCGAGGTGCCCGAGGATTTCCGGACCCAGATTGGTGACGTCGCCGGCGCCCATGGTGAGCAGCAGGTCGCCCGGGCGGGCCAGGCCGGCCAGCAGGGCGGGGGCGGCGGCGAAGTCGTGCTCGGCGGTGACCTCGGCGCCGGCGCGGCGGGCGGCGTCGAGGATCAGCTCGCTGGTGACACCGGGGATCGGGTCCTCGCGGGCCGGGTAGATGTCCAGCACCACGGAGGCGTCGGCGAGCGCCAGCGCGGCGCCCATCTCCTCGGCGAGCTGCTGGGTGCGGCTGAACAGGTGCGGCTGGAACACCACCAGCACCCGGCCCTCGGTGGCCTCCCGGATCGCCTCCAGGTCGGCGGTCATCTCGGTCGGGTGGTGGGCGTAGGAGTCGATCACCTGGACACCGCCCGCCTCGCCCTTGAGCTGGAGCCGGCGGCGCACACCGGTGTAGGCGCCGAGGGCCTTCGCCAGGTCCGCGGCCGGGACGCCCAGCGCGACACCGGCGGCCAGCGCGGCGACCGCGTTGTGGGCGTAGTGGCGGCCGGGCACCGAGACGGTGAAGTGCAGCTCCTCGCCGTCCAGCAGCACGGTGACCTCGCTGGTCATGCCGCGCGCGACGACCGACAGCACCCGCAGGTCGGCGTCCTCGGCGGCGCCGACGGTGACCACGTTCAGGCCCTCGCGGCCGGCCACCCGGGCGGTCAGCTCGCGGGCGCCGTCGTGGTCGGCGGAGACCACCAGGGTGCCGCCGGGGGTGATCCGGGCGACGAAGGTCTCGAAGGACTCGTGGATCTCGTCGATCGAGGCGTAGTTGGCGTGGTGGTCCAGCTCCACGTTCAGCACGATCGCCACCTCGGGCGCGTACTTGTGGAAGCTGCGGTCGCTCTCGTCGGCCTCGGCGACGAAGATCTCGCCGGTGCCGTGGTGGGCGTTGGAACCGGGGGCGTCGAGGTCGCCGCCGATCGCGTAGGACGGGTCCAGGCCCAGTTCGCCGAGGGCGACCGCGAGCATGCTGGTGGTGGTGGTCTTGCCGTGGGTGCCGGCCACCGCCAGCGCCCGGCGGCCGCCCATCAGCGCGGCGAGCGCGTCGGAGCGGTGCACCACCGGGATGCCGCGCTCGCGGGCCGCGGCCAGCTCCGGGTTGTCGGCGCGGATGGCGCTGGAGACCACGATGCTGCTCGCGCCGTCCGGCACGTGCTCGGCGGCGTGGCCGATGTGGACGGCCGCGCCGAGGGCGCGCAGCGCGAGGACGGTCTCGGACTCCTTGGAGTCGCTGCCGGAGACGCTGGCCCCGCGCACCGCGAGGATCTTCGCCAGGCCGGACATGCCGGCGCCGCCGATGCCGATGAAGTGCGGGGCGTGCAGGTCGTGCGCGGCGTCGTTCAAGGCGGGGCTCCGTACGGGGCGGGGACGGGGGAGGTGCGGACGACGGTCGGGTCGTCCTCGCGGCCGGGGCGCGCCGGACCGCAAGGACGATTCTGCACCACGACGGCGTCCGGACCCCGCCCCGCCCGACGCGGGGAGGGCCGGGGTCAGGAGTCGCTGGCGAACAGCCGCAGCACCGGGACGCCCACCTTGTGGCGGGCCTGGGAGGCCCAGTCGCGGTGGAAGAACTCCTCCACGAAGTGCGGGGACGTGAGCACCACCACCTCGTCGGCCCGGTGCTCCTCCACCACGGCGCGCAGCCGGTCCAGCGGCTTCTCCTCGACGAGTTCGCCGACCGCCTCGGCGCCGGCGTCGCGCAGGTGGCGCAGGCTGTGCTCGAGCGACTCGGTGGCCACCGTGGGCCCGCTCTCGGACTCGTCGTGCTCGCGCACCACCTTGTCGAGGTGGCCCAGGGCCACGTCGTCCAGCGCCCGCAGCAGCTCGTCCTGCTTGCCGCGCGGCTGCATCAGGACGACGAAGGACACCTTCTCCTCGCTGTGCAGCGTGGTGACGAGTTCCACGTCGGCGTCGGAGAGCGCCTTTTCGATCATCAGTACCGTCTTGAACACGTGAGTCCCTTCCAGACACCGGCCCCCGGGCCCCGGCTTCGCATCCCATACTGCCCGGCGGAAGCTTTCCGCACGCTGCTCACCCGGCACACGGGCCACGCGGAGGAAGTCCCAGAAGGGAGCGGGATCACGGTCCGGGGGTCACGGGGTCGGCGGACGCAGGTAACGGGTGAAGAGGAATCCTTTCTGCTCGATCAATGAGACCAGCCGCATCCGCCGCACGTCAGGCATTTCCGCATCGTGGATGATGCGCGGCGCGTCGCCGCCGGTGATCAGCGGGGCCAGCGTCAGGCACAGCTCGTCCAGCAGGTCCGCGGCGGCCAGCTGCCCGAGCAGCCGGGGGCCGCCCTCGGTCAGCATCCGGGTCCAGCCCCGGTCCGCCAGTGCCGCGACCGCCGCCCGCAGGTCCACCGAACCCCGTCCGACCGCGATCACGTCGGCCACCTCGGCCACCGCGTCCAGGCTGCGCGCCGGCGCGTCCTCGGTGGTGATCACCACGGTGCGCACCGGCGGTTCGGTGAACAGCGGCGCCGCGAGGTCCAGGCCGAGCGAGCGGCTGACCACCGCGATCACCGGGGCGGGCGCCTGCCCGGCCGCCCGGCGCGCCGCGGCGGACCAGGCCGGCGCCGCGGCCGGCCCGTACCCCTCCGCCCGCACCGTCTCGGCGCCCACCAGCACCACGTCCGACAGGGCCCGCAGCACCCCGAAGATCTTCTTGTCGGCCGGGCTCGACAGGCCGTCCGAGAGCCCGTCCAGCCGGGCGGCGCCGTCCAGGCCGGCCACCATGTTGGCGCGCAGCCACGGGCGGCCGCGATTCACCTGCCCGGGGTACGCGTACACGGCGGCGAGCGCCTCCGGCGACTCCGGATCCTGGAACACCGCGTCCGGCGGACTGATCAGCTGCTGCATGCCTCCAGTCTCGCAGCGGCCGGGGTCGGAGTCCGCGCCGAGCGGGCGTACCCTTGACCACCGTGCCCGCAGCCTCCCGCCCCGACACCGCGACCGAGCCGATAGCCGGCGTCACCGGTTCGCCGATCGCCCTCACCGACCGCCGTCCGGTCGTGCCCGCCGAGCGCCTGGTCGCCGAGATGGTGCCGCCGCCGCGCTTCTCCGACGTGAGCTTCGGGACGTACCTCCCGGACCCGGGCCAGCCCAGCCAGTACGAGGCCGTGCAGGTGCTGGAGCAGTTCGCGGGCGCGCTCAACGGCGGCAACGGCGCCGCGCCCAAGCGGGGCTGGTTCCGCCGCGGTGCCCCGGCCCCCGTCGGCCCGGCCGGCATCTACCTCGACGGCGGCTACGGCGTCGGCAAGACCCACCTGCTCGCCTCGCTCTGGCACGCCGTCCCCGGCCCCAAGGCCTTCGGCACCTTCGTCGAGCTCACCAACCTGGTCGGCGCGCTCGGCTTCCAGCAGGCCGTGCGGACCCTGTCCGACCACCGCCTGCTGTGCATCGACGAGTTCGAGCTGGACGACCCGGGCGACACCGTCCTGGTCTCCACCCTGCTCGGCCGCCTGGTCGAGAACGGCGTCAAGCTCTGCGCCACCTCGAACACCCTGCCGGAGAAGCTCGGCGAGGGCCGGTTCGCCGCCGCCGACTTCCTGCGCGAGATCCAGGGCCTGTCGGCGCACTTCCGCCCGATGCGGATCGACGGCCAGGACTACCGCCACCGCGGCCTGCCGGACGCCCCGCCGCCGTACCGGGACACCGAGGTCGACGCCGTCGCCGCCCGCACCCCGGGCGCCTCGCTGGACGACTTCGACACCCTGCTCGCCCACCTCCCCGCCGTCCACCCCAGCCGCTACGGCGCCCTGCTGGACGACGTGACCGCCGTCTGCCTGCGCGGCGTCCGCCAGGTCGACGACCAGTCCACCGCCCTGCGCCTGGTCGTCCTCGCCGACCGCATGTACGACCGCGAACTCCCCATCACCGCTTCCGGCCTCCCCTTCGACCAGGTCTTCCCCGAGGAGATGCTGCGCGGCGGCTACCGCAAGAAGTACCTCCGCGCCGTCTCCCGCCTGGTCGCCCTCGCCCGGGACAGCGCGAAGTAGTCTCCGCTTGTCGGTGGTGGGTCGTACGGTGGTGGCGTGCGACCCATCACGAGTATTGAGCGGTCAGTGGCGCCCTTCGAGGTCGTCAGTCCCTACCAGCCCAACGGTGACCAGCCGGCGGCGATCGCCGAGCTGGAGCGGCGGATCCGCGGCGGGGAGAAGGACGTCGTCCTGCTCGGTGCCACCGGTACCGGCAAGTCGGCCACCACGGCCTGGATGATCGAGAAGCTGCAGCGGCCCACCCTGGTGATGGCGCCGAACAAGACGCTGGCGGCCCAGCTGGCGAACGAGTTCCGCGAGCTGCTGCCCAACAACGCGGTCGAGTACTTCGTCTCGTACTACGACTACTACCAGCCCGAGGCGTACGTCCCGCAGACGGACACCTACATCGAGAAGGACTCCTCGATCAACGAGGAGGTCGAGCGGCTGCGCCACTCGGCGACCAACTCGCTGCTCACCCGCCGGGACGTGGTCGTGGTCGCGTCCGTCTCCTGCATCTACGGCCTCGGCACCCCGCAGGAGTACGTGGACCGGATGGTGCGGCTGAAGGTCGGCGAGGAGATCGACCGGGACGTGCTGCTGCGCCGCTTCGTCGACATCCAGTACACCCGCAACGACCTGGCCTTCAGCCGCGGCACCTTCCGGGTCCGCGGCGACACCATCGAGATCTTCCCGGTGTACGAGGAGCTGGCCGTCCGGATCGAGATGTTCGGCGACGAGATCGAGGCGCTGTACACGCTGCACCCGCTCACCGGCGAGATCATCAGCCAGGACGACTCCGTGTACGTCTTCCCGGCCTCGCACTACGTGGCCGGTCCGGAGCGGATGGAGCGCGCGGTCACCGACATCGAGAAGGAGCTGGAGCAGACCCTCGCCAGGATGGAGAAGCAGGGCAAGCTGCTGGAGGCCCAGCGGCTGCGCATGCGCACCACCTACGACATCGAGATGCTGCGCCAGATCGGCACCTGCTCCGGGGTCGAGAACTACTCGATGCACTTCGACGGCCGCGAGCCGGGCTCCCCGCCGAACACCCTGCTGGACTACTTCCCGGAGGACTTCCTCCTGGTCATCGACGAGTCCCACGTCACCGTGCCGCAGATCGGCGCCATGTACGAGGGTGACGCCTCGCGCAAGCGGACCCTGGTGGAGCACGGTTTCCGGCTGCCCTCGGCGATGGACAACCGCCCGCTGAAGTGGGAGGAGTTCCTGGAGCGGATCGGCCAGACCGTCTACCTGTCGGCGACCCCGGGCAAGTTCGAGCTCTCCCGGGGCGACGGCCAGGTCGAGCAGATCATCCGCCCGACCGGCCTGATCGACCCCGAGGTGATCGTCAAGCCGACCGAGGGCCAGATCGACGACCTGGTGCACGAGGTCCGCAAGCGGGTGGAGAAGGACGAGCGGGTCCTGGTCACCACGCTCACCAAGAAGATGTCCGAGGACCTCACCGACTACATGCTCGGCCTGGACATCCGGGTCCGTTACCTGCACAGCGACATCGACACGCTGCGCCGGGTCGAGCTGCTGCGGGAGCTGCGGGCCGGCGAGTACGACGTGCTGGTGGGCATCAACCTGCTCCGCGAGGGGCTGGACCTGCCCGAGGTGTCGCTGGTGGCGATCCTGGACGCGGACAAGGAGGGCTTCCTGCGCTCCGGCACCTCGCTGATCCAGACCATCGGCCGCGCGGCCCGCAACGTCTCCGGCCAGGTCCACATGTACGCGGACCGGATCACCCCGGCGATGGAGAAGGCCATCGACGAGACCAACCGCCGCCGGGAGGTCCAGCAGGCGTACAACAAGAAGCACGGGATCGACCCGCAGCCGCTGCGCAAGAAGATCGGCGACATCCTGGACACCCTCGCCCGCGAGGACGTCGACACCGACGAACTGCTGTCCACCGGGTACCGCGCGCCCGGCGGCAAGGGCGCCAAGGGCAAGGCGCCGGTGCCGGCCCTGGGTGCCGACCGCAAGCCGGCGAAGTCGATGCCGGCCGCGGAGCTGGCCGAGCTGATCCAGTCGATGACCGAGCGGATGCACGCCGCCGCGACCGACCTGCAGTTCGAGGTCGCGGCCCGGCTGCGCGACGAGGTCAAGGAGCTGAAGCGGGAGCTGCGGCAGATGCGGGAGGCCGGTATCGCGTAGCGGCCGACCGCGGGGCGTGGCCGGTTCTCCGCCCGGCCGCGCCCGCCGGTGCGTCGTCGCCCCGGTGAGGGGGTACACGGCGGAAAAGGCGTGGACGAAAGGGCCTAGGCTGGTCCGCGGTGCGGCCCTTGTCGGGCGGCCGGTAAGAGGGGGCCTCAGCCGGGGGACGGCAACGGGGTGTTCCACCGTGGAGCCGGCGCGGGGATCCCGTGCGGCTGGGCAGAGAGGACAACCGCCGTGTCGGTGAACCTGGCCAAGGGGCAGCGGGTCAGTCTGCAGAAGGGCCCGGGGGAGACGCTCACCGTGGTCCGGATGGGCCTGGGCTGGCGGGCGGCGCCCCGGCGGGGGCTGTTCGGCAGCCGGACGCGGCAGATCGACCTGGACGCCTCGGCGCTGCTGTACGCCGAGCGGACCCCGTCGGACGTGGTCTTCTTCCAGCACCTGGAGAGTTCCGACGGCTCGGTCCGGCACACCGGGGACAACCTGGTCGGCGGCTCCGGGGTGGGGGAGGACGACGAGGCGATCCTGGTGGACCTGGCGCACGTGCCGCCGCACATCACCCAGGTGGTGTTCACGGTCAGCTCCTACACCGGACAGACCTTCGCCGAGGTGCAGAACGCGCACTGCCGGCTGGTGGACGAGGCGACCGGGCTGGAGCTGGCCCGCTACGACCTGACCGGCGGCGGTCCGCACACCGGGCAGATCATGGCGAAGGTGTTCCGGGACGGCTCCGGAGGCTGGGAGATGCAGGCGATCGGCGCCCCGGCGAAGGGCCGTTCCTTCCAGGACCTGCTGCCGGCCATCGAGCCGTTCCTCTGACGGTTCTTTACCTTCTTTACCTTTCTTTGGGAGTGCTGTTACCCTTCTTGCAGCGGAGGGGAGTATTCCCTCGCAGTCGTCCCCGTCATCACGGATGCCTGTCACGGCATCCCGGGGCGCTGGTCCACGGGTGCGCGGTCGCGCGTCCGACGGGCGGAAGAGACCTCCGGCAGTGACGATGACTGTCTCGCCTACCTGCCGGAGGAGCAGTAGTGGACGTTTCCGTAAGTTTGTGGGTCGGCACGATCGTGGTGCTGTTGGCACTGGTCGTGGCCGATTTCTTCATCGGCGGGCGCAAGCCGCACGAGGTCTCGATCAAGGAAGCCGGCATCTGGACCACGGTCTGGGTCGTGCTGGCGGTGATCTTCGGCGGTTTCCTCTGGTGGCACTCCGGCGCGACGCCGGCCGGTGAGTTCTTCGCCGGCTACATCACCGAGAAGTCGCTCAGTGTCGACAACCTGTTCGTCTTCATCCTGATCATGGGCAAGTTCGCGGTGCCCAGGATCTACCAGCAGCGTGTGCTGATGTTCGGTGTGATCATCGCCCTGGTGCTGCGGGCGGTCTTCATCGCCGGCGGTGCCGCGCTGGTCGCCCAGTTCTCCTGGGTCTTCTTCATCTTCGGCGGCTTCCTGATCTGGACGGCCTGGAAGCTGATCAAGGAGGCGCGGGCCGACGAGGAGGACGAGGAGTTCGAGGAGAACCGCCTGCTCAAGTCGATCGAGCAGCGCTTCCCGTCGACCGACAAGTACCACGGCACCAAGCTCTTCATCAGGGAGAACGGCCGCCGGCTGATGACCCCGATGCTGATCGTCATGCTGGCGATCGGCACCACCGACGTCCTGTTCGCGCTGGACTCGATCCCGGCGATCTTCGGCCTGACCCAGGACCCGTACATCGTCTTCACCGCCAACGCCTTCGCCCTGATGGGCCTGCGCCAGCTGTACTTCCTGATCGGCGGCCTGCTGAAGAAGCTGGTCCACCTGTCGTACGGCCTGTCGGTCATCCTGGGCTTCATCGGCGTGAAGCTGGTGCTGCACGCGCTGCACGAGCAGGGTGTGCACGTGCCGGAGATCGGCATCCCGTTCTCGCTGGGCTTCATCGTGGTGGTGCTCGCCGTGACCACCGTGACCAGCCTGATGGCCTCCAAGAAGGCGGCCCTGGCCGAGCAGGCGGAGCAGGGCGGCCGGGGCGAGCCGGAGAAGCTGGACGCCTGACGCACCTCTCCGTGAACCGGGCGGGCCCGCGACCGAGCAGTGGTCGCGGGCCCGCCCCTGTTCGTGGCCGGGGTCTACCAGCCGCGCTCGCGCCACTCCGCGAGGTGCGGGCGCTCCGCGCCGAGCGTGGTGTCGTCGCCGTGGCCGGGGTAGACCCAGGCCTCGTCCGGCAGCACGTCGAAGATCTTCCCGGTGACGTCCCGGAACAGGCTCGCGAAGGCGTCCTTGTCGCCCCAGGTGTTGCCGATGCCGCCGGGGAAGAGGCAGTCGCCGGTGAACACGTGCTGGTGGCCCACCGGGTCGTCGTAGACCAGCACGATCGCGCCGGGGGTGTGGCCGACCAGGTGCCGGACGGTGAGCTCGCAGCGGCCCACCGCGAGGGTGTCGCCGTCCGCCAGCGGCAGCGCGGTCGGGACGTCGATGCCCTCGGCGTCGTGCTCGCCCGCCGCGGTGCGCGCGCCGGTGGCGGCGACCACCTCGGCCAGCGCACCCCAGTGGTCGTGGTGGCGGTGGGTGGTGACCACGGTGGCCAGCCGCTCGCCGACCGTCTCCAGCAGCACCGGCGCCTCGGCCGCCGCGTCGATCAGCAGCTGCTCGTCGGTGTCGCGGCAGCGCAGCAGGTAGGCGTTGTTGTCGTGGGGGCCGACCGCCACCTTGGTGATGATCAGGTGCGCCAGCTCGCGCACGTCCGGCGGCCCGCCGACCTTGACCGCTCCGTGGTACGTCATCCGTCCGCTCCTTGTCGGGCTACAGGGTCAGGGCCATCCTCGCGCCTGCGAGGGGGCTCAGCCCAACGGGGGGAGGACCGGCAGGTCGGTGCCGGGGGTGCGGCGCAGACCGGCGCCGTCGGACCGGCCGGAGAGCCAGGCGAGCAGGGCGCGGACGGGGCCCTCGACGGTCAGTGCGGGGGCGCCGGCGCCGATCACGGAGCGTTCGGCGGTGTCCTCGGCCAGCAGCTCGACGGCGGGCAGCCCGGCGCCGGCCGGCCCGGCCAGCTTCTCGGCGAGCCGGCGGTACTCGGCGGTGGCGAACTCCTCCGGCCAGTGCTCGGGGGTGTAGCCGGCGTCCAGGTCGACGTGGTGGTACTCGACCTCCGCGAGCCGCTTCCAGGGGATCTCCGCGGCCGGGAAGACGGCGCCGCTGCGGTGCCGGACCTCCGCGGCCCAGGCCCCGTCCGGCAGCAGCGCGGCCGCCGCTCCGAAACGGGCGTCGGAGGCGCGCAGGTCGGCGAGCTGCTCGTCGACCGGGCGGGGTGCGCCGTCCTCGATGCCCCGGTCCCGGGCCTCCTCGCTCGGGTACTGCGGGATGTCGGTGCCGGTGCGGGCGCCGTCCAGCAGGTTGACCAGCGAGTCGGCGTTGCGGGCGAGGTGGGCGAGCACGTGGCCGCGGGTCCAGCCGGGCAGCGCGGAGGGCCCGGCGACGGCCTCCGCCGCGATCCCGGCGACGGTCCGCAGCAGCCGGCGGGTGCTCTCCTCGACCTCGGCCAGGTGCCGGGCGGCGACGGAGGGCAGGGAGGCGGCGGGCTCGGTCCGCGGGTCGGTCTGTGCGTCGGTCATCGATTCGGCCTTCGGTGCGGGGCGGGGCGTTGCCCCGAGGGGGCTTCGCTCGTTGACCAGGTGACGCTACCGCCGTCGCCCGCCGCCGAGCAGGGGCTTTTCGGCCCCCGCGTCAAGACTCCGCGCATCGTCCTCACTCGTTCGGGTGGACCCGGCTGGACGAGCTCGATAATCGAACGCGTGAGCTAGTAGGCTGGCTGCCGCATCCTGGAAGAAGTACACCCCTCGTCACCCAGCCCTCTCGTCCCGGAGAAAGGCGCCAGAAGCAGTGGCCGACCGCCTCATCGTGCGCGGTGCTCGCGAGCACAACCTCAAGAACGTCTCGCTCGACCTGCCCCGCGACTCCCTCATCGTCTTCACGGGCCTCTCCGGCTCCGGCAAGTCCTCGCTGGCCTTCGACACCATCTTCGCGGAGGGCCAGCGCCGCTACGTCGAGTCGCTGTCCTCCTACGCCCGGCAGTTCCTGGGCCAGATGGACAAGCCGGACGTCGACTTCATCGAGGGCCTCTCCCCGGCCGTCTCGATCGACCAGAAGTCCACCAACCGCAACCCCCGCTCGACCGTCGGCACCATCACCGAGGTCTACGACTACCTGCGGCTGCTGTTCGCGCGCATCGGCAAGCCGCACTGCCCGCACTGCTCCCGCCCGATCGCCAAGCAGTCCCCGCAGGCCATCGTCGACAAGGTGCTGGAGCTCGCCGAGGGCACCCGCTTCCAGGTCCTCAGCCCGGTGGTGCGCGAGCGCAAGGGCGAGTTCGCCGACCTCTTCGCCGACCTCCAGTCCAAGGGCTACGCCCGGGCCCGGGTGGACGGCGAGACGGTCCAGCTCGCCGAGCCGCCCAAGCTGAAGAAGCAGGAGAAGCACACCGTCGAGGTGGTGGTCGACCGCCTCACCGTCAAGGACAGCGCCAAGCGCCGGCTGACCGACTCGGTGGAGACGGCCCTGCGGCTGAGCGGCGGCATGGTCGTGCTCGACTTCGTCGACCTCCCCGAGGGCGACCCCGAGCGCGAGCGGATGTACTCCGAGCACCTCTACTGCCCGTACGACGACGTGTCGTTCGAGGAGCTGGAGCCGCGCTCGTTCTCCTTCAACTCGCCGTTCGGCGCCTGCCCGGACTGCTCCGGCCTCGGCAACCGGATGGAGGTGGACCCGGAGCTGGTGGTGCCCGACGACGAGCGCTCGCTGGACGAGGGCGCCATCCACCCCTGGTCCGGCGGCCACACCAAGGAGTACTTCCAGCGGCTGATCGACGCCCTCTCCGGCGAGCTGGGCTTCCGTACCGACATCCCCTGGGCCGGGCTCCCGGCCCGCGCCAAGAAGGCGCTGCTGTACGGCCACAAGCACCAGGTCGAGGTCCGCTACCGCAACCGCTACGGGCGCGACCGCTCCTACACCACCGGCTTCGAGGGCGCGGTGCCCTTCATCCAGCGCCGGCACCAGGAGGCCGAGAGCGACTCCAGCCGCGAGCGCTTCGAGGGCTACATGCGCGAGGTGCCCTGCCCGACCTGCCGGGGCAGCCGGCTCAAGCCGGTCGTGCTGGCGGTCACCGTCGAGGGCCGCTCGATCGCCGACGTCTCCTCGATGTCGATCAGCGACTGCTCCGACTTCCTCGGCGCGATGAAGCTCAACGCCCGGGACAAGCAGATCGCCGAGCGGGTCCTCAAGGAGGTCAACGAGCGGCTGCGCTTCCTGGTCGACGTCGGCCTGGACTACCTCTCGCTGGACCGCGCGGCCGGCACCCTCTCCGGCGGCGAGGCCCAGCGGATCCGGCTCGCCACCCAGATCGGCTCCGGCCTGGTCGGCGTGCTCTACGTGCTGGACGAGCCGTCCATCGGCCTGCACCAGCGCGACAACCACCGGCTGATCGAGACCCTGGTCCGGCTGCGCGACATCGGGAACACCCTGATCGTCGTCGAGCACGACGAGGACACCATCAAGATGGCCGACTGGGTGGTCGACATCGGTCCCGGCGCCGGCGAGCACGGCGGCAAGGTGGTGCACTCCGGCTCGCTGAAGCAGCTGCTCGCCAACAAGGAGTCCCTCACCGGCCAGTACCTGTCCGGCAAGCGGAGCATCCCGATCCCGCCCGCCCGCCGCGCCCGGGACAAGAAGCGCCAGCTCACCGTGCACGGCGCCCGCGAGCACAACCTCAAGGACGTCACGGTCGGCTTCCCGCTCGGCACCTTCACCGCGATCACCGGTGTCTCCGGCTCGGGCAAGTCCACCCTGGTCAACGACATCCTCTACACCCACCTCGCCCGGGAGCTGAACGGCGCCCGCACGGTGCCCGGCCGGCACACCCGGATCACCGGCACCGACCTGGTGGACAAGGTGGTGCACGTCGACCAGTCGCCGATCGGCCGCACCCCGCGCTCCAACCCGGCCACCTACACCGGCGTCTTCGACCACGTCCGGCGGCTGTTCGCGGAGACCCAGGAGGCCAAGGTCCGCGGCTACCTGCCCGGCCGCTTCTCGTTCAACGTCAAGGGCGGCCGCTGCGAGAACTGCTCCGGCGACGGCACCATCAAGATCGAGATGAACTTCCTGCCGGACGTCTACGTGCCCTGCGAGGTCTGCCACGGCGCCCGCTACAACCGGGAGACGCTGGAGGTCCACTACAAGGGCCGGTCCATCGCCGAGGTGCTGGACATGCCGATCGAGGAGGCGCTCGGCTTCTTCGAGGCCGTGCCGGCGATCGCCCGGCACCTGCGCACGCTCAACGACGTCGGCCTCGGCTACGTCCGGCTCGGCCAGTCCGCGCCGACGCTCTCCGGCGGCGAGGCCCAGCGCGTGAAGCTCGCCTCCGAGCTGCAGAAGCGCTCCACCGGCCGGACGGTCTACGTGCTGGACGAACCCACCACCGGACTCCACTTCGAGGACATCAGCAAGTTGATCAAGGTGCTCTCCGGTCTGGTGGACAAGGGCAACACGGTCATCGTGATCGAGCACAACCTCGACGTCATCAAGACCGCGGACTGGATCGTCGACATGGGCCCCGAGGGCGGCTCCGGCGGCGGTTCCGTGGTCGCCGAGGGCACCCCCGAGGACATCGCGGCCGTCTCCGAGAGCCACACCGGCAAGTTCCTCCGGGACATCCTGCCGGGCGGCCTCGAGGAGGCCCCGGCCGCGCCGGCCAAGGCCAAGGCCCCCCGCAAGCGCGCCGCGGCGGCGCGCAAGTAGCGGACGGGCGTCGCCGCCCGCCTCCGCCCGCCCCCGGCACCCCGGGGGCGGGCGGAGGCGGGCCGCATAGAATTCCGGGCGGCCCGCAGCCGCGAAGCCGCCGCCGAACGCCGCCGCCGAAACCAGGAGCACCCTCATGTCCGAGGCCCCCGAGAGCCCCGCCCCCTCCCGCCGCACCCTGCTCTGCGGAGCCGCGGCCGTTCTCGCCGCCGGCGGCACCGTCGCCGTCACCGGCTGCTCCTCGGCCTCCTCCGGCTCCGACTCCGCCGCCAAGACCCCGGTCGACCTCGGCCCGGCCTCCGGCGTCCCGGTCGGCGGCGGCACCGTCTTCCGCGAGAAGAAGATCGTCGTCACCCAGCCCGCCGAGGGCCAGTACAAGGCGTTCAGCGCCAAGTGCACCCACGCCGGCTGCATCGTCGACCAGGTCAAGAACCAGAAGATCCAATGCCCCTGTCACGGCAGCCTGTTCGGCATCACCGACGGCGCCGTGCTGGACGGCCCGGCCCCGACCCCGCTGCCCGCGTACGACGTGGCGGTCGAGGGCGGCAACCTCAAGGTGACCCCGCGCTGAAGCAGTTGATCTCCCGCACGCGCCCCCGGCCCGAGTCGGTACGGTGGACCCATGGCTGACCCGTCCACCTACCGTCCGGCGCCGGGGGCGATCCCGACCTCGCCCGGTGTCTACAAGTTCCGCGACGCCCACGGGCGGGTCATCTACGTGGGCAAGGCCAAGAGCCTCCGGCCCCGGCTGTCCTCCTACTTCCAGGACCTCGCCGGACTGCACCCGCGCACCGCGACCATGGTCACCACCGCCGCCTCGGTGGAGTGGACCGTGGTCGCCACCGAGGTCGAGGCGCTCCAGCTGGAGTACTCCTGGATCAAGGAGTTCGACCCCCGGTTCAACGTCAAGTACCGGGACGACAAGAGCTATCCGGAACTCGCCGTCACCCTCAACGAGGAGTTCCCGCGGGTCCAGGTGATGCGCGGCGCGCACCGCAAGGGCGTGCGCTACTTCGGGCCCTACGGCCACGCCTGGGCGATCCGCGAGACCGTCGACCTGCTGCTGCGGGTCTTCCCGGTCCGCACCTGCTCCAACGGCGTCTTCAAGCGCGCCGCCCAGGTCGGCCGCCCCTGTCTGCTCGGCTACATCGGCAAGTGCGCCGCGCCCTGCGTGGGCCGGATCACGCCGGAGGACCACCGGGCGCTGGCCGAGGACTTCTGCGACTTCATGGCCGGCCGCACCGGCAACTACCTGCGCCGGCTGGAGACCGAGATGCAGGAGGCCGCCGCCGACCTGGAGTACGAGAAGGCGGCCCGGCTGCGCGACGACATCGGCGCCCTCAAGCGGGCCATGGAGAAGAACGCCATCGTCCTCGCCGACGCCACCGACGCCGACCTGCTGGCCGTCGCCGAGGACGAACTCGAGGCCGCCGTCCAGATCTTCCACGTCCGCGGCGGCCGGGTCCGGGGCCAGCGCGGCTGGGTCACCGACAAGGTCGAGGACGTCGACACCGCGGGACTGGTGGAGCACGCCCTCCAGCAGCTCTACGGCGGCGTCGGCGCCGAGGAGCGCGGCGAGGGCGTGCCGCGCGAGGTGCTGGTACCCGCGCTGCCCGACCCGGTCGAGCCGGTCCGGGAGTGGCTCGGCGGGCTGCGCGGAGCCCAGGTGGACCTGCGCATCCCGCAGCGCGGCGACAAGAAGGACCTCATGGCCACCGTGCAGCGCAACGCCCAGCAGGCGCTGGCGCTGCACAAGACCAAGCGCGCCTCCGACCTCACCACCCGCAGCCGCGCCCTGCAGGAGATCACCGACGCGCTGGAGCTGGACAGCGTCCCGCTGCGGATCGAGTGCTTCGACATCTCCCACCTCCAGGGCGAGGACGTGGTCGCCTCGATGGTGGTCTTCGAGGACGGCCTGGCCCGCAAGAGCGAGTACCGCCGCTTCGAGATCAAGGGTTTCGAGGGCCAGGACGACGTCCGCTCGATGCACGAGGTGATCAGCCGCAGGTTCCGCCGCTACCTCCAGGAGCGCGAGCGCACCGGCGAGTGGGCCGTCCCCGAGGAGGGCCCGGAGGACGCCGCGGACGCCGCCGCCGACGGCACCGCCACCGCGGTCGAAGGCACCGCCACCGCCGCCGACGGCACCGGCACCCGCGCCGAGGACGGCCGCCCCCGCCGCTTCGCCTACCCGCCGCAACTGCTGGTCGTCGACGGCGGACAGCCCCAGGTCGCCGCCGCCCAGCGGGCCCTGGACGAACTCGGCATCGACGACATCGCGCTGTGCGGCCTGGCCAAGCGCCTCGAGGAGGTCTGGCTGCCCGGCGAGGACGACCCGGTGGTGCTCCCGCGCAGCAGCGAGGGCCTCTACCTGCTCCAGCGGGTCCGCGACGAGGCCCACCGCTTCGCCATCGGCTACCAGCGCGGCAAGCGTTCCAAGCGACTCACCGCCGGAGAACTGGACTCCGTCCCCGGCCTCGGCGAGACTCGCCGTCAGGCGCTGCTCAAGCACTTCGGCTCGCTCAAGAAGCTTCGGGCCGCCACCGTCGACGAACTCTGCGCGGTCCCCGGCATCGGCCGGCGGACGGCGGAGACCGTTGCGGCGGCGTTGTCGTCCCGTACACCTGCCGCACCAGCCGTGAACACCGCCACGGGCGAGATCATCGAGGACGGCGCCGACGAGCCGGCGCCCGCGGCGCCCGAGACCGTACCCATTCAGGAGACGCCATGACGGCCGACGCCGCCCGTCAGCCGGCGTGCCCCGCGCCCACTCGTCCGAGTGGCGCCGGGAAGCATGCCCGCGCGACGCGCGTTCTCCACAGCAGAACCACCGAGAGCGGGGAACCGAAGTGACCGTGTCCGATTACGGGGGCACCGCCCGGCCGGAGGCCGGCGGCGAGAACACCCCGGAGCTGGTGATCATCTCCGGCATGTCCGGGGCGGGCCGCTCCACCGCCGCCAAGTGCCTGGAGGACCTGGGCTGGTTCGTGGTGGACAACCTGCCGCCGGCCCTCATCCCGACCATGGTCGACCTCGGAGCCCGCTCCCAGGGCAACGTCGCCCGGATCGGCGCCGTCGTGGACGTCCGCGGCCGGCAGTTCTTCGACGACCTGCTGACCTCGCTGGACGAGCTGGAGAAGCGCGGCGTGCGGCTGCGCGTCGTCTTCCTCGACTCCTCCGACGACGCCCTGGTCCGCCGCTTCGAGAGCGTGCGCCGCCCGCACCCGCTCCAGGGCGACGGCCGGATCGTCGACGGCATCGCCCAGGAGCGCGAGCTGCTGCGCGAGCTCCGCGGCGAGGCCGATCTGGTGATCGACACCTCCAACCTCAACGTCCACCAGCTGCGGGCCAAGCTCGACGCCCAGTTCGCCGACCACGACGAGCCCGAGCTGCGCGCCACCGTGATGTCCTTCGGCTTCAAGTACGGCCTGCCGGTCGACGCCGACCTCGTGGTCGACTGCCGCTTCCTGCCGAACCCGCACTGGGTGCCCGAGCTGCGGGCCAGGACGGGCACCGACGCGGACGTCGCCGACTACGTGTTCCAGCAGCCCGGGGCCAACGAGTTCCTCAACGGCTACGCCGAGCTGCTGCGCATTGTCACCGAGGGCTATCGCCGCGAGGGGAAGCGTTACATGACCCTTGCCGTAGGCTGCACCGGTGGCAAGCACCGCAGCGTCGCGATGTCCGAGCGGCTGACGAAGCGTCTGATCGCGGACGGCGTGGAAACGGTGCTCGTCCACCGTGACATGGGACGGGAGTAGCCGCCGTACCCCCTGCCGGGCCGCCGGCGGAGGTCGGCGGCCCGGCAAGAGGAACGCGAGGTAGGTGTGACGGGATACGTGCCCGGGCGGCAGCTGCAGAACAAGACCGCCGACCGGAGCGGGAGCACGGTCAGGTCGATCCTGACCGGCCGGTCCCGCACCGGGGCGGCCCGCACCGGCCCGGCCCGTCCCCATCAGGCGCCCAGGAGCAATCAGGCTCCGCGGATCACCGCACTCGGCGGCGGTCAGGGCCTGTCGGCCTCGCTCTCCGCGCTGCGCCGGCTCACCACCGACCTCACCGCCGTGGTGACCGTCGCCGACGACGGCGGCTCCAGCGGCCGGCTCCGCGAGGAGCTCGGGGTGCTGCCCCCCGGAGACCTCCGCAAGGCGCTCGCCGCGCTCTGCGGCGACGACGACTGGGGCCGCACCTGGTCCGAGGTGATCCAGCAGCGTTTCACCGGCACCGGTGAGCTCGGCGGCCACGCGGTCGGCAACCTGCTGATCGTCGCGCTCTGGGAGAAGCTCGGGGACCCGGTGGCGGCGCTGGACTGGGTCGGCCGGCTGCTCAACGTCCAGGGCCGGGTGCTGCCGATGTCGGCGGTCCCGCTGGACATCGAGGCGATAGTCCGGGGGCACGACCCGGCCTTCCCCACCGAGCTGGGCGCCGTCCGCGGCCAGGCCAGCGTGGCGGTCACTCCCGGCACCGTGCAGTCCGTCCGGCTCGTTCCGGACGAGCCGCCCGCCGTGCCGGAGGCGGTCACCGCGGTGCGGGAGGCGGACTGGGTCGTGCTGGGCCCCGGGTCCTGGTTCACCAGCGTGCTGCCGCACCTGCTGGTGCCCGAGCTGGTGAAGGCCCTGGTGGAGACCCGGGCCCGCCGCCTGCTCACGCTGAACCTCGCCCCGCAGCCCGGCGAGACCGAGGGCTTCACCCCGCAGCGTCATCTGGACGTCATCGCCGACCACGCCCCCGCGCTCGCGGTGGATGCGATCCTGGTGGACGAGCGCGCCGTCACCGGCGGCGCCTTCGGCCAGGCCGACCTGGCCGGTCTGGAGAAGGCCGCCGAGCGGATGGGCGCCGCACTGGTGCTCGGCCGGGTCGCCCGTACCGACGGCACGCCGCGACACGACCCGGAGCTCTTGGCGGCCGCGTACGACCGGATTTTCCGGACACATGGAAGGATCGGGCCATGGCGATGACTCCAGCGGTGAAGGACGAAATCAGCCGGCTCCCGGTCACCCGGGCCTGCTGCCGCAAGGCGGAGGTGTCGGCGATCCTGCGTTTCGCGGGCGGGCTGCACATCGTGAGCGGCCGCATCGTGATCGAGGCGGAGCTCGACACCGGAGCCGCCGCCCGGCGCCTGCGCAAGGACCTGCTGGAGATCTTCGGACACTCCTCGGACCTGGTCGTGATGGCCCCCGGCGGCCTGCGGCGCGGCAGCCGCTACGTGGTCCGGGTGGTCAAGGACGGCGAGCTGCTCGCGCGCCAGACCGGCCTGGTGGACGGCCGCGGCCGTCCGATCCGGGGTCTGCCCCCGGCCGTGGTCTCCGGCGCCACCTGTGACGCCGAGGCGGCCTGGCGCGGCGCCTTCCTGGCCCACGGCTCGCTCACCGAGCCCGGCCGCTCGTCCTCGCTGGAGATCACCTGCCCCGGTTCGGAGGCCGCCCTCGCCCTGGTCGGCGCCGCCCGCCGGCTCGGCATCCCCGCCAAGGCCCGCGAGGTGCGCGGCGTGGACCGGGTGGTGATCCGCGACGGGGACGCCATCGGCGCACTGCTCACCCGGCTCGGCGCGCACGAGTCGGTGCTGGCCTGGGAGGAGCGCCGGATGCGGCGCGAGGTGCGGGCCACCGCCAACCGGCTGGCCAACTTCGACGACGCCAACCTGCGCCGCTCGGCCCGGGCCGCGGTCGCGGCCGGCGCCCGGGTGGCCCGCGCGCTGGAGATCCTCGGCGAGGAGGTGCCCGAGCACCTGGCCGCCGCCGGCCAGCTGCGGATGCAGCACAAGCAGGCCTCGCTGGAGGAGCTGGGCGCGCTCGCCGACCCGCCGCTCACCAAGGACGCGGTGGCCGGCCGGATCCGCCGGCTGCTGGCGATGGCCGACAAGCGCGCCTCCGAGCTCGGACTGCCGAGCACCGAGGCCAACCTCACCGACGAGATGGCGCTCAGCTGACGCCGCTCCCCGACCGGATCCGGCCGGGGTCTTGACGATCGGACCCGGAGATGATCCACGCGCCGGTGCCCGCCAACGCGGGCACCGGCGCGGTCGTGTCCGGGTGCTGGGACGGGCCGCTGCCGCGGGCCTCGCGCGGGTCGGGACCAACTGCCCGGACGGGCACGGCCGGACGGCCCGAAAACGGTGGGAACACGCGCCACGCCAGGGGTTGCGCAAACGCCTGATGTGCTCCATCCGGCCTCGGAGGGGTAGGGTCATAGGCGGTCGGGGACATCCCAAAATTCCACCCCGTCGGCATAGCGTCCGGCGTACCTAACGAGGAGATCGGTTCGTGACGATCCGGGTAGGCATCAACGGATTCGGCCGCATCGGCCGCAACTTCTTCCGTGCGGTTAAGTCCCAGGGCGCGGACATCGAGATCGTCGGCGTCAATGACCTGACCGACACCAAGACCCTGGCGCACCTGCTCAAGTACGACTCGATCCTGGGCACCTTCCCGGGCGAGGTGTCCCACACCGCGGACAGCATCACCGTCGACGGCACGACCTTCAAGGTCATCGCCGAGCGCGACCCGGCGAACCTCCCCTGGGGCGAGCTGGGCGTCGACATCGTCATCGAGTCGACCGGCATCTTCACCAAGGCCGAGGCGGCGAAGAAGCACGTCACGGCCGGCGCGAAGAAGGTCATCATCTCGGCGCCCGCCACCGACGAGGACATCACCATCGTCATGGGCGTCAACGACGAGAAGTACGACGGCGCCAAGCACACCGTCATCTCCAACGCCTCCTGCACCACCAACTGCGTGGCGCCGCTGGCCAAGGTGCTGAACGAGAACTTCGGCATCGTCAAGGGTCTGATGACCACGGTGCACGCGTACACCAACGACCAGGTCACCCTGGACTTCCCGCACAAGGATCTGCGTCGCGCCCGCGCCGCGGCCCTCAACATCATCCCGACCTCGACGGGTGCCGCCAAGGCCACCGCCCTGGTCCTCCCGGAGCTCAAGGGCAAGCTGGACGGCACCTCGCTGCGCGTCCCGGTCCCGACCGGCTCGATCACCGACCTGGTGGTCACCCTGGAGCGCGACGTCACCGTCGCGGAGGTCAACGAGGCTTTCCAGAAGGCCTCCGAGACCACCCTCAAGGGCATCCTGCAGTACACCGAGGACCCGATCGTCTCCTCCGACATCGTGAACTCGCCGTTCTCCACGATCTTCGACTCGCTGATGACCATGGTCCAGGGCAACCAGGTCAAGGTCTTCGGCTGGTACGACAACGAGTGGGGCTACTCGAACCGCCTCGTCAACCTGACCACCCTCGTCGGTGCCGGGCTCTGACGCAGCGGGAGCTGACGTGAAGTAGGGGGGAGGGCCCGGAAGGCATGTGCGAAGCCGACCGGGCCCTCCGTCTGCGCACCCTCAACTCCCCATGGACGGCACAGCGTTGTGCCGTCCCCTGCTCCACCATCTCGCCAGGAGACCGAAGACCGTGAAGACCATCGAAGATCTGGACGTCGCCGGTAGGCGCGTGTTCGTGCGTGCGGACCTGAACGTCCCGCTTTCCGACGGCACGATCACCGACGACGGCCGGATCCGCGCCGTCGCCCCGACCATCGCCAAGCTCGTCGAACGCGGCGCGAAGGTCGTCGTCGCCTCCCACCTCGGCCGTCCCAAGGGCGCGCCGGACCCGCAGTTCTCCCTCGCGCCGGTGGCCGCCCGCCTCGGCGAGATCCTCGGCCGCCCGGTCGCGTTCGCGACCGACACCGTGGGCGAGAGCGCGAAGGCCACCGTCGCCGCCCTGGCCGACGGCGAGGTCACGCTGCTCGAGAACCTGCGCTTCAACGCCGGTGAGACCAGCAAGGACGACGCCGAGCGCAAGGCCTTCGCCGAGCAGCTCGCCGCGCTGGCCGACCTGTACGTGGGCGACGGCTTCGGCGCGGTGCACCGCAAGCACGCGTCGGTGTTCGACCTGCCGGCCCTGCTGCCGCACGCGGTCGGCGACCTGATCGCCACCGAGGTCGGTGTCCTCAAGCGCCTCACCGAGGAGGTCGAGCGCCCGTACGTGGTGGTGCTCGGCGGTTCCAAGGTCTCGGACAAGGTCGGCGTGATCGACAACCTGCTCGGCAAGGCCGACCGCATCCTGATCGGCGGCGGCATGGCGTACACCTTCCTCAAGGCCAAGGGCCACGAGGTCGGCATCTCGCTGCTGCAGGAGGACCAGATCCCGACGGTGCTGGACTACCTGAAGCGCGGCGAGGAGAGCGGCGTCGAGTTCGTGCTGCCGGTGGACGTCGCGATCTCCGCGAAGTTCCCGGACACGAAGACGCACGCTCCGGTCGAGGACTTCGAGGTCGTCGACGCCGACGGCATCCCGGCGGACAAGGAGGGCCTCGACATCGGCCCGAAGACCCGGGAGCTGTTCGCGGCGAAGCTGGCCGACGCGAAGACGGTGTTCTGGAACGGCCCGGTGGGCGTCTTCGAGCACCCGGCCTTCGCCGAGGGCACCAGGGCGGTCGCGCAGGCCCTGGTCGACAGCGACGCGTTCACCGTGGTCGGTGGCGGCGACTCCGCCGCCGCCGTCCGCATCCTGGGCTTCGACGAGACGAAGTTCGGGCACATCTCGACCGGCGGTGGCGCGAGCCTCGAGTACCTGGAGGGCAAGACCCTCCCCGGTCTCGCCGCACTGGAAGGCTGAATCACGCATGACTGAGCGTCTCCCGCTGATGGCGGGCAACTGGAAGATGAACCTCAACCACCTCGAGGCCATCCAGCACACCCAGAAGCTGGCCTTCGCGCTGGCCGACAAGGACTACGAGGCGGTCGAGGTCGCCGTCCTCGTGCCGTTCACCGACCTGCGGTCGGTGCAGACCCTGGTCGACGGCGACAAGCTGAAGATCAAGTTCGGCTCGCAGGACATCTCGCAGCACGACGGCGGCGCCTACACCGGCGAGATCTCCGGCCCGATGCTGTCCAAGCTGAAGTGCACCTACGCGGTGATCGGCCACTCCGAGCGCCGCGAGTACCACAACGAGACCGACGAGCTGGTCAACGCCAAGGTCAAGGCCGCCTACCGGAACGGGATCACCCCGATCCTGTGCATCGGCGAGCCGCTGGAGATCCGCAAGGCCGGCACCCACGTCGAGTACACCCTGGCCCAGCTCGACGGCGGCCTGAAGGACGTCCCGGCCGACCAGGCCGAGTCGGTCGTCGTCGCCTACGAGCCGGTCTGGGCGATCGGCACCGGCGAGGTGGCGACCCCCGAGGACGCCCAGGAGGTCTGCGCCGCGATCCGCGCCCGGATCGCCGAGCTGTACTCCGCCGAGCTCGCGGACAAGGTCCGGGTGCTGTACGGCGGTTCGGTCAAGTCGTCGAGCGCGGCCGGCCTGATGGCCAAGCCGGACATCGACGGCGGCCTGGTCGGCGGTGCCTCGCTGGACGCCGAGGAGTTCGTCAAGATCGTGCGGTACCGTGAGCAGGCAGTAGGCTAACGCCGCCGCAGCAACGTAGGCTTTGGGGCCGGACCACCCGACGTGGTCCGGCCCCTTCGCCGAAGATACGAGAGAGTTGGTCCCGTCGTGGTTATCGGGTTCTCGATTGCCCTGATCGTCTTCAGCCTGCTGATGATCCTCCTGGTGCTGCTGCACAAGGGGAAGGGCGGCGGCCTGTCGGACATGTTCGGTGGTGGCGCGATGTCCACCGGCGGTGGCTCCGCGGTCGCCGAGCGCAACCTGGACCGCATCACGATCGTGGTCGGTCTGGCCTGGTTCGCCTCGCTGTTCGTGCTCAGCATGGTCCTGAAGTACAAGAGCTGACATACCTCTGACGCCCCGTCGCCCCGCGGCCTATCCTGGAAGGGTCCGGGGCGGAGCCGGTGGTGGCGCATCCTTAACTCCTGCTTACACTAGGACGACTTTCGCCACCGACGCGCATCGCGGCGCGTCGGCGCACCAGCACGCAGGGAGTCAGACCGTGGCAAGTGGCAACGCCATCCGTGGCAGCAGGGTCGGAGCCGGCCCGATGGGTGAGGCGGAGCGCGGCGAATCCGCCCCCCGCAACCGGATCTCCTTCTGGTGTGCCAACAAGCACGAGACCCGGCCGAGCTTCGCGGCCGAGGCGGTCATCCCGGACACCTGGGACTGCCCGCGCTGCGGCTTCCCGGCCGGGCAGGACGAGCACAACCCGCCCGCGCCCTCCCGCAACGAGCCGTACAAGACCCACCTGGCCTACGTCCGCGAGCGGCGCACCGACGCCGACGGCGAGGCGATCCTCGCCGAGGCGCTGGCCAAGCTCCGCGGCGAGATCTGAGCAGCAGGCGAACACCGAAGGGCGCCACCCGTGACGGGTGGCGCCCTTCGGTGTTCCCGAGCCTCAGGCCGAGGCCGGGGGGTACAGCTGGGGCGGCAGCCGGTCCGCGGCGGCGCGGTCCAGCAGCCACAGGGTGCGGCCGGTGCCGTGCGCGCCGGAGGCGGGTGCCTGGAGCTCGCCGGGGCCGGACAGGGCCAGCGCGACCGCGTCCGCCTTGTCCTCGCCGGCCGCCAGCAGCCAGACCTCGCGGGCGGCCCGGATCGCCGGCAGGGTGAGCGAGATCCGGGTCGGCGGAGGCTTCGGCGCGCCGCGCACGCCGACCACCGTCAGCTCGGTCTCCCGCACCCCGGGGTGCTCCGGGAACAGCGAGGCGACATGGGTGTCCGGGCCGACGCCGAGCAGCAGCACGTCGAAGGCGGGCACCCGGAGCCGGTCGGCGGGGCCGGCCGCCTTCGCGAGCTCCTCCGCGTAGCGGGCGGCCGCGGCGTCCACGTCCGAGCCGTCGACGCCGTCCGAGGCGGGCATCTCGTGCACCCGCGCCGGGTCGAGCGGGACGGCGTCCAGCAGCTCGGCGCGGGCCTGGACGGCGTTGCGCTCCGGGTCGGCGGAGGGCAGGAAGCGCTCGTCGCCCCACCAGAGGTCCAGCCGCGCCCAGTCGATCGCGTCGCGCGCCGGGGAGGCGGCGATCGCGGCCAGCAGGGCGTTGCCGTTGCGTCCGCCGGTGAGCACCACCGAGGCGGTGCCGCGGGCGGCCTGGGCGTCCACGATCCGGGTGATCAGCCGGGCCGCGGCCGCCTGGGCCATCAGCTCCTTGTCCCGGTGGACGACCAGCTGCGGGGTGGCCGCGGTCATGCGCCCGCCTTCTTGGCGGCGCGCTTGGCGGCGCCCTTGCGGGCCCCGCCCTCCGGGGCGGTGGCGGCGGCCGTCTCCTCGGCCACGGCCTCCTCGGCGGCCTGCTCGACGGCCGCGCCGGCGGCCTTCGCCGCGGCCGCCGCCTCGGTGGTGTCCGGCTCCTTGAGCCGCTCCACCGGGGTGCGGACGGCCACCGCGTAGATGTCGTCCGGGTCGAGCCGGCGCAGCTCCTCGGCGATCAGCTCCGAGGTCTCGCGCCGCTTGAGCGCCACCTGGCGGTCCGGCGAGCGGGGCATCGAGAGGGTGCCCAGCAGGCCGTCCGGGCGGTCCAGGGTGATGTCCCCGTCCGTGGTGCGCAGGTGCACCGCGGTGATGCCCGGGCCGTTGGTGACGACCCGCTCGACGGGCACGTGCAGCCGGTTGTGCAGCCACAGGCCGAGCAGTTCCACGCTGGGGTTGTAGGACTCGCCCTCGACCACCGCGGAGGTGATCGTGGACGGCCGCTGGTCCAGCGCGGCGGCCAGCATCGAGCGCCAGCCGGTGATCCGGGTCCAGGCCAGGTCGGTGTCGCCCGGGGTGTAGCTCTGGGCCCGCTGGGCGAGCTGGCCGACCGGGGACTCGGCGGTGACCGCGTCGGTGATCCGGCGCTGGGCGAGCGCGCCGAGCGGGTCCTGCGCCGGGTGCAGCGGCGCGTTCTCCGGCCACCAGACCACGACCGGGGCGTCCGGCAGCAGCAGCGGCAGGACGACCGACTGGGCGTGCGCGGCGAGTTCGCCGTGCATGCGCAGGACGACCGTTTCGCCGGAGCCGGCGTCGGAGCCGACCAGGATCTCGGCGTCCAGGCGGGTCTCGGCGCGGGCCCGGGGCGAGCGCCCGGCACGCTTGATGACCGCCAGGGTGCGCGAGGGGTGCTCGCGGGAGGCGTCGTTGGCGGCCCTGAGGGCGTCGTACGCGCTGCCCTCGTCGGTCACGATCACCAGGGTGAGCACCATGCCGGCGGCCGTCGAGCCGCTGGCCCGGCGGGCCTCCATGAGCGCTGCGTTGATCTTGCTGGACGTGGTGTCCGTGAGGTCGGTCTTCATGGCCGGCGCCAGCTCCTGCCGTCTCGTGCGAGCATCTCGTCCGCCTCGGCCGGGCCCCAGGTGCCGGCCGCGTACTCCGCGGGCTTGCCGTGGGCGTCCCAGTACTTCTCGATCGGGTCGAGGATCTGCCAGGAGAGCTCGACCTCCTGGTGGCGCGGGAAGAGGTTGGCGTCGCCGAGCAGCACATCGAGGATGAGCCGCTCGTACGCCTCCGGGGAGGACTCGGTGAAGGACTCGCCGTAGGCGAAGTCCATCGTGACGTCCCGGACCTCGAAGGAGGTGCCCGGCACCTTGGAGCCGAACCGCACGGTGACGCCCTCGTCCGGTTGCACCCGGATGACCAGGGCGTTCTGCCCCAGCTCCTCGGTCGCGTAGGAGTCGAACGGCAGGTACGGGGCGCGCTGGAAGACCACCGCGATCTCGGTGACCCGGCGGCCCAGCCGCTTGCCGGTGCGCAGGTAGAACGGCACCCCGGCCCAGCGGCGGTTGTTGATCTCCAGCTTGATGGCCGCGTAGGTGTCGGTCTTGGAGTCCGGGTTGATGCCGTCCTCGTCGAGGTAGCCGCCGACCTCCTCGCCGCCCTGCCAGCCGGCCGTGTACTGGGCGCGCACGGTGTGCTCGCCCAGGTCGGCCGGGAGCTTGACGGCGCTGAGCACCTTGAGCTTCTCGGCCACCAGCGCCTTCGGGTGGAAGGACGCCGGCTCCTCGATGGCGGTGAGCGCCATCAGCTGGAGCAGGTGGTTCTGGATGACGTCACGGGCGGAGCCGATGCCGTCGTAGTAGCCGGCCCGGCCGCCGATGCCGATGTCCTCGGCCATGGTGATCTGCACGTGGTCGACGTACGACCGGTTCCAGATCGGCTCGAACATCTGGTTGGCGAAGCGGAGCGCCAGGATGTTCTGGACGGTCTCCTTGCCCAGGTAGTGGTCGATCCGGAAGACCTCGTCCCGGGGGAAGACCTCGTGGACGATCCGGTTCAGCTCCTGGGCGGACTCCAGGTCGTGGCCGAAGGGCTTCTCGATGACGGCGCGGCGCCAGGATCCGCTCGGCGGGTCGGCCAGCCCGTGCTTCTTGAGCTGCTGGACGACGGTCGGGAAGAACTTCGGCGGCACGGACAGGTAGAAGGCGAAGTTGCCGCCGGTGCCCTGGGCCTGGTCCAGCTCCTCGATGGTCTCGCGGAGCTTGTCGAAGGCCTCGTCGTCGCCGAAGTCGCCCTGGACGAAACGCATGCCCTTGGCGAGCTGCTGCCAGACCTCCTCGCGGAAGGGGGTGCGGGCGTGCTCCTTGACCGCGTCGTGGACCTCCTTGGCGAAGTCCTCGTCCTCCCACTCGCGGCGGGCGAAGCCGACGAGCGAGAAGCCCGGCGGCAGCAGGCCGCGGTTGGCCAGGTCGTAGATGGCCGGCATGAGCTTCTTGCGGGAGAGGTCGCCGGTGACCCCGAAGATGACCAGGCCGGACGGCCCCGCGATGCGCGGGAGCCGCCGGTCCGAGGGGTCGCGAAGCGGGTTGACGGGTGCCGACGGGAGGTCGTCCGCGTCCTGCACCGGGGTCAACTCGGGGAAATCAGTGCTCACTTGATGGGCTCCGCTTTCGTGCGCCGTTCGCAGGGGGTCACTTCTCGTCGGCGAAGGAGGCGAGCGAGGCGGTGACGGTGTCGAGCAGCTCGTTCCAGGACTGCTCGAACTTCTCGACGCCCTCGTCCTCCAGCACCTGGACGACGTCGTCGTAGTCGACGCCCGCGGCGGCGATGGCGTCCATCACGGCCTTGGCGTCGGCGTAGTTGGGGACGATGGTCCCGCCGGTGACCACACCGTGGTCGTCGGTGGCGTCCAGGGTGGCCTCGGGCATCGTGTTCACGGTGCCGGGGGCGACCAGCTCGGTGACGTAGAGGGTGTCCGGCAGGGCCGGGTCCTTGACGCCGGTGGAGGCCCAGAGCGGACGCTGCGGCTTGGCGCCGGCGGCCTCCAGGGCGGCCCAGCGGGCGCTGCCGGCGCTCTTGCCGTCGACGCTGCCGAAGACCTCCTCGTACGCCTGGTAGGCGAGGCGGGCGTTGGCCAGCGCGGCCTTGGAGCGGAGGTCCTTGGCGTCGCCGCCGATCTTCTCCAGCCGCTTGTCGATCTCGGTGTCCACGCGGGACACGAAGAAGGAGGCGACCGACTCGATCTGGGAGAGGTCCAGGCCCTTGGCCTTGGCGGCCTCCAGGCCGGTCAGGTAGGCCTCCATGACGGCCTTGTAGCGCTCCAGCGAGAAGATCAGCGTGACGTTGACGCTGATGCCCTTGCCGATGACCTCGGCGATCGCGGGCAGACCGGCCTTGGTGGCGGGGATCTTGATGAACACGTTCGGGCGGTCGACCAGCCACCACAGCTGCTTGGCCTCGGCCACCGTGGCGGCGGTCTCGTGGGCGAGCCGCGGGTCGACCTCGATCGACACCCGGCCGTCGCGGCCGTTGGAGGCGTCGTAGACCGGGCGCAGCACGTCGGCGGCGTCACGGACGTCCGAGGTGGTGATCATGCGGACGGCCTCGTCCGTGGTGACCTTGCGGACGGCGAGGTCCTTCAGCTGGCCGTCGTAGGAGCTGTCGCCGCCGCCGATGGCCTTCTGGAAGATGGTCGGGTTGGTGGTCACGCCCACCACGTGCTTGTGCTGCACCAGCTCGGCGAGGTTGCCGCTGTTCAGCCGCTTGCGGCTGAGGTCGTCCAGCCAGATCGCCACGCCTTCGTCGCTGAGGCGCTTCAGTGCGTCGGTCATGGTGCTTCAGTCCTTACGTCTTTTGCTGCTGTGGGGTGTGTGGGGCGGGCCGGGGCGCCGATGTGCGGTCGGCGCCCCGGCCCGGGGGCCGCTAGCGGTTGACGGCCTCGAGCGAGCGGAGCGCGTTGTGGGCCTCGGCCACGACGCGCTCGGCGGTGATGCCGAACTCCTCGAACAGCACCTGGTAGTCGGCGGAGGCGCCGAAGTGCTCCAGCGAGACGATCCGGCCGTGGTCGCCGACCAGCTCGCGCCAGCCCTGGGCGATGCCGGCCTCGACCGAGACGCGGGCCTTGACCGACGGCGGCAGCACGCTGTCGCGGTAGGCCTGGTCCTGCTCCTGGAACCACTCGAAGGACGGGACCGAGACGACCCGGGTGGCGATGCCCTCGGCCTCCAGCACCTCGCGGGCGTCGACGGCCAGCTGGACCTCGGAGCCGGTGCCGAGCAGGATCACCTGCGGGGTGCCGCTGGAGGCCTCGGCCAGGATGTAGCCGCCCTTCGCGGTGCCCTCGGCGGAGCCGTACACCGTGCGGTCGAAGGTCGGGACGTTCTGGCGGGTGAGGGCCAGGCCGACCGGGCCGGGGTGGGTGGTCTGGCGCTCCAGGACGGTGCGCCAGGCGACGGCGGTCTCGTTGGCGTCGGCCGGACGGACCATGGCCAGACCCGGGATGGCGCGCAGCGAGGCCAGGTGCTCGACCGGCTGGTGGGTCGGGCCGTCCTCGCCGAGGCCGATGGAGTCGTGCGTCCACACGTAGGTGACCGGCAGCTTCATCAGGGCGGCCAGGCGGACGGCGGGGCGCATGTAGTCGGCGAAGACCAGGAAGGTGCCGCCGAACACGCGGGTCTTCCCGTGCAGCGCGATGCCGTTCATGGTGGAGCCCATGGCGTGCTCGCGGATGCCGAAGTGGATGGTCCGGCCGTAGGGGCTGGCGGACTTCAGCGGGTTGCCCTCGGGGAGGAAGGAGCTGTCCTCGTCGATGGTGGTGAGGTTGGACTCGGCGAGGTCGGCCGAGCCGCCCCACAGCTCCGGGATCACCTGGCCGAGGGCCTTGAGGGTCTCGCCGCTGGCCTTGCGGGTGGCGACGGCCTTGCCGGCCTCGAAGACCGGGACGGCCTTCTTCCAGCCCTCGGGCAGCTCGCCGGCCGTGATGCGCTCGAACTCGGCGGCGCGGTGCGGGTTGGCGGCGCGCCAGGCGTCGAAGGACTTCTCCCACTCGCCGCGGGCGGCCTTGCCGCGCTTGACGACCAGCCGGGCGTGCTCGATGACCTGGTCGCTGACCTCGAAGGTCTTCTCCGGGTCGAAGCCCAGGACCTTCTTGGTGGCGGCGATCTCGGCGGCGCCGAGCGCGGAGCCGTGCGCCTTGGCGGTGTTCTGGGCGTCCGGGGCCGGCCAGGCGATGATCGTGCGCATAGCGATCATCGACGGGCGGGAGGTCTCGGCCTTGGCGGCGGCGAGGGCGTCGGCGAGCGCGGCGACGTCGATGTCGCCGTTCGACTTCGGGGCGACGCGCTGGACGTGCCAGCCGTACGCCTCGTAGCGCTTGAGGACGTCCTCGGAGAAGGCCGTCTCGGTGTCGCCCTCGATCGAGATGTGGTTGTCGTCGTAGAGCGCGACCAGGTTGCCGAGCTTCTGGTGGCCGGCGAGCGAGGAGGCCTCGGCGGAGATGCCCTCCTCCAGGTCGCCGTCGGAGACGATGGCCCAGACGGTGTGGTCGAACGGCGACTCGCCGGCCGCGGCGTCCGGGTCGAACAGGCCGCGCTCGAAGCGGGCCGCCATCGCCATGCCCACGGCGTTGGCGATGCCCTGGCCGAGCGGGCCGGTGGTGGTCTCGACGCCGGCGGTGTGGCCGTGCTCCGGGTGACCGGGGGTGCGGCTGCCGGCGACCCGGAAGGCCTTGAGGTCGTCGAGCTCCAGGCCGTAGCCGGAGAAGTAGAGCTGGGTGTAGAGGGTCAGGCTGGTGTGCCCGGGGGAGAGGACGAACCGGTCACGGCCGGCCCAGGCCGGGTCGGTCGGGTCGTGGCGCAGGAAGCGCTGGAAGATCAGGTAGGCGGCGGGGGCCAGCGACATGGCCGTCCCCGGGTGTCCGTTGCCGACCTTCTGAACCGCGTCCATCGCCAGGACCCGGGCCGTGTCGACGGTCCGGTCGTCGAGGTCCGACCACTCGAATGCATTCGGCGTCGTGCTCACCCTGTCTCAGGGCTCCTTCCATTGTGAAGAGTGACCCCGTGAGGGACCGGGTCGGCCACGTCGCTGGGGCCGGACGCTGGGTGGTGCCGGTCACGGAGGGTAGATCCCGCTTCTGTGGGCGAGCCTACCGTCCGGCCCGGGGCTCACCCTCCGTGGTGGGAGAACCCTGGCATGTTGGCAGTCATTCCCCGGACATTTCGTGGACGACCGTGCGACCGGGGGCCCGGTCCCTTTGTCCACCCTCGCCCGGATCCGTCCGGTTCGCCTCTCCGGCGCGCGGGACGGGGGACCGGTGGTCCCGGCGGGCCCGGGAGCGGCTTCGCGGACAACGTTCCTGGTGGGGACCGCGGGGGTTCACCCGGGGGTGTGCGTTCCGCCCCGCCGGGGCACCCCGGGGCCGGTGGGGAGATATGGAGCGTCTAAGGTGGCGTGGTACGCGCAGAGCGGACGATTCGGGAACAACGTTCCGGTGGCCGCCTGTGAGGATTCATCTTCAGTTGGGGTGTTAGTGACCGCCGTCGAATCCCGTCCCGCCGGGGTCACCGGGGCGACGCCTGCGCACCGGCCGTTCGGGGCCCGTGTCGGCGCCTTCGTCGCACTGACCAAACCGCGGATCATCGAGCTGCTGCTGATCACCACGGTGCCGGTGATGTTCCTGGCGGAGCGCGGGGTGCCGAACCTCCTGCTGGTGCTGGAGGTGGTCATCGGCGGTTACCTCTCGGCGGGCGGCGCCAACGCCCTCAACATGTACATCGACCGGGACATCGACGCGGTGATGTCCCGCACCGAGCGCCGGCCCATCGTCACCGGCATGGTGTCACCGCGCGAGGCGCTGGTGTTCGGCATCGCGCTCGGTGTGCTGTCGACGCTCTGGCTGGGCCTCCTGGTCAACTGGCTGTCCTCCGCGCTGGCGCTCGGCGCGCTCCTCTTCTATGTGTTCGTCTACACGCTGGGGCTGAAGCGCCGCACCGCGCAGAACATCGTCTGGGGCGGCATCGCCGGCTGCATGCCGGTCTTCGTCGGCTGGGCGGCGATCACGAACTCGCTCTCCTGGTCGGCGCTGGTGCTGTTCCTGGTGATCTTCTTCTGGACGCCGCCGCACTACTGGCCGCTGTCGATGAAGGTCCGCGAGGACTACGCCCGGGCCGGGGTGCCGATGCTGCCGGTGCTCAAGGGCAACCTGGCGGTGGCCAAGCAGATCGTCGCCTATTCCTGGGTGATGGTGGCGGTCTCGCTGCTGCTGTGGCCGCTGGCCGACACCAGCTGGCTGTACCCGGCCGCCGCGGTGGTGCTGGGCGCCTTCTGGCTGAAGGAGGCGCACGCGCTGTACGGGCGGGCGAAGGCCGGTGTGGTCGGCGCCAAGCTGAAGGAGATGCGGCTGTTCCACTGGTCGATCACCTATCTGACGCTGCTGTTCGTGGTGATCGCGGTGGACCCGTTCGTGAAGTGACGCGGTGACGCAGGCGTGAGGAAGGGCCCCGGTCGAGTCGACCGGGGCCCTTCGCGTTCCTGGCGGTGCCGGCCGGGCCGGCGGGCGGCGCGGCGGGCGGGTGGTGCGGCGGGCGGGCGTCGCGGCGGTGCCGACGGGCTAGCGGTCGGGCAGCTCGGAGGGGCCGACGTGGCCGTCCAGCCAGTCCTTGAGCGGCTGCGAGGCGCGCAGGAACCCGGTGATCCGCTCGTACGCGGCGCGGGTGCCCAGCCAGGGTTCGGGAGCCCACTCCTGCCAGGCGATCAGCCCCTTGTGGCGGAGCAGCCCGATCCGGGGGTGGTCCTTGGGGTAGCCGCGCGGGGCGGACTTCAGGGAGTCCCGGCCGACCACCTCCGGCCCGGCCCGGCGGACCCGGTCGGCCACCCGCTCCAGCTCGGCGCCGGAGACGTCCTCGGCGACCGCGCTCCGGTAGCGGTCCAGCTGGTCGGGGGCGAGCCGGTACAGCCCGTTGCCGCAGGCCAGGCCGTCGGCGGAGAGCTGGACGTAGCCGCCGGCCGCCAGGTGGGCGCCGATGTGCGTCTTGTACGGGGACTTGTCCGCGCTGAACCGCACGTCGCGGTTGGGGCGGAAGATCTTTCCCGGCCCGAACTCGGGCTCGAGCTCGTCCAGCAGCCGTTCCATCGGCTCCCGCACGGCCTGCTCGTACCGGTCCTTGTGGGACTGCCAGAAGGTCTTGGAGTTGTCGGCCTCGAGGTGCTCGTAGAAGTCGAGCGCCTCGGCCGGCCAGCCGTCGAAGGTCACCCCACCAGTATGTGGCCCGGTGCACACGGCGCTCCCGTCGCCAGCTCTACTACCGCTCGGTAGCATGCGGGCATGAGCAGCGCAGAGACCGCCACCCCCGCCGCGCCGGACGCCCGTGCCGAGCGCCGCGCCAAGCGCATCGCCAAGAACCTGACCGCCTTCGCCGCGGCGCACGGCGGCAGCGCCGACGGTGTCGTCGAGTACGTCGGCGCGGTCGCCACCCGGATCGTCGTGGTCGGCGCCGACGGCGCCTGGGGCGACCAGGTCGCGCCCAGCTACGCGGTCGGCCGCCGGGCCGCCGAGCTGGCCGGGGTCACCCTGCACGAGAACTTCGAGGGCGAACTCGGTCTGAAGGTGCGCACCGGCGCGTACGAGTGGAAGCGGATGGCCGGCATCCAGATCGGCGGCTGACCCCGCCCCGGCGCACGAGGAAGGGCCCCGGTCTCCGTGAGACCGGGGCCCTTCGGCATGTCCGCGCGGGGTCAGGCGGCCGCGGCCTGGGGGGTGCGGGGTGCGGGGGCGTCGGCGGTCGCTGGGGCGTCCTCGCGGGTGCGCAGGGCGAGCGGGATCCGCAGGGCGGCGATCCAGATCAGGGTGGCGCCCAGCATGTGCAGGCCGACCAGCAGCTCCGGGACGTCGGTGAAGTACTGGACGAAGCCGATCACGCCCTGGAGCAGCAGGCCGATCAGCAGCTCGCGGGACCGGGCCCGGGCGGCCGGCGGGGCCTTCACGGCCACGAACACGAAGACCACCGCGATCGAGAGGCCGATCGAGAGGAAGGCCAGGTCGGCGTGGGCCTGGGCGAGCCGGTCGTAGTCCAGCGGGATCCGCGGGACCATCTTGTTGTCCTTGGGCGTGCCGGGGTGGTGGCCGGCGCCGGTGACCAAGGTGCCGGCGGCCACCAGCAGGCCGATCACGCCGACCAGGACCTGGGCGAGCCGCTTGATCGGCTCGGCCACCAGCGGCCGGGCCGGACCGTCGCCCTCCTTGGAGCGCTCCCACATCAGGGTCGCCACCCAGACCAGGGCCATCGCCGCGATCAGGTGCAGTGCCACCGTGTAGGGGTTGAGGCCGGTCAGCACGGTGATGCCGCCGAGCACGGCGTTGCTCATCACCAGCCAGAACTGGGCCCAGCCGAGCTTGGTCAGGCCGCGCCGCCGGGGCCGGGCGCAGCGCGCGGCGAGGATCGCCCAGCCGACGGCGGCGCTCAGCACGTAGGTGAGCATCCGGTTGGTGAACTCCACGACGCCGTGGAAGCCCATCTCGGCGGTCGGGGTGAGGCTCTCGTCGGTGCAGCGCGGCCAGGTGGTGCAGCCGAGGCCGGAGGCGGTGAGGCGGACGGCACCGCCGGTGACGACGATCACCACGCTCATCACCAGCGCGGCGAACGCGGCGCGCTTGACCACGGCGGCGGAGGGCTGCCAGCGCTCGGCGAGCAGGGAGAAGGGGGTGGTGTTAGGCACGGCGTCCATGGTATGCGGCCTTACAGCCGATCTTGGGGCGGGGGCGGGCGGAGGCCGCGGGGGCTTCGATGTCGACTTGGCGGTAAAACCACCATGGGCATGACGGGTCAAAAGGGACCATTCGGTCAAGGGGGTCAGTGGTCTTGACCAATTGCCGGTCTGGCCGAAAGAGTGCGGTTTGGTCCATACCTTTTTCCGGACCCCTCCCACACCCCCGCACACAAGCGGAGATCCTGCACATGCGCATATCCGTTCCCGCCGCCGCGCTCGCGCTCGGCGGCTCGTTCGTTCTGGCCGGGCTCGTCGCCCCGGCCGCCGCCCACGCCGTCGCCGAGCCGGGCCAGTGCCTGAGCCTCGGGGTCGCCAACCTCTACGGGGAGTTCGTCGAGGGCGACGACACCCACACGCCGGACGCCGAGGGCGCGGTGGCGGTCGGCGGCAACGCCGACTTCACCGGCGGCTTCTCGGTCGGCCAGGAGCTGACCCCCGAGCAGGTGAAGGCGCTTCCGGGCGGCAACGCCCTGGTCGTCGCCGGCAAGCTCACCGGCAACAACACCCAGGTGATGAAGGGCAACGGCGTCTACGGCTCGAAGGCCGAGGGCGCCGTGGTCCAGGCCCACCAGGGCACGGTCGCCCAGGGCAGGTCGCCGATCGACTTCGCCGCCGAGTTCGCCCGGGTGCGCGCCGTTTCCACCGCCCTGGCCGGTACTCCGCAGACCGCTGGCGCCAAGGTCGAGGCCAAGGGCAAGGAGCTCCACCTCACCAGCGGCGACGCCGCCTTCAACAGCTTCACGGTCTCGGCCGCCGCCCTCCAGGGCGCCACCGACATCTTCGTGAAGGTGCCGGCCGGCTCGGTCACCGTGGTCACCGTCACCGGCGACTCCTACGACATGGCGGCCGCGCGGACCACCGGTTTCCACCTCTGGGACGAGGGCAAGAAGGCCTACGTCCTGGACGACAAGCTGCAGAGCGCGCACGGCGGTGCGGTCCGTTCCAAGCTGCTCTGGAACTTCCCGACCGCCACCAAGGTGGTCAAGAGCAGCCAGGCCGCCTGGTCCGGCACCGTGCTGGCGCCGAACGCCGCGTTCGACCTCGGCTCGGCGGCCCCGGTGAACGGCTCGGTCATCGTCAAGTCGCTGACCGGCAAGGGCGGTGCGGAGACGCACCACTACCCCTTCACCGGCTGCCTGCCGACCACGCCGCCCACCACGCCCCCGACCACGCCGCCGACCACTCCGCCCGCCACCACGCCGCCGGTGGTGCCGCCGACCGGTACGCCGTCGGCGAGCGTCACCCCGAGCACGCCGGGCTCCACCGGGACCCCGAGCACGCCGCCGACCACCCCCGGCGCGACCGGCACCCCGGTGCCCACGGTGACCCCGGGCGCCTCGGGCAGCCCGTCCGTTCCGGCCACCGCGAGGCCGTCCGCGAGCGCGTCGGCGAGCCCGTCCGCGAGCGGGTCCGCCTCGGCGGCCGTGCCGGGCGCCTCGGCGAGCCCGTCGGCCGGGGCCGTCACCGAGGGCGGCCTCGCCCACACCGGCTCCGGTCCGGTCGTGCCGCTGACGATCGCCGGTGGCCTGGCCCTCGCCGCCGGTGGCGCGCTGGTCCTGGTCGCGCGTCGGCGCAAGGCGGCCGGCCGGGTCTGACCCGTGACGGACCGCTCCGTACCGGTTGAAGGAGCATGACCCGTTTTGCTCCTTCAGGCACCCCTGGTGATCGAAAATGATCACCAGGGGTGCAGTCTTTCGGCCACCCTGACCGTGTCCATTCGGGTCGTCCGCAGCCGTGTTGCCCGAGCTGACGGGCCCGCGAGGCCGCCGAAGCACATCCGAATGTCACCGGAAAGTCGAAATCCGGACGTGCAGTGGGGTGTGGAGCGGTAGGGGGCTGCCGGTAGAGTCCCCCGGACAGTCGTAGCGGGCCCACCGCTGTTCCACTCAATGCGCCTGCTGCACAAGACCGTTCGGAGGGAACTACGAAATGGCGCGACAGCGGCGGCAGATAGGCATCGGCAGTGCGGCGATCGCGGGAACGGCCGTGGCGGCCGTCCTGCTGCCGGTGGCGCTGGCGACCAGTGCCTCGGCCCACGTCCCGACCTGGCAGGTCACCTGCGACAAGATCGTGATCGACCTCGCCAACTACAGCGACAAGGCGGGCGTCAAGAACGCCGTCAGCCTGACCGTCGACGGCGAGAAGCTGCTGGACCAGAAGGAGTTCGGCAAGAGCTTCAAGCAGACCTTCCCGGTGAAGGCCCACAGTGCGCCGATCAAGGCGACGTTCGTGGTGACCACCACCGAGGACCCGAAAAACGGCGACTGGAACAAGACGGAGACGAAGACGATCGAGGTCTGCGCGACCCCGACGCCCACCCCGACTCCCAGCCAGACCGTCACCCCGACGCCGACGCCGACCCCCACGGCGACGCAGACCCCCACCCCGTCGCCCACCGCGACGGTGACGCCGACGACGTCGCCCACCGCCACGGTGACGCCGACCCCGCCCCCGGTCACCCCGACCGTGACGCCGAGCCGGTCGTCGACGCCCACGTCCACCCCGTCGACCGCCGCGCCCGTCCCGCCCGTGACGTCCGCGCCGACCCCGGCCGGCCCGGCGCTGGCCGCGACCGGTAGCAGCGACGCCACCCCGGTCATCGCGGCAGTCGGCGGTGGTGTCGTGCTCCTCGGCGGCGCGCTCGTCCTGCTCGCCCGCCGCCGCCGCGGCGGCGACCAGGGCTGAGGCGCGGCGCAGGGCCGAGGCGCAGCGCAGGGCTGAGGCCCGGCGCGTCCCGCACCGGGCGGCTCACGGCGGCCCCCGCTCACCCGAGCGAGGGGCCGCCGTCATGGGCGGGCGGTGCGGGATGCGCCGGGCGTGACGGTCAGGACACCAGCTTGACGACCGCCTGCGCCGCCGCCTTCCCCGCCGCGGACACGATCGCCTGCACGAGGTCGCCGAGAGCGCCCGCGACGCCCGCCGCGAGAGTGTCCGTCGCGTCCAGGTCGGCCTTGAAGGTGCCGGCGAGGATGCCGTCCCACTTCTCGGTGATCTTCGGATTGTTGCCGGTGAACGTGAAGTCGTCGTTGCGGTCCGGGGTGCCGAAGGGCAGACCGGCGACGGTCCCCTCCGTGTGGCCGGAGTGCTGGAAGGTGAACACGGTCCCGTCCGGCGTCATCACGGCGGCGGTGATCGTGTAGTCGATGTTGTCGAAGCCGCTGTCGTGCGCGTGGGTGCTGAACGAGAAGAAGCCGTCCTGCCGCATCACGACGTGCGCCGCGCCTCCGATGGCGATGTCGGTGGTGACGTTCTGGTCGAAGTTCTTGCTCGAGGTGTCGTACCAGAAGCTGTCCTGGACCGAGCTGTCACCGCCGATCCACCAGAGTTCCATGCTGCCGGGGATGCGGGAGACGGCGGTGATGCCGCCGTTGGTGGAGGCGTTTCCGGCGGGGGCGATCTCGTAGCGGGTCCAGGGTGTGCCGTCGTACCAGTAGGCGCCCTGGACGGAGCCGTTGCCGCCGATCCACCAGAGTTCCATGCTGCCGGGGATGCGGGAGACGGCGGTGATGCCGCCGTTGGTGGAGGCGTTTCCGGCGGGGGCGATCTCGTAG
>NZ_JBIVGI010000007.1:178169-178457 GCF_044748625.1 Kitasatospora sp. NPDC089913 | reverse complement strand
GTAGCGGGTCCAGGGTGCGCCGTCGTACCAGTACGCGCCCTGAATGGAGCCGTTGGCTCCGATCCACCAGAGTTCCATGCTGCCGGGGATGCGGGAGACGGCGGTGATGCCGCCGTTGGTGGAGGCGCTCCCGGCGGGGGCGATCTCGTAGCGGTTCCAGGGTGTGCCGTCGTACCAGTACGCGCCCTGAATGGAGCCGTTGGCTCCGGTGAACCAGAGTTCCATGCTGCCGGGGATGCGGGAGACGGCGGTGATGCCGCCGTTGGTGGAGGCGCTCCCGGCGGGGGC
>NZ_JBIVGI010000007.1:0-178071 GCF_044748625.1 Kitasatospora sp. NPDC089913 | reverse complement strand
GGAGACGGCGGTGATGCCGCCGTTGGTGGAGGCGCTCCCGGCGGGGGCGATCTCGTAGCGGTTCCAGGGTGTGCCGTCGTACCAGTACGCGCCCTGGACGGAGCCGTTGGCTCCGGTGAACCAGAGTTCCATGCTGCCGGGGATGCGGGAGACGGCGGTGATGCCGCCGTTGGTGGAGGCGCTCCCGGCGGGCGCGATCTCGTAGCGGGTCCACGGTGCGCCGTCGTACCAGTACGCGCCCTGGACGGAGCCGTTGCCGCCGACCCACCAGACTTCCATGCTGCCCGGGATGCGGGAGACGGCCGCGAGCGCGCTGGACTGCGCCGCGCTGCCGGCCGACGAGAGTGTGAAGCGGTTCCAACTCATCTGGGATCCTCCAGTGCTGCGCCGTCCCGACAGACGGGCCGGGGTGCCCGGCCCGGGCCGCGCGGGCGCCGTCCGGTGTCCCGGTCGGGCGCTCAACGCGTGCTCCCACGTTAGGAATTGGCGGGAGTTCGAGCACGGGGCACTGGTCCTGGTTGTGTCCCGGGACCACGGCACCAGCCGGAGCGCTCCGCCCTGGGACCGCTGACCCGTCGGTGGAACCGTTGGACGGGGTCCGTTCTGTCGGAGGGTCGGCACATCCGGCCCGGCCCGGGTCGGCGCATCCGGGCCGGCGCATCCGGCCCGGCCGCACGGCGAACGGCGACGGCCCCCCGGTTCCGGAGAACCGGGGGGCCGTCGTGTCACGCGGTCGAGCGGGGTCTACTCCCAGCGGAAGAAGCGCGCGGCGGCGGCGAGGCCGAGGACGGCCCAGCCGCCCAGCAGGCCGAGGTCGGCCCACGGGACCCCCGCGCCGCTCTGGAGCACCGAGCGCAGACCGTCCGACAGCGCGGCGATCGGCAGCAGCTCCAGCACGGACTGCGCCGCCGCCGGGAACTTCGACAGCGGCACGACCACCCCGCCCGCGAGCAGCAGCAGGACGAAGACCAGGTTGGCGGCCGCCAGCGTCGCCTCCGCCTTGAGCGTGCCGGCCATCAGCAGGCCGAGCCCGGAGAAGGCGGCGGTGCCGAGCACGAGCAGGGCGGCCACGGTGAGCGGGCTGCCCTGCGGCGACCAGCCGAGGGCCAGCGCGATCACCGACAGCAGGGCCACCTGGAGCGCCTCGGTGACCAGGACGCAGCCGGTCTTGGCGGTCAGCAGCGCCCAGCGCGGCAGCGGGCTGGCGCCCAGCCGCTTCAGCACGCCGTAGCGGCGCTCGAAGCCGGTGGCGATGGCCTGCCCGGTGAAGGCCGTCGACATCACGGCGAGCGCGAGCAGTCCCGGCGCGAGGAAGTCGACCCGCTTGCCGGGCCCCTCGACGGCGACGATGTCCACCGCGGAGAAGAGCACCAGCAGCACCGTCGGGATGACCACGGTGAGCAGCAGCTGCTCGCCGTTGCGCAGCAGCATCCGGGTCTCGAACGCCGTCTGGGCGAGCAGCATCCGGCCGACCGGCGCCGCTCCGGGACGGGGGGAGTAGTCGGTCACGAGCGCAGGTCCCGTCCGGTCAGGTCGAGGAAGACGTCTTCGAGGCTGCGGCGCTGCACCGCGAGCCGCTCCGGGAGGATGCCGGTGGCCGCGCACCAGGCGGTGACGGCGGCCAGCAGCTGCGGGTCGACCGGCGCCTCGATGCGGTAGCTCCCGGGAGTGGGCTCGGCGGCGGTGGCGCCCTCGGGCAGTTCCTTGAGCAGGGTGGTGAGGTCGAGCCCGGGCGGGCCGTCGAAGCGCACGCTCGACTCGGCGCCGCCGCGGCACAGCTCCTCCGGGGTGCCGCCGGCGATCACCCGGCCCCGGTCGACGATCGCGACCCGGTCGGCGAGCTGCTCGGCCTCGTCCATGTGGTGGGTGGTGACGACCACGGTGACGCCGTCCCGGCGCAGGTCGCGGACCAGCTCCCAGGTGGCGCGGCGGGCCTGCGGGTCGAGGCCCGCGGTGGGCTCGTCCAGGAAGACCAGCTCGGGGCGGCCGACCACGGCCATCGCCAGGGCGAGCCGCTGCTGCTGGCCGCCGGAGAGCCGGCGGTAGGTGGTGCGGCCGCAGGAGCCCAGGCCGAGCCGTTCGACCAGCGCGTCGACGTCCAGCGGGTGGGCGTGCAGCTTCGCGGTGTGCCGGAGCATCTCGACGGCGCGGGCGCCCGCGTACACGCCGCCGGACTGCAGCATCACGCCGATCCGGGGGCGCAGCTCGGCGTTCTGCGCGACCGGGTCGAGGCCGAGCACCCGGACGGTGCCGGCGTCGGGGCGGCGGTAGCCCTCGCAGGTCTCGACGGTGGTGGTCTTGCCGGCGCCGTTCGGGCCGAGCACGGCGGTGACGGTGCCGCGGGAAATACGCAGGTCGAGACCGTCCACCGCGGTCTTCTCGCCGTAGCGCTTGACCAGCCCGGTGATCTGGACCGCGGGTTCGGATTGCATGCCTGTGAGTCTAAGAGGGGCCAACGGATGGCCCCGACACCGGGTTTGGTGATCATTTCCGCAGGTCAGGTAAGGCTAACCTGCGTGACAGATGCCACGGGTGAGGCCTGGGTCACGGCTTGTCCTGCCGGAAGTAATTACGCAACACTGGTGTTGTGAAAAACATGCGCGAGCACTCCACGCAGCAGGAGGCCGAGTCGGCCCCCGGCTGCGCCGTGCCCGCGACGGCGGCAGAGGTGCTGCTGGAGGGCCATCGGGCCACCCGGGACCGGGTCGCCCGGTCGATCCTGGACCACGGCCCCTCCTCCGCCGCCGACCTGGCGAGCCGGCTCGGCCTCACGACCGCCGCCGTCCGCCGTCACCTGGACGGCCTGACCGCCGCCGGCCTGGTCGAGTCCCGCGAGCAGCGGGTCTACGGCAGTCGCGGCCGGGGCCGTCCGGCCAAGGTCTTCGCCCTGACCGACGGTGGTCGCGACGCCTTCTACCAGGCGTACGACCAGCTCGCCGCCGACGCCCTGCGCTGGATCTCCGACGCGGTCGGCGGCGGCAAGGCCGGGGAGGAGGCGGTCGCCGCCTTCGCCCGGGCCCGGTTCGGCCGGCAGGCGGAGAAGTACGTCGAGGCGCTCAGCTCCGCCGGAGCGGGCGAGCGTACCGAGGCACTGGCCCAGGCGCTCAGTGCCGACGGGTACGCTGCCACGGTGCGGCGGGTCCCGTCTGCCGCGGCCCAGGCCCCGGCGGGCGCCCAGCTCTGCCAGCACCACTGCCCGGTCGCGCACATCGCCGAGCAGTTCCCGCAGCTCTGCGAGGCGGAGACCGAGGTCTTCTCCCAGTTGCTGGGCACCCATGTGCAACGACTGGCCACCATCGCCCACGGCGACGGGGTCTGCACGACCTATGTGCCGGCACCCGGTGCCGCATCGTCGCCCGCCCTGCGCACCGCCGCGGGCCGGGACACCGATGCCGCGCCGACTGCCGGTACGTCCACCGAAGATTCAGCGTCCGCGCGTTAGGAAGCTCGCATGACTGACACCGTTTCGCACCCCGAGCTCGAGGGCCTGGGCAACTACGAGTACGGCTGGGCCGACCCGGACGTGGCCGGCGCCGAGGCCAAGCGCGGGCTCAGCGAGGACGTGGTCCGCGACATCTCGGCGAAGAAGAACGAGTCCGAGTGGATGCTGAACCTGCGCCTCAAGGGCCTGAAGCTGTTCGGCAAGAAGCCCATGCCGACCTGGGGCTCCGACCTCTCCGGCATCGACTTCGACAACATCAAGTACTTCGTCCGCTCCACCGAGAAGCAGGCCGAGTCGTGGGAGGACCTGCCCGCGGACATCAAGGCCACCTACGACAAGCTCGGCATCCCGGAGGCGGAGAAGCAGCGCCTGGTCGCCGGTGTCGCCGCCCAGTACGAGTCCGAGGTCGTCTACCACCAGATCCGCGAGGACCTGGAGGAGCAGGGCGTCATCTTCCTGGACACCGACACCGCGCTGCGCGAGCACCCGGAGATCTTCCAGGAGTACTTCGGCACCGTCATCCCGGTCGGCGACAACAAGTTCGCCGCGCTGAACACGGCCGTGTGGTCCGGCGGCTCCTTCATCTACGTGCCGAAGGGTGTCCACGTCGACATCCCGCTCCAGGCCTACTTCCGGATCAACACCGAGAACATGGGCCAGTTCGAGCGGACGCTGATCATCGTCGACGAGGACGCCTACGTCCACTACGTCGAGGGCTGCACCGCCCCGATCTACTCCTCCGACTCGCTGCACTCCGCGGTCGTGGAGATCATCGTCAAGAAGGGCGGCCGCTGCCGCTACACGACCATCCAGAACTGGTCGAACAACGTCTACAACCTGGTCACCAAGCGCGCCGTGGCGTACGAGGGCGCGACCATGGAGTGGGTCGACGGCAACATCGGCTCCAAGGTCACCATGAAGTACCCGGCCGTCTACCTGATGGGCGAGCACGCCAAGGGCGAGACCCTGTCGATCGCCTTCGCGGGCGAGGGCCAGCACCAGGACGCCGGCGCCAAGATGGTCCACATGGCGCCGAACACCTCCTCCAACATCGTCTCCAAGTCGGTGGCGCGCGGCGGCGGCCGGACCTCCTACCGGGGTCTGATCGAGATCGGCGAGGGCTCCAAGGGCGCCAAGTCCAACGTGCTCTGCGACGCGCTGCTGGTCGACACGATCTCCCGCTCGGACACCTACCCCTACGTGGACGTCCGCGAGGACGACGTGTCCATGGGCCACGAGGCGACCGTCTCCAAGGTCAGCGAGGACCAGCTCTTCTACCTGATGAGCCGCGGCATGACCGAGTTCGAGGCCATGGCGATGATCGTCCGCGGCTTCGTCGAGCCGATCGCGCGCGAGCTCCCGATGGAGTACGCGCTGGAGCTGAACCGGCTGATCGAGCTGCAGATGGAGGGCTCCGTCGGCTGACCCGCCGGCCGCCCGCCGTCCATCGACACTTTTTTGAGGAAGAGAGCACAACGAACAGCCATGGCTGACGTCCAGAACAACTCCGGCTCCACCACCGCCGGTTCGATCGAGGTCGGCACCGCCGGTGCCGGCGCCCAGCTCGCCGGGCCCGGCACCGGTCGGGACAGTGTCCGCCAGCCGATCGACGCGCGCGTCGCGGTCGCGCCGTCCTTCGACGTCGCGGACTTCCCGGTGCCCACCGGCCGCGAGGAGGACTGGCGGTTCACCCCGCTGCACCGCCTCGGCGGCCTGCACGACGGCACCGCCGCCACCGCCGACAAGGGCGAGGACAAGGTCGAGCTGAGCCTGCCCGAGGGGGTCACCGCCGAGACCGTCGGCCGTGACGACGCCCGTCTCGGCAAGGCCGGCAAGCCGGTCGACCGGGTCGCCGCGCAGGCGTTCAGCGCCTTCGAGCAGGCGCTCGTGGTCACCGTCCCCAAGGAGACGGTGCTCACCGAGCCGGTGCGGATCGACGTCCACGGCGAGGGCGGCACCCGCTTCGCGCACGTGGTCGTCGACGTCAAGCCGTTCGCCGAGGCGGTCGTGGTGATCAACCACACCGGCACCGGCACCCGCGCGGCCAACGTCGAGCTGCTGGTCGGCGACGGCGCCAAGCTGACCTTCGTCTCGGTCCAGGACTGGGAGCGCGACGCCGTGCACGTCGCCCAGCAGACCGCGCTGGTCGGCCGCGACGCCTCGCTGAAGTCCGTCGTCGTCACCTTCGGCGGCGACGTGGTGCGGATCCACCCGCGGGTCAACTACGCCGCTCCCGGTGGCGAGGCCGAGCTGTTCGGCCTCTACTTCGCCGACGCCGGCCAGCACCTCGAGCACCGTCTGGTCATCGACCACGACACCCCGCACTGCCGCTCCAACGTCGTCTACAAGGGCGCGCTGCAGGGCCAGGACGCGCACGCGGTGTGGATCGGCGACGTGCTGATCCGCGCCGCCGCCGAGGGCACCGACACCTACGAGCTCAACCGCAACCTGGTGCTCACCGACGGCGCCCGGGTCGACTCGGTGCCGAACCTGGAGATCGAGACCGGCGAGATCGTCGGCGCCGGTCACGCCTCCGCCACCGGCCGCTTCGACGACGAGCAGCTCTTCTACCTGCAGGCCCGCGGCATCCCGGCCGACGAGGCCCGCCGCCTGGTGGTGCGCGGCTTCTTCGCCGAGCTGGTCCAGCAGATCGGTGTCGCCGAGATCCAGGACCACCTCATGGAGAAGATCGAGGCCGAGCTGGAAGCGGCGGTCTGACACCCATGAGCTTCCTTCGCGCCTGTGCGCTGAGCGAACTGGCTGAGGACGTGCCCAAGCGCGTCGACCTCAACGGCGTACCGGTCGCCGTCGTCCGCACCGACGAGGGGGTGTTCGCGGTCAACGACATCTGCTCGCACGCGAACGTCTCGCTCTCCGAGGGCGAGGTCGAGGACTGCATGATCGAGTGCTGGCTGCACGGCTCCAGCTTCGACCTGCGCACCGGCAAGCCCTCCGGCCTGCCCGCCACCCGGCCGGTCGCTGTCTACCCCGTAAAGATCGAAGGGGACGATGTGCTCGTCTCCGTCAACCAGGAGTCCTGAGTACACATGGCTACCCTTGAAATCCGCGACCTGCACGTCTCCGTCGAGGCCGAGAACGGTCCCCGGGAGATCCTGAAGGGCGTCGACCTGACCGTGAAGCAGGGCGAGACCCACGCCATCATGGGTCCGAACGGCTCCGGCAAGTCCACCCTGGCCTACTCCCTGGCCGGCCACCCCAAGTACACCGTCACCGGCGGCTCGGTGCTGCTGGACGGCGAGGACGTCCTGGAGATGTCCGTCGACGAGCGTGCCCGGGCCGGCGTCTTCCTGGCCATGCAGTACCCGGTCGAGGTCCCCGGCGTCTCGGTCTCCAACTTCCTGCGCACCGCCGCCACCGCCGTCCGCGGCGAGGCCCCCAAGCTGCGGCTGTGGGTCAAGGAGGTCAAGGAGGCGATGGCCGGTCTGCAGATGGACCCGGCGTTCGCCGAGCGCAACGTCAACGAGGGCTTCTCCGGCGGTGAGAAGAAGCGCCACGAGATCCTCCAGCTGGAGCTGCTCAAGCCGAAGATCGCGATCCTCGACGAGACCGACTCCGGCCTGGACGTCGACGCGCTGCGGGTCGTCTCCGAGGGCATCAACCGGGTCCGTTCCACCGGGGAGGTGGGCACCCTCCTGGTCACCCACTACACCCGCATCCTGCGGTACATCAAGCCCGACCACGTCCACGTCTTCGCGGGCGGCCGCATCGTCGAGTCCGGCGGCGCCGAGCTGGCCGACAAGCTGGAGGCGGAGGGCTACGAGGCCTATGTGAAGGGTGGCGCGTCCGAGTGACATCCACGCACGAGTCGGCGGTCCTGCCCGGCCTGCTCGACACCGACGCGATCCGCAAGGACTTCCCGGTCCTGCAGCGGCTGCTGCACGACGGCAAGCCGCTGGTCTACCTGGACAACGCGGCCACCTCGCAGAAGCCCCGTCAGGTGCTCGACGCCCTGAACGCCTACTACGAGCGGCACAACGCCAACGTCCACCGCGGCGTGCACGTGCTCGCCGAGGAGGCCACGGCGCTGTACGAGGGCGCCCGGGACAAGGTCGCGGCGTTCGTCAACGCGCCGAGCCGCAACGAGGTGGTGTTCACCAAGAACGCCTCCGAGTCGCTCAACCTGGTCGCCAACATGCTGACCTGGGCGGACGAGCCGTACCGGGTGGACGCCGAGTCCGAGATCGTCATCACGGAGATGGAGCACCACTCCAACATCGTCCCGTGGCAGCTGCTCTCGCAGCGCACCGGCGCGAAGCTGAAGTGGTTCGGGCTGACCGACGAGGGCCGGCTCGACCTGTCGAACATCGACGAGCTGATCACCGAGAAGACCAAGGTGGTCTCCTTCACCCTGGTCTCCAACCTGCTCGGCACGGTCAACCCGGTCGAGGCGATCGTGCGCAAGGCCCAGTCGGTCGGCGCGCTGGTCGTGATCGACGCCTCGCAGGCCGCGCCGCACATGGTGCTGGACGTCCAGGCGCTGGAGGCCGACTTCGTCGCCTTCACCGGCCACAAGATGCTGGCGCCGACCGGCATCGGCGTGCTCTGGGGCCGCCAGGAGCTGCTGGAGGACCTCCCGCCGTTCCTCGGTGGCGGCGAGATGATCGAGACCGTCACCATGGGCTCGTCCACCTACGCCCCGGCGCCGCACAAGTTCGAGGCCGGCACCCCGCCGATCGCCCAGGCGGTCGGGCTGGGCGCGGCCGTCGACTACCTGACCGGCATCGGCATGGAGCGGATCGCCGCCCACGAGCACGCCATCACCGAGTACGCGATCGAGCGGCTGCTCGAGGTCCCGGACCTGCGGATCATCGGCCCGCGCACGGCCGTCGACCGCGGCGCGGCGATCTCGTTCACGCTGGGCGACATCCACCCGCACGACGTGGGCCAGGTGCTGGACGAGCAGGGCATCGCCGTGCGCGTCGGCCACCACTGCGCGCGGCCGGTCTGCCTGCGGTACGGAATTCCCGCGACCACGCGGGCGTCGTTCTACCTGTACTCGACGCCGGGCGAGGTCGACGCGCTCGTGGACGGCCTGCACCACGTCCGGAACTTCTTCGGCTGAGGACGGGGCACGCGACATGAAGCTCGACTCGATGTACCAGGACATCATCCTGGACCACTACCGCAACCCGCACGGCAAGGGGCTGCGGGACGGTGACGCCGAGGTGCACCACGTCAACCCGACGTGCGGCGACGAGATCACCCTGCGGGTGAAGCTCGACGGCTCCACCGTCGTCGACGTCTCCTACGAGTCCCAGGGCTGCTCGATCAGCCAGGCCAGTGCCTCGGTGCTGAACGACCTGGTGGTCGGCAAGTCCGTGGGCGAGGCCCAGGCGGTCCAGGAGGCCTTCCTGGAGCTGATGCAGAGCAAGGGCCAGGGCGAGGGCGACGAGGAGGTGCTGGAGGACGCGGTCGCGTTCGCCGGCGTCTCCAAGTACCCGGCCCGGGTCAAGTGCGCCCTGCTCAGCTGGATGGCCTGGAAGGACGCCACCGCCAAGGCCCTCGCCGAGCACCCCGCCACCGACTGACACCGCAGAGGAGGACACCCGCCATGACCGAAGAGACCACCTCCCCCGCGGAGGAGACCCCGGCCGGCCCGGTCGGCACCAGCGCCGGCACCGTCTCCGTCGAGGACCTCACCGAGGCCCTGATGGACGTCGTCGACCCCGAACTGGGCATCGACGTCGTCAACCTGGGCCTGATCTACGGCGTCCACATCGACGACGCCGACGTGGCCACCATCGACATGACCCTCACCTCGGCGGCCTGCCCGCTGACCGACGTGATCGAGGACCAGGCCAGGACCGCCACCGACGGCCTGGTCAAGGACCTGCGGATCAACTGGGTCTGGATGCCGCCGTGGGGCCCGGACAAGATCACCGACGAGGGCCGCGACCAGCTCCGCGCCCTGGGCTTCAACGTCTGAGGCCCATGGATCGTCAACCCGCTGCCGCGCGAACCTCGGTTCGCGCGGCAGCGGCGTTTCCGGGGTGCACCCGTGTGGGACTCCGTCGTCGAGCAGCTCTACCGCCGTTCCCCAGCGTCCACCCCCACCCGCCTCCCGGCGGGTGCCCACCCCGGGCCCGGCCACGTGCCGCCCGGCCGGGCGGCACACGGCCGCCGCCGAGTGCATCGGGACGGGCAGGCCCGGCAGCAATGCGTGGGCGAGGTCGGTCCGGGTCGAGCCGCGCTCCAGCCACCGGGCGACGAGGGGCGCGAGTTCGGCGGCTTCGGTCTCACCCAGGCGCAGACGCGGTTCGGACCGGATCGCGCAGAACCGGCCTACCGGTATTCGGCGGTGAACCGTTCCAGGGTGGGGAAGGTGCCGGTGTCGATTGTGTCGGACGACTCGTACTGATCAAGCCCCATCGTGAAGAGGGCACGGCGGTACTGCCACTTGATGTGCTTGTCCTGCCGTGCGGGGTCGGTGGGTCGCATGAGGGCGAGGAAGAAGAAGCACTTGACGAGCAGGAAGTCGCCCAGGTGCTCGCTCACCCGCTGCCCGATCAGGGATGCGGTGGTCTCGTCGAGTGCGCCGGTGTAGGCGGTGCGCTGTTCCGGTGTGATGCTGTAGCCCTTGCCGCCGCCCTTGAAGGCCACGATGTCGAGCGCGGGGTAGACGTCGTAGCCGAACGGAACCGGTCCGTGGTGCTGCCAGTCGATGACCCCGGCCCGAAGGACGTTGGGCAGGCCGTAGTCGAGATGCCCGTGCGCCATCGGGAGCCGGGCCAGCCGGTCGAGGGCGTGCTCGACCGCTTCGTGGACGCGCGGGGTGTCGAGGTCCGGGTTCTCCTCGAAGACCTCTGCCGCGAAGGCCGCCTTCGCGAACCACTGCGTAACGGGGAGGGGGTGCCTCGCCTGGGCCTGCAGGAGCTTCGATGCGACGGCGGCCGCCGTGCTGATGACCTGGTAGCTGACCTGACCGTCCCGCCTGGCGTCGGCCAGCGCCTCCTCGTGCAGCGAGGTGTCGCCGATGGCGTGCTCGACGACGAAGTAGCGCCCGTCCTCCGAGCCGCTGTCGACGATCTCCGGCACCGGGTAACCGAGGCCAGCAGCCAGCTGCTGGAACTCGATCTCCGCTCGCAGGTCCTCGCCGCCGGTCCGCTTGTAGAGCAGGCCGTCGGCCGACCTCCACACCGCGCCTCGGGTGGCGGTTCTGTCCTTCACGAACTCCCAGTCACTCATCCATCAATCCTTCCGTGGAGCCGAGTTGACGTGGATCAGATGCGGCTGTGTCGGGCGGGTCACCTGGGGCTGGGCCGACTGGCCCGGGGAAAAGCCGGCCGATGTTTCGACCGGACTTTGGGGGTGGGCGTCTTGGAGGGCGTCTTCAAATGCCGGTGGAAACGGAGAGAGTGGCGTGGACGACCTTGCCGCGCGGCCAGGGGATCACACCCCATCGCTGTTGGGTGAGAAGGCCGACGAGGAACAGCCCCCGGCCGGACTCGGCATCCAGGCCGGCATCGATCAGTACCGGCAGGCTCGCTGACCCGTCCGAGACCAGCAGTCGCACGGCGTCGCAGCTTGCGCGCCGGATGCCGACCATCATGGCTGCCCGGCAGCCGGTCCTCGCCGCGTTGCCCACCAGCTCGGACACGATCAGCTCGGCATCGTCGATCAGGCGCGGCACGTCCCACTCGGTGAGTTTGGCGCGAACCAGGAGGCGGGCGGCGCGGGCGGATTCGGGGGCGTACGGCAGTCGGAGGGTGGCGCGCGTGAGCGTGAGGCAAGGGCGATGGGGCGTCGACATGCGCTCACTGTCGCGGATCGGTCACTGGTCGTGAACGGACGGGAGGTGTCACTTCCCGAAGTCGTACCGGCGTCGAGTGAGACGCTGCGTATCACTCCTCAGCTGATGATTACGGAGGTTCCGAGGATGGACGAGAGCTTGCGCAGCTTGGCCGTGGTGGCGCTGCCCGCGCTCGCCTTCTGCGCGATCACGCCGGACAGTCCCTGATGGCGAGCCCAGCCGGGCGCGGCCGCGCACACATCGAGCAGGGTGTCCAGGGCGGTGTCGGACTGCCGGGTCTCGGCCTGGGCGAGCGCCACGTCGAGCATCATCCGGTTCCGCGCCGACGGGGTGAGCGAACTCGTGTCGACGAGCGATGCGAACAGGCCGAGCGCTCTTGCCGGCCGACTGGTAGAGACGGAGATGCCGATCGCCTGCGCCGTAACTGTTGCCGGTCCGAACGCCGTGCCGTTCACCATGACGTCCCGACCCATCCGCGCCGCCACCGCGTGCCCTTGTGACAGCAGATCGTCGGCACCGTCCACGTCCCCCTGGCGGGCGGCGACGACGGCGGCGAAGGTCACGTGCCATCCGTAGGTGGCGAGCATCCCGAGGTCGCGATCTCCGTACCGGGGCTCGATTGACTCGTACGACATGCGGGCGGTCTCCCCCGCTTGGTCGAGGCGGGCGTCCCGCAGGTAGATCCACGATCGGCCCGACGCCACCATGGCCGACCGGGCGGTGTCCCCGGCACGGTCGGCCTCGTGCTGCGCATGGCCGATCCCGGCGTACGCGAGATCACGCGCGCCGAACTGGTTCGCCACGTAGGCGGCGAGCCGGTAGGCGTCGGCGAGGATGCCTGCTGCCGTACCCGTCCGGTCGACCGGCGCCGCCTTCATCGCGGTGGCGGCCTCACGCAGCGCCGGGGCGACGCGGACCCCCGCGCCCACGTAGTCGCCGGAGCGGTAGGCCTCCCAAGCGGCGGCCAGTCCGGCCGCGAGGTCGGCCGACGGCGGGGGCTGTACGTCGACGCCGACGCCGGCGGCGGTGTCGTGAACGGCGCGCGACAGCGCGCGCATCATCGCCCGGTCTGCGCTCTGCATCGCGCGGTGGGGGGCCTGTTGGCCGAGTACCACCGATACATCCGTGTGCAGTGCGGCCGAGATGCGCAGCAGGGTCTGGAGGCTGCCGCCGAGGTTGCGTTCGGCCTTGCGGATCGTCGCTACGGACAGGCCTGACGCTTCGGCGAGTTGTTCCTGCGTCATGTCCGGCCCGCGCAGGAGCTTGATGCGCTCGCCCGTGGTGTAGTCGGTCCACTGCGTCATCCCTGGTCCCCTTCCGGGTGCACGGCCGTACCCGGAAGGTACCCGCTTCCACGGGCGGGCGGACCGTTCACGCCGCGCCGCGTCTGACGGACGGCCCGAACGTCAATCCACTGCCGCCCAAACCGCTCCTTCGAGGGAACGGTTCGGGCGGCAGTGGTATATCTGCGACCGGGCGGCCAGGCTGGTGCCGCGACCTCGGAGGGAGCGAAGTCATGTCAGTGGTTGCGTTCGCGCAGTTGCTTCTGCCTGATTCGCCGTACGCCATGTGGGTCCGGGGGGAACTGGAGGAGTACCTCCGGCTCCCGGACGACGGTACGCGGGTGGAGGTTGTCGGAGGGGAGATCGTTGTGTCACCGGCGCCGGTAGTTACGCATGCGGTGTTCCTCGCACACATCGACCGGCCGTTCACACGTGCCACTGTGCCGGACCCGTCCTATCCGTGGCGGGCAATGCAGGGGGTCAAACTGGATCTGGTCGAGACGGGCGACGGCTACATTCCGGATCTCGTCATCGTGGATGCAGAGGTCGAGGAACGCGCGCTGGCCGGGGATATCGCTCGTCTCTATCCGCACGACATTGCCATGGTGGTCGAGGTGACATCGCCGTCGAACGCCCGTCACGACCGTCGCCCCATGTTCGGGCGGCAGGTCAAGCCGACCAAGTGGAACGGCTACGCGCGGAGCGGGGTGCCGTTCTACCTTCTGGTCGACCGTGACCCGCGGCAGCCCGGCGTCAAGCTGTTCGGTGAGCCGAACACGGCCGAGGCCACGTACGAGGTCCTGGGCGAGTGGAAGTTCGGCGAGGCCGTCCGGCTGCCGGAGCCGTTCAGCATCGAGATCGACACGGATGCCTGGAAGCCCTGGAGCGCGTAAGCCTGGGGAACGCCGCTTGCCTGAGGACCTCGCCGCGCTGGGGTTCGTGCTACTTCGCGGGGTGACGCACTCAGCAGTGGAGGGGGTAGCTGATCCTGTTTCTGGAGGCGGGGTTGGGAGACGGCTGCCGAGCTATTTGTCGGTCTTCGGCCCCCCGGTCCCCTGTGCCCTCTCGTTCCCGGAGGTGCGTTTCCCTGCGGCATCGGCGCCCGCGCGTCCGCTCGGCGGCGTGCGGGCGGGGTTGGGGTGGGCACCCGCCGGAGGGCGGGTGGGGGGTGGACGGTGGGGAACGGTGGGAGAACTGCTCAACGAAGCAGATGATGCGCGGGGTGTTCACCCGGTGGCGGAAATGCCGCTGCCCGGGGCTTCGGAGGAGGTCCCGGGCAGCGGCGTTCGTGCGCAGGGTGTCAGGCGGCCTTGGGCCTGCGGGCCACGGCGAGGGCCAGGGCGGCGCAGAGGCCGGCGGCGAGGAGGGTGAAGCCGCTGGTGGCCGGGAGCAGGCCGTAGGCCTTGACGAGGGCGCCGACGGCGACGATGGGGAGCGAGGAGCCCAGGTAGACGATGACCCACAGGGAGCTCAGCTCGGAGCCCCGGCGTTCGGGGTCCATCGCGGCGACGGCGGTGGTGAACAGGGAGCGGAAGGCGATGCCCTGGCACGCGCCGCCCAGGACGCTGCCGATGAAGAGCAGGGCCGGGGTGCCGGTGTACTGGGCGGTGACGACCAGGCCCAGGCCGGTCGCCAGGCCCGCCATGCCGAGGGCGATGACCAGGCGGTCGGCGGTCGGCGGGACGACCAGCTGGGCCAGCGCCGAGGAGCCGAGCAGCAGGGCCGCGACGATCGCGCCGACCAGGCGGGAGTCGGTGTTCAGCAGCTTGGCGGAGAAGGCCGGGGCCAGGCTCAGGTAGACGCCGAACACCGCGTAGGAGACGAAGCCGGCCGAGGCCGCCAGCAGGAACTCGCGGCGGCCGGTGCGCGGCAGCCGCAGGCGCTGCGGGCGCAGGTGGGCCGGGGTCGTGATGCGCGGCGGGGAGGCCGGCGGGCGGTTGCGGCCGGGCATCCGGGGGTGGACCAGGGCCAGCGGCACGCAGAGCGCCAGCAGGGCGATCGCGTGCAGCAGGAAGGGCGTGAGCAGCGGGTCGGCGCCGTTGGCGAGCAGGGCGCCGACGACCGGGCCGAGCGCCACGCCGCCCGCCGAACAGGCGAGGGTGAGCTTGGCGGCCAGGGTCGGGCGGTCCGGCATCAGATCGCCGAGGGCGGCCCCGGCGGCGCCGGTGGACAGGCCGACGGCGATGCCCTGGACGGCCCGGCCGGCGGCCAGCTGCCAGAAGCTGCCGGAGGTCGCGAAGACCACGTCGCCCGCGGCGGCGAGGGCGACGGCGGGCAGGATCAGGGCGCGCCGGCCGAGGTGGTCGGACCAGTGGCCGACCACGGCCAGCACCGGGACCAGCGCGAACACGTAGACCGTGAAGAGGATCGTGGTGTCGAGCGGGCCCAGTCCCAGGCGTTGCTGGAGCATCGGGTAGATCGGCGTCGCCAGATTGGCGCCGATCAGCATGAGCAGCAGGCCGGCGGCCACGAGGCCGACGCGGACACCGCGCAGCGCGTTCCAGCGGCTGATCGCGGCGAGCCGGAGCTGGGCGCGGGGCGCGAGCTCCAGGGGAAGCAGGGCCTCCGACAGTCGGCGTCCGTCGAGCTGCGCGGTGCGCAGGCCGGAGCCGGCGGGGGAGAGGTCCGCCATGGCAGGGGTCTCCTGTGGCCGGGCACCACGCGGGTCGGCGGGGTGTGCCGGCGCGCCCGTCCTGGGCGCTGTGGTGGTGGCCTCGGTGCGGGCTCCCTGGTGGTGCAGGTGAGCGAGAGCGGGGCTACGTTGCCCGTCGGCGCGCGCGGGGTTGTGCGCGGTACCGACTTCGAAGGATAAGGGGTGGGCGCGCGCCGACGGCGCGCGCCCCTCGAGGCCGGGCATCGGGGGTGCCCGGCCTATACGCTGAGGTAGTGGGCCGGTACGCGGAGCTGATCTCCGCGGGCCAGGCCCGGCTGACCGCTCGGTGCAGCCCGTGGAGCTCGGTGTAGGGAGAACACGCAACGATGGCCGCACGACGTCGCAGGAACGCCGGCCCCTCGGCGGCGGGGACCCCGGGTGAGGGCGCGGTGCTGCCCGCCGACCTGGAGCTCCAGGATCTGTACGGCGCGTTCGCCGCGCACGGACTGGACGACGAGGACCTCGACGACGCGGCGGTGCTGGTGCCACCGGTCCGGCTGCCGGCCGAGACGGAGCTGGCCGCGCTGGCGAAGGCCGTCCCGATGTTCGACTGGGCGCTGCGGCTGGCCCGCTGGGCGGCCCCGCACCGGGCGGTGGACGAGTTCGGCGACCTGACCGCCCCGGACCGGCTCCCGGCCGCCCGGCTGCTCGGTCTCGCCCCCGAGGAGGGGGACGGGCCGGAGGAGGCGGTGGTCGAGGCGATGCGCGCCTGGTCGCTCGCCTGCGACCTGGACCTCGTCGAGATCGGCACCACGGCGGCCGGCGAGCACGTGGCCGTCCCGGGCCCGGACCTGGAGCCGGCCGAGGAGGGCGACCCCGAGACCGTCCTGGAGCTGTGGCTGACGGCCGCCGGGATCGTCCGCGAGCTGGCGGTGGAGGCGGACTCCCAGGAGCTGGAGCGGGAGGACGACGGGGACGCCGAGGCGGAGGAGGACGAGGAGGGCCTCGGCGAGGTCGAGGACGCCAGGGACGAGGCCGCCGAACTGCTCGACGAGGCTCTCCAGGTGCTGTACGAGACCACGGCCTTCGCCGAGCCGGGCACCGAGACGGTGCCGCTGGGCGTGCTGGCGGCGCTGCTGGTCGTCCCCGAGGGCGAGGAGCCGAGCGACGAGCTGCTGGGCGACATCACCGACGTGATGGTGGCGCTGGACCCGATGCTCGCCGACCTCTCCGAGCTGGGTCTGCTGGACTACCGGCCGATCGACCCCGAGCTCTTCGACGAGGAGGAGGGCGAGGAGCCGACCGGGGCCGGCCCGGACGGCGAGCCGGCGGAACTGGACGAGGCGGAGTCGGCCCGGTTCGGACTGGTCCGGCTCACCCCGCTCGGCCAGTACGGGATCCGCCAGTGGCTGCTGGAGGACGGCTACGACGCGCCGCTGGTCGGCGACCTGGCCGGGGGCGACGCCGCCGAGCTGCTCCGCGGCGTCAGCGAGGCCGCCAATGTGCTGCCCGAGGAGGAGCTGAAGGTCTGGCTCGAAGGACGGGAGCCGGTGGAGGCGGCGCGCGAGCTGCTGGAGGCGGCGCGCGGCAACGACGCGTACGCCCCGATGCGGCGGATGCTCTGCCACTCGGCGCTGACCCTGCTCGGCGCGCCCGCCGAACCGGCCGTGCGGGAGGTGCTGGGAGATCCGGAGCTGGGCGGCGGCGCGGCTTCCTGGCTGGTCGCGCTCGGCGCGGCGGACGTGCCGGCCCCGGACCGCGCGACGGCGCTGTGGGCGGTCGTCGACGCCTTCGCGGCCCAGCTGCTGGACACCGGCGGCGATCCGGACCAGCTGCGCGAGCTGGTGGCGGAGCTGCCGGTGACGAAGGATCCGGCGGAGTACCTGGGCGAGCTGTGGCGGGTCGACCACCCGTACACGGCGGACGTGCTGGAGGCGGTCGGCGAGATGCATCCCGACCGGGCGGTGGCGAAGGAGGCCCGCAAGGCGGCGTTCAAGGCGCGCTCCAAGGGCTGAGGGGCGACAGGACCCCCGCCCGCGCCGGCAGGCGGTGCGGCGGGCGGGGGCTCAGCGGGGCAGGTCGAGCGAGCCGTCCTCGGTGAAGGGGAAGAACGGGTTGTGGGCCAGCTCCCAGAGGTGGCCGTCCGGGTCCTCGAAGTAGCCGGAGTAGCCGCCCCAGCCGGTCGGCGCCGGCGGCTTGACCACCACGGCGCCGGCCTCCACGGCCGTCGCCAGCGCGGCGTCGACCAGGGCGGGGGACTCCAGGTTCACCGCCAGGGTGACGCCCCGGAAGGCCGGCTCGCCCGCGGACGGCACGCCCGCGTCGGCGGCCAGCTCCTCGTGCGGGAAGAGGCCGAGCACGGAGTCGGCGGTGCGGAACCAGACGATCTCCGGGCTGGAGGCAGCGGACCGGTGCCAGCCGAGGGCCTCGTAGAAGCGGGCGCTGCGCTCGAGGTCGGCCACGCCGAGGGTGACGATGCTGAGCCGGGCCGGGAAGTCCGTGGTTGCTGTCATGCCGCCAGCGTAGGGACGGGGACCGACAGCGGCGCCCCGGGCAGGGCCGTCCGGCGGGACGGGCCAGACGGGGCCGGCGGCGGCCGATCGGCGGGGGTGCGCAAAGGGCCTGATGACCCGGCAGGTCGGGCCACGTATCGTTGCCGGGGTCTACGGCACGGCGGGAACGGCGAGGACAGGGGGTGCGGCGCGGGATGACGCGGGCGAGCGGAGGCGGTCGGAGCGGTCGGTACGGGGACGGTGCGGGCACGGTGGACCCGTGCGGCCGCCCGGGGGACTGTCCGCGCGAGTGCCGGGTCGGTGACCTGGAGGAGTTCCTCGGCGGTCAGGAGGACCTCGCCCGCCGGACGCTCGACGCGGCCGACTTCCCGCTGTACGGCGTGGTGCCCGCGACGGGGCCGGGGGGTCCCGTCGCGCTGGTCGCGTTCGGCGGCGGCGCGGATCCGGCCCCGGGCTGGATCGAGGTCGGCACCGGCGACTGGGCCTCGGCGTCCGGCCCCTACGTCACCGTGCGCACCCACCGGCCGGGCGCCGACCGGTACGAGCCGCTGCCCGAGCTCGAGGACGTGGTCGAGGACGAGCGCGACCGGGTCTACGAGCAGCTCGGGGTCGACGAGGGCGACACCCCGGGCCGGGTCAGGGCGCTGCGCGAGTGGATCACCGTCGACGGCCGGGCGCACGCCGTCGAGGTGCACGAGGACCGGCGCGGCCTGTGGTCCGGTGCGCCGCTGCCCGGCTGCTGCCCGATGGGCGGCGCCGAGCCGGTCTGGGCGGGCCGGTTCCGGGTGGACGGGCTGACCGTGACGGTCTGCGGGCGCGGCGTGCCGCCGGGCGGCGTCGAACTGGCCCGGATCCAGGACCCCGAGAGCTGTCTGCGCGGCCGTACCGCGCTGCTGCGCGAGCTGGCGGCCCGGCGCGGCCGCTGCCTGCCGGTGGAGCGGCGCGAGCTGGCCCCGGTCAGCGGCCTGGAGGCGCACCGGGAGGTGATCGCGCACGGCATCAGCGAGGCCGCCGCGGTCGAGGCCCGGCTGCGGTCCGGGCGGCCGCCGCGGCCGCAGCGGGGGGCGCGCGCCGAGGCGGGCGCGCTGCGGTGGGAGGCGGCGGTGCGTCAGCAGATGCGGCTCGCCTCGGAGAGCAGGCCGGAGGCGGCGGAGGCGGTGGCCGCGATGGTGGAGCAGCTCCGGCGGCTGTCCCAGCTGACGCACTGGGTGGTGGGGACGCCGGAGGGCGACGCCGCGGTGGAGGAGTCGATCCGGTACTCGGTGTTCGCCAGCGAGGTGGCGAGCCTGCCGGCGCAGCGGGCCTGGCAGCGGGTGCGGAGCGGGGAGCGCGGGGAGCACCGGATGGGAGAGCAGCTGTGGCTGGCGGCCTGGGAACAGTGGCGGGTGGCGCGGGCCGGGTGCTGAGCTGGCTGGGTGCCGAGCCGGTCGGGTGCCGGGCGGGCCGGGCGGCCGGCCCGGGCGGGCGGCGGGCGGTCGGGGCCCGGGCCGGTTGAACGGCGGCCCTCCCGGGCGCCGAACGGGGGGTGGCCGGAGCCCGGCCGGCGGTGTGACCTGTGGGGACATGGCAAAAGTTGAGTCATGGGTTCGAATACGGTCGGCAAATGGCCGCCCTGACGCGGTGTCCCCTTCACCGGGCGTTCACCGGGCGGGCGGAGTCTGCTGGGCGTCGACGACCATTCTCGACACCTCGCAAGCCGCGCACCGGGTCCGCCCGGTCGGCACCCCAGCCTTCAGGAGTGACTGCCATGTCGCTGTCCCGCCGGGACTTCGTCAACCGTTCCACCCTCGTCGGGGCGGGCGTTCTGATCGCCGGCAGCGCGGAGGCCCTGGCCACCGCCCCGGGTGCGATCGCCGCTCCGGCCGGTGGCGAGGCGCCGGTCGCCGAGGCTGTCGAGGGCGAGCGCCTCGCGGTCGGTTACGGCCCGCTGGTCGCCGACACCCAGGGCGGCCTGCTCGCCCTGCCCAAGGGCTTCAAGTACAAGGTCGTGAACCGCGCCGGCGTCACCAAGCTGCGCACCGGTGAGTTCACCCCGAGCAACCACGACGGCACCTCGGCGTTCGAGGACGAGCGCGGCGGCAACCTGCTGGTCGTCAACCACGAGCTGTCCGGCGCCCGCGCCAACTGGCCCAACCCGGTCCCGCTGACCGAGGGCCACGTCTACGACCCGGGCGCGGCCGGCGGCTGCACCATCGTGCACGCCAAGGCCAACGGCACGGTCGAGCAGTGGGTCGGCATCGCCGGCACCTCCACCAACTGCGCCGGCGGCGTCTCCCCGTGGGGCACCTGGCTGTCCGGCGAGGAGACCGAGGACAAGGCCGGCAAGAACGGCTTCACCAAGGACCACGGCTACATCTTCGAGGTCGACCCGTTCGACGACGACTACAACCGCGACCCGCAGCCGATCAAGGCGTTCGGCCGCTACGCCCACGAGGCCGTCGTCGTCGACCCGAAGCGCGCCCACGTGTACCTGACCGAGGACGCCTCCAACCCCAACGGCCTGCTCTTCCGCTGGACCCCGCCGGCCGGCTTCAAGCACGGCCGCTACCAGCTGCGCAAGCTGGCCGCCGACGCCGGTGTGCTGGAGGCCTTCAAGGTCTTCGACGCCCAGGGCAAGTTCATCGACGACCTGTCCCGCGCCACCGCGGTCGGCACCACCTACGGCGTGGACTGGGTCAAGGTCCAGGACCGCGACGCCAAGACCGTCTCCGTCCGCAAGCAGTTCAAGGACGGCGAGGTCACCCGCGCCCGCAAGCTGGAGGGCATGTGGTGGGGTGACGGCGGCTTCTACTTCGTCTCCAGCTTCGCCCGCTCGGAGAGCCCGCTGCAGCACGACGGCCAGGTCTGGTTCTACAGCCCGGTCCGCCGCACCATCACCCTGAAGGTCCTGCTGGGCGTCAACACCGACGTCTGGGGCGACCACGACAACTACGACGGCCCGGACAACATCACCGTCTCGCCCTACGGCGGCATCGTGATCGCCGAGGACGGCGAGGGTGTCTCGCACCTGTTCGGCGCCACCGAGGACGGCCTGACCTTCCCGATCGCCCGCAACGAGCTGAACATCGGCACCGCCGAGAAGCCCGAGTTCAGCGAGTTCACCGGCGTCACCTTCTCGGACGACGGCAAGACCCTGTTCGCCAACATCCAGACCCCGGGCATCCAGCTGGCCATCACCGGCCCGTGGCACCGCCTGAACGAGCACAAGCGCGGCCAGGGCTACGGCCAGTGAGCCGACCGCTGACCGCGAGTGAGTGATCGGGGCCCGCTTCGGCGGGCCCCTTTCGCGTGCCCGGCCGACGCGTCGTGAGCCCGGACCTCGTGAGCCCGGCCGACTCGTCTGGTGCCCGGCCGACGCGTCGTGTGCCCGAGCCCCGAGCCCGGCCCTAGCGCGCCCGGCCCGGGGCTCAGGAGTCGGCCGGCAGTCGCAGCTGGAGCATCGCCAGCAGCCGCTGCTGCGGCTGGGCCAGGTCGATCCCGGTCAGCTGCTCGGCCCGGCGGACCCGGTACCGCAGGGTGTTCGGGTGGATGTGCAGGGCGTCCGCCGCGACCCGGACCTCGCCCAGCGCGTCCAGCCAGGCCAGCACCGACTCGGCGAGCCTGGTCCCGTGCCTGCGGTCGTAGGAGGTCAGCGCGGTGAGCCGCGGGTCGCGCAGGCCGCCGCGCTCCTGGAGCAGCGCCAGCACCTCGCTGACCAGCACCTCCGCCTGGACGTCGATCAGCGCCGCGACCTCCAGGTCGACCCCGCCGCGGCCCATCGCGTCCAGGATCCGGTCCGCCTGCGCGCGCGACTCGGGCACCTGGGCGAGGCCCTCCACGGTCGAACCGATCGCCGCCCGCAGCCGGACGCCCAGGTGGTCCCCGGCCGCCTCGACCACCTCGTGCGCCCAGCCGCGCACCGTGGCCATCGGCAGGTTGGCGGGCAGGTCGGGCAGCAGCACGTACACCCGGGACTCGATCGGCGCGAGCAGCGCGGCGCGGTGCCGGGCCGCCGTGTGCACCGAGATGAGGCCGGTCACTTCGGCCCGGGTGAGCTCCTCGGTGGTGCCCGCGCTGTACGCCAGCACGGTGGCCGGGTGCCGCACGTCGAGGCCGAGGTGGGTGGCCAGCGACTGCGGGCCGGTGGAACCCTCCAGCAGGCCGGTGAGCAGGGTCCGGGTGAGCCGGACGTCCGCGGACAGCTCCCGGCGGCGGCGCACCAGCTGGGCCGCGGCGACCCGGGCCGCGCCGACCAGCGCCTGTTCGGCCAGCGGCGCGAGCGGCCGGGCGCCCTCCTGCACCCAGATCGTGCCGAGCGGCTGCGCACCGGTCCTGATGCCGATCGCGAGCCGGCGGCGCAGGCCGAGTTCCGGGTGCGGGTCGACCGCGATCACGGTGTCCGAGGTGCGCAGGTGCTGGAAGACGCCCCACTCGCGGAGCTTGGAGAGGTACGGCTCGGGGCCCTGCCAGCCGAGGATGGAGAGCCGGCGCAGGTCGTCGACCTCGTCGGAGTCGGAGGAGCGCGAGTAGGCGAGCACCCGGCTGGAGGTGTCCTCGATCGAGACGATGCCGTTGGTGAGCACCGCGACGGTCTGGGCCAGCGAGAACAGGTCGCCGGCGTTGTGCTCGGGCGATCCGGGCGCGTCCGGGGTGTCCGGGCCGGCGATGATCGCCCGGGCCAGCGAGTCGAGGTGCTCCCAGCGGGTCTCCCGGCGCACCGAGAGCAGCGCCACACCGGCCTCGGTGGCCGCCTCGCGCAGCGCGTCGGCCTGGCCGGGGGCGTCCAGCTTGACGGCGACCGCGGCGGCTCCGGCCCGGCCGGCCGCGCGCAGCGCCGGGAGCGCGGCCCGGCCGCGGGCGCCGATGGCGAGCACGAGTTCGCCCGGGGCGGCGGTGGGCGGGTCCTCGGGGTCGAGGATGGCGACGTCGCGGACCGGGACGTCGAGGCCGTGCGGGGCGGTCTGGAGCTCGACCAGCGGCTCGCCGAGGGACATCAGCAGCTGCCGGAGCGGGAGGCCGGGGGCGGTCATCGGGCCTCCTCAAAGGTGTCCGACCGGGGTGTCCGACGGGCGGCGGGGGGTGGCCGCAGCCGTGGCCGGGGGTGGTGGGGGTGGCCGGCGGGTGGCCGAAGGGTGGCTTTCGTCCGAATCCTTCATCCGGTCGGACAACGCCGTCCGGATGATTTTAGCCGTCCGGCCAATCAAGCGACCCCTGATGCAGGAATAGCGTTCGTCATGTGGCCGTCGTGCGATCCGCGCCGGCTTCCCCCGCAAGGAACGAAGGAGAGCGTGCGCTCATGGATGCTGTGACCCAGGTCCCCGCGCCGGTGAACGAGCCGGTCCACAGCTACGCGCCGGGCAGCCCGGAACGGGCCCGCCTGGAGGCGAAGCTGAAGGAGCTGGGCGGCCAGGAGCCGGTCCAGCTGACCATGACGATCAACGGTGAGCGCCGGATGGGCGGCGGCACCGAGTTCCACGTCGTCCAGCCGCACAACCACGCGGCGAGGCTCGGCACCCTGCGCAACGCCACCCAGGCCGACGCGCAGGAGGCCATCGACACTGCCCTGGCCGCGGCCCCGGCCTGGCAGGCGCTCTCCTTCGACTCCCGCGCCGCGATCTTCCTGCGCGCCGCCGACCTGCTGGCCGGCCCCTGGCGCGAGACCCTGGCCGCCGCCACCATGCTCGGCCAGTCCAAGACCGCGCAGCAGGCCGAGATCGACACCCCCTGCGAGCTGGTCGACTTCCTGCGCTTCAACGTGCACTTCGCCCGCCAGATCATGGCCGAGCAGCCGATCTCCTCGGACGGCGTGTGGAACCGCAGCGACCACCGCCCGCTCGAGGGCTTCGTCTACGCGATCACCCCGTTCAACTTCACCGCCATCGCCGGCAACCTGCCGACCGCGCCGGCGCTGATGGGCAACGTGGTGCTGTGGAAGCCCTCGCCGACCCAGCAGTTCTCCGCGCACCTGCTGATGCAGCTGCTGGAGGCGGCCGGCCTGCCCAAGGGCGTCATCAACATGGTGACCGGTGACGGCCTGGACGTCTCCGCCGTCGCGCTGAAGCACCCGGCGCTGGCCGGCATCCACTTCACCGGCTCCACCGCCACCTTCCAGCACCTGTGGCGCGAGGTCGGCAACAACATCTCCGGCTACCGCACCTACCCGCGGATCGTCGGCGAGACCGGCGGCAAGGACTTCCTGGTCGCCCACCCGTCCGCCGACCGGGCCGTGCTGAAGACCGCGATGACCCGCGGCGCCTTCGAGTTCCAGGGCCAGAAGTGTTCGGCGCTCTCCCGCGCCTACGTCCCGGCCTCGATCTGGGCCGAGCTGAAGGACGAGTTCCGGGACGAGGTCGACGGCCTGACCATGGGCGACGTCACCGACCTGTCGAACTTCATGTCCGCCGTCATCGACGACCGCGCCTTCGCCAAGAACAAGGCCGCGATCGACCGCGCCCAGGCCGACCCGCAGGTCGAGGTCCTGGCCGGCGGCACCTACGACGACAGCGTGGGGTACTTCGTCCGACCGACCGTGCTGGTCTGCCAGGACCCGGCCTCGGAGTACTTCCGGGACGAGTACTTCGGCCCGGTCCTCGCCGTGCACGTCTACGAGGACGACAAGTACGACGAGATGCTGACCCAGATGGAGTCGGTCTCGGACTACGCCCTGACCGGCGCGATCATCTCGCAGGACCGCGAGGCCGTTCAGCACGCGATGCTCAAGCTGCGGAACGCGGCCGGCAACTTCTACATCAACGACAAGCCGACCGGCGCGGTCGTCGGCCAGCAGCCGTTCGGCGGCGCCCGCGCCTCGGGCACCAACGACAAGGCCGGCGCCAAGCAGAACCTCGCGCGGTGGACCTCGACCCGCTCGGTCAAGGAGACCTTCGTCCCGCCGACGGACTACCGCTACCCGCACATGGGCTGACCGTCCCACCGGGACCCGTTCGCGGTCCCCGACGCCCCCGGCCCCGCAACCGGGCGGCGTCCCACGGGCGGCGAGCCGACCACCCCCCTCGGCTCGCCGCCCGTCCTTTCTGCCACCCCTCGGAAACACCAGCTCCAGGAGTCACGATGCTCCGTTCCGCCCTCCTCGCCGCCTCCCGTTCGGCCCAGGTCCGCACCGTCGTCGAGAAGTTCCCGCCGACCCACGCGATAGTCGAGCGCTTCGTCGCCGGCGAGGCCCTCGACGACGCCGTCACCGCCTGCGACGACCTCGTCGCGACCGGCCGCAAGGTCACCCTGGACCACCTCGGCGAGGACACCCGCGACGCCGCCCAGGCCGCCGGCACCGCCGAGGCGTACGAGCACCTGCTCGCGGCGCTCAAGGAGACCGGCCTGGCCGCCGGTGCCGAGGTCTCGGTCAAGCTCTCGGCCGTCGGCCAGTTCCTCCCGGTGGACGGCGAGAAGATCGCCCTGGAGAACGCCCGCCGCATCTGCGAGGCCGCCGCCGACGCCGGCACCACGGTGACCCTCGACATGGAGGACCACACCACCACCGACTCCACCCTCGCGATCGCCCGCGAGCTGCGCCAGGACTTCCCCTGGCTCGGGGTCGTCCTCCAGGCCTACCTGCGCCGCACCGAGGCCGACTGCCGCGAGTTCTCCGGCCCCGGTTCGCGGGTGCGCCTGTGCAAGGGCGCCTACAAGGAGCCCGAGTCGGTCGCCTTCCAGGGCAAGCACGAGGTGGACCTCGCGTACGTCCGCGCGCTCAAGGTCCTGATGGCGGGCGAGGGCTACCCGATGATCGCCTCGCACGACCCCAACATGATCAAGATCGCCGGCCAGCTGGCCGAGTGGAACGGCCGCAAGCGGGACTCCTTCGAGTACCAGATGCTCTTCGGCATCCGCCCCGAGGAGCAGCTCCGCCTCGCGGGCGAGGGCAACACCATGCGGGTGTACCTCCCGTACGGCGAGGAGTGGTACGGCTACTTCATGCGCCGCCTCGCCGAGCGCCCGGCCAACCTGACCTTCTTCCTGCGCGCCATGGCCACCCGCGGCTGACCCCGCGCGGCGACCGACCGGCCCGGGTCCCCCTCCCGCGATGGGGGGACCCGGGCCGGTCGCGTCGGCGCCGGTCAGATGAAGGGCTTGGTGTCCAGCTCCAACTCGAACGGGGCGGGGAGGACGAGCGGCTCGCCGAACCCCGCGAGGTGCAGCTCGGTGTACTCGTCGCGCTTGGGCTTCGAGAAGAGGCTGACCTGCGACTTCTCCCGGTCGATGAGGAGATGGAGCGGGATTCCGGCGCGTGCGTAGCAGTGCCGCTTGGCGATCCGGTCCTGGTCCGGCTTGCTGGATGTCACCTCCGCGACCATGGCCACACCGTCGGGCTCCATCCAGGACGGGGCGAAGATGTCTGCCTGTCGGCCGGACGTGCAGGCCGGTTCTGTGGATGGCACGGGTCGTCACCGTAGTGGCGGGACGGGCGGGTCGTGTCGGGAGTGCGGGACTTTCACCCGATCGTGGGAAGGCGGATCGGCGTAGGATCTTCGCGCTGGTGAACTCTGGCGTGTGAGCGAGGAGTTGGCATGGTGCTGAAGCGGTTCGCGGAGCTGTCCACGCCGTTGGTGGCGGACGCCTGCATGCGGGTGGGGGTGGCGTTGCGGGTGGCGCCGGCGGGGGTGGCGGCGGTGGTGCCCGGGAGCCGGGTGGCCGGGCGGGTGCTGCCGGTGCGGCACTACGGGAGCGTGGACGTGTTCCTGGAGGCGTACGGCGCGGCGGAGCCCGGGGACGTCGTGGTGATCGACAACGGCGGGCGGACGGACGAGGCGTGCATCGGGGACCTCGCCGTGCTGGAGGCGCGGGCCGCCGGGGCCGCCGGGGTGGTGGTGTGGGGGCTGCACCGCGACACCCCGGAGCTGGTGGAGATCGGGCTGCCGGTGTTCAGCTACGGCACGCTGCCGCTCGGCCCGGTGCGGCTGGACGGGCGGGAGCCCGAGGCGCTGACGGCGGCCCGGTTCGGTCCGCACCTGGTGGACACCGGGGACGTGGTGTTCGCGGACGCGGACGGTGTGCTGTTCGTGCCGTCCGCGCGGCTGGACGAGGTGCTGGACGCGGCGGCCGGGATCGCCCGCACCGAGCGGGCGCAGGCGGAGCGGATCCGCTCCGGCGACACGCTGCGGCGGCAGACCGCGTTCGCGGAGTACCTGGAACGCCGCGCCGCCGACCCGGGGTACACCTTCCGGCAGCACCTGCGGCGGGTCGGCGGGGCGATCGAGGAGTAGGGCGGGTGCCGCCGGTCAGAGCGCCAGATGCATGACGTACAGGGGGACGTAGCCGTGCACGGGGTGGTGGAAGGCTTCCGGGACGGTGCCGACGATGCGGAAGCCGAGCGACTCGTAGAGCTTCACCGCGTGCTCGTTGGTCGCGACCACGGCGTTGAACTGGATCGCGCGGTAACCGGAGCGGCGGGCCCAGTCGATGCTGTCCAGGACGAGCGCCCGGCCGACGCCGCGGCCGCCGTGCGCCGGGTCCACCATGTAGCTCGCGCCGGCGACGTGGCCGCCGTTGCCCATCTGGTTGCGGTTCGTCTTGGCGGTGCCGAGGACGGCGCCCGTGGTCTCGTCCACGGCGACCACGGTGCGGTGCGGTTCGGGCAGCAGCCACCACTCCCGGCCCTGCTCGAAGTCGAGGTCGAGCGGGTAGGTGAACGTCTCGCCGGCCGCGACGATGGCGTGGAAGAACGGCCAGATGCCCGGCCAGTCCTCGGTGGTGGCTTCCCTGATCAGCATCCGGACATGATGCGCGGCGGACGGCGGGAGGTCCAGTCGTTTTCTCCCGCCGCCCGACCGGTCGTCAGAGCATCGAGGCGGCCGGCTTGACCATCGCCCGGGCGGTCTTGGCGTCGACGTACTCGCCGATCGCGGTCATCACCCACTCGCCCGAGTACTGGCGGACCAGCTTGCACATCACCACGCCGGTGCGGGACTCGGAGTGGGTGAGGTCGAAGCGGACCAGCTCCTGGCCGGTGCCGGCGTCGACCAGACGGCAGTACGCGTTCTTGACCTCGGTGAACTTCTGACCGGAGAAGGAGTTCACCACGAAGACCAGGCCGCACACCTCCTGCGGCAGCCCGTTGAGGTGGACGGTGATCGACTCGTCGTCACCGCCGCCCTCGCCGGTCAGGTTGTCGCCGGAGTGGACGATCGCGCCGTTGAAGATGCCCAGCTTCATGAACCAGGCGGTGTCCAGCTTCTCGCGCTTGCCGTCGAAGGCGAGGCAGGAGGCGTCGAGGTCGATGTTGCGGCCGCGGCCGGCGGGCTCCCAGCCGAGGCCCATCCGGATCGAGGAGAGGAAGGGCTTGCCGTTCTTCTCCAGCGAGACCGAACCGCCCTTGGTGAGGCTGACCCGGCCCTTGTCCAGGGTGACCTTGGTGAGGGACGGCGCCGCGGCGGCGGGCGGGGCCGGGGGCATCGGGGGCGCGCTCTGCGGCATCGGCGGGGCGGAGGCCATGGCGAGCCGGGGGTCGACCGGGCCGGCGGCCGGCGGCGGGGTCGGCGCGGTGGCGGCCGGGGCGGGCGGGGGCGGCGCGACCTGGGTGACCGGGGCGGCGGCCGCCGGAGCCGGCTGCTCCTCGACCGAGACACCGAAGTCGGTGGCGATGCCGGCCAGACCGTTCGCGTAACCCTGGCCGACCGCGCGGACCTTCCAGGCGCCGTTGCGCTGGTAGACCTCGACCACGATCAGTGCGGTCTCCCGGCCGAGCGCCGGCGAGGTGAAGGTGACCAGGACCTCGCCGGTGGCGGCGTCGCGGACGGTCGCGGTCGGCTCCATGCCCGCGAAGGTGGCGCCGGCCTCGTCGGGACTGGCGGTCACCACGATCTTGCTGATCCCGGCCGGGACGGCGGCGGTGTCGACGATGATGGCGTCCGGGCTGCCCGCGGCGGCCGGGCGGTGGGTCACCCCGGGCCCGTTGGGGGCGTTGTAGAAGACGAAGTCGTCGTCCGAACGGACCTTGCCGGCATCGGTCAGCAGCAGGCCCGAGACGTCCAGCGCCTTGGGTGCGGTGACCTCGACGGTCACCCGCGCGGCGGTCAACGGGGCATTGCCGCCCTGGGTCAGGACCGTGGACACGAACTCCTCCTGGGAATGACGTGGTGCGGGGCCGGCCCCGGCGGTGGGGCGGCTGTGCCGACTGGCGACCACAGTAACGAACGAGGTCGGCCGGATGAGCCCGATCGGGCCGCTGACCTGTCGGGTTGTCCGACCGGAACGGACCGGGCCGGACGGGGGTGGTGCGGCGGTGCCGGGGCCGCTCAGCGGGCGGGTGCGGGTGCGGGTGCCGCTACCGGCGCGGACACCGGCGTGGTGGCGCCGGGACGGCTGCCGGTGCCGGACGGTGCCGCGAAGCCGCCGAGGGCGGCGACGGCGCGCGGCCGGTCGATCCCGAAGGCACTGGCCTTCCAGCACTCGGCGGTCCGGGGCGCGGCGCGGCGCGGTGCGGGCGGGCGGATGCCGAGCACGGCGAAGGTGTACCGGCCGGGGCGGACGTCGGTGCCGGGCGGGGTGGTGAAGCGGTACACCGCCGAGCCGCGTTCCTGGTGGGCGGTGATCACGACGCCGGTCAGGTCCGTCCAGACGGTGCCGGCGCCGGGGGCCAGCGCGCCCGGGGCGAGCCGGAACTCGGCCTGGAGCGCGGTCAGCGGCTCGGTGACGGTCAGTGCGAGCAGGTGGCGGGTGCCGTCGCGGCCGAGCGGCTGGACCAGGGCCGCGCCGCTGAGCGCCAGGTCGTCGGTGCTGTCGGTGCCGCCCTTGCCGCCCGTCTCGCCCCGGTCACCCTTTTCGCCGGTGCCGCCGGTGGCGCCCTTCCCGTCGGTGCTGTCGGTGCCGCCGGTTCCGGGGTCGGCGAGGATCTCGCCGGTCCGGTCCGGCGGGGTCGGTGCCGGGGTGCCCGGGACGGGGGCGAGCGGGCGGGCCGCGGTCGGCGAGGGGGAGGGCGCGGGGGTGGCCGGGGCCGTCGTGCCGGTCGCCGGCTCCCCGGCGGGCCGGTCGGCGGTCGGCCGGTCGGCGTTGCGGGAGGCGGGCTGCTCCTCGGCGGGCTGCCCGGCGGCGAGGGTGTCCTGGCCGCCGCCGACGGTGCCGGTACCGGTGCCGCCCTGCCCCCCGGCGGGCTCGCCGGTCACGCCGTGCCGGGGCGGCGGGCCCTCGGCGAGCGGTACGCCGCTGGGGGATCCGCCGCGGGGCGCGGCCGGGGTGGTGGACCGCGGGCCGGTGGTGCTCCCCGGGGCGCGGGGGCCGGTCGGGCCGGGCAGGGGGACGGCAGGGGTGGCCGGGGGACGGCCCGCGGTGGCGTCCGCGGTGCCGGTCTCCCGGTCGGCCGTGGTGCCCGAGGCGGGACCGGACGCGGTGCCGGAGGCGGTGCCCGAGCCGCTGTCGGGGCCGACGGCCGGGCTCGGCGGCGGGGCGCTGGAACCGACCCTGGAGACCCCGGCCCGGCGGCCCACACCCTGCTGTTCGCTGAGCAGCAGGGTGGTGGCGATGCTGATCCCCACGACGGTGGACATCGCCATCGCGGCGCCGGAGAATCGCAGGGTGGGCAGTCGCAGGCGGCCGCCGAACGGGCCGGGCCGTCCGTGCCGGCCGTGCCTGGTGCGGTGACGGTCGTGCGGGTACGCCGCGTCCTGCCCGGTGTCCTCGGACGGACCCACCGGACCCCTCCCTCCCCTGAAGTCGCCGTTGCGGTCGCCGCATTCTCCCACGTACCGACGGCGGCGCCGGTGCCGCCGACCGGGCGGACGGCCGCCGGCCGGCCCGGTGCGGCCGGCCCGACCGGGATCCGGTCGGGGGCGTCGTCCGGGACGCGTCCGGGCCCGGCCCGAGTGTCCCCCCGGGGCCGAGCGTGCGGAGTCCGCCGGGTGCGCGCGCGGGCGTGCGCCGGCAGGGGGACGAGCGTAGCAGCGGGCACCCGGGCGGTGGCCAGAGCCTGGACCGAATGGATCAAATCCGTGGACAACCCTTTGGCCAGCGGAAGTTGACGGTCCGTCTGACAAGGGCGGCAACGGGCCCGGTAAGGGACCCCGGGAGCGTTCGGGGATTATTGCAACCCCCTTGCAACCCTTGCCGGTCCGTCGCGCGGTGGCGCAGTCTGGAGGGCATTCCACGCCGTCCCGGAGAGACCGTCATGCCGCCCGACCCGCTGCCAGCACCCTCCAGTGCCCCTCTCGCCGCTACCCCCACGGGCGGCGAAGAGGCAGGCTCCACCGCCGCTCCGGCGGCGGTGGAGGAGGTGCTGTCCCTGCGGATCTCGCTGGGCGAGGAGGTGGTCGGAGAGGTCCGTACGCGGTTCCGGTTCGACGCCGCGCGCCCGTACGAGGTGCTGCTGACGTTCCATCTGGGGCGGCCGGACGAGGCCGACTGGGTGTTCTCGCGCGAACTGCTGCGCGACGGCCTGCGCTCGTTGAGCGGTCAGGGCGACGTCAAGCTGTGGCCGGCCTACTGTCCGTGCCACGGCTCGACGTTGCACCTGGCGCTGGAGTCCCCGCACGGCAGCGCGCTGCTGGAGGTCTCCAAGCCGAAGGTCCGGGCCTGGCTGGACCGGACGTACGCGCTGGTCTCGGAGGAGGCGGAGCGGGCCCACGGGCCGAGCGACGCCGAGCTGACCGCGCTGCTGTCCGGGGGCCGCTGAGCCCGGGGCGGGCGGTGCGCCCGGACCGGTGAGGCGCCCGGAGCGGTGATGTGCTCGGACCGGTGATGCGCTCAGGCCGGCGGCAGCGGGACCCGGCCGGTCCGCGGGGCCGGCAGCTGGCCCGGTGGGGGCGGGGGCCCGGGGAGCCGGACGGTGCCGCTCGCCAGTTCCGCGCGGAGCCTGCGCAGGGCCGGACCGGAGGAGGACGGCAGCAGGTCGTACGGGTCCTCCGGGCCGGCCACGCCGACCAGCACCGATTCGGCGAAGCGGTAGGGCCGGTGGGCCAGAAGGCCGCCCAGGTGGCGGCGGAGCCGGGAGAGTTCGGCCCGCACCGTCACCGTCCTGGCCGGGTCCCCGAACAGCGCGTCGGCCAGCTGGGCCGCGCTGAGGCCGTTCCGTTCGGTGGCGAGCAGCAGCAGCAGTTCGGCGTGGCGGGGGCTGAGCGCGTGCGACCAGCTGCCGGCCGCGCCGTGCACCGACAGCGCCGGACTGCCCGGCCGGCGCAGGTCGAGCCGGACCCGGGCGCCCTCGGCCTGTTCGGCGAGCAGGCCGCCGAGGCCGCCGGGCCCGTCGGGAGCGCCGGGGTCGTCCGGACCGTCGAGGTCCGCGGCCGGTGCCGGCGCGGCGCTGCGGAGCGGCACCGGGCGGACCAGCCAGCCGTCGGCGAGCGGCTCGATCACGCATTCGCCCAGGCTGGGCAGCCAGTGCACGGCGGCGGTGCTCCAGCCCTCGGCGGGCAGTCGCAGCCGGGCCGGTGGTGGCAGGCCCGCCGCGGCGGCCGTCCAGCCGGCCGCGTCGACGACCAGGGCGGGTCCGTTCACCCGGGCCAGCATCGGGGCGGCGAGGGTGCGCAGGTGGTGCAGTGATTCGAGGCGGCGGGCGCGCAGTTCGGTCTCGGCGAGCTTGGCGGCGGTGGCGGTGAGCTGGAGCAGGTAGGGGCGGACGGAGTGGGCCGGGCCGCTGAGGTTGATGGCGCCGATCAGCCGGCCGGTGCCGGGGTCGTGCACGGGGGCGGCGACGCAGGTCCACGAGTGGTGGCTGCGCAGGTAGTGCTCGGCGGAGTGGACCTGCATCGGGCGCTGGGCGCGCAGGGCGGCGGCGATCCCGTTGGTGCCGACGCTCTCCTCGATCCACCGGGCGCCGGTGAGGAAGCCGATCCGGTCGGCGCTGCGGCGCAGTCCGCGCTCGCCCTCCTGCCAGAGGATGTGGCCGTCCGCGTCGGCGATGGCGAGGATCAGCGGTGGCTGGCCGGGCTGTTCGAGCAGGGTGTCGCGGAGGACGGGGAGCAGCGGGTCGAGGCCGCTGGTGCGGCGGCGGTGTTCGATCTCGGCGGGGCCGAGGTGGACGGCGGCGGCGCCGGCGTCGGGGTCGAGGCCGATCCGGCGCAGGCGTTCCCAGGAGTCGCCGATCTCGGGGCGGGGCTGGAACAGGGACGGGTCGTCGGGGCCGGTGTCGCGGGTGGCGGCGCGGGCGGCGGCCTCGGCGAGGGCGCGTTCGTGGACCTTGGCCAGTTCCGCAGCCGTCTGCGGAGTACGACGCTCGGGTCGTCGGGTCTGCCGTCCTGGCTGCCGCACTCGGTTCGCTCCTCGCCGCCGTCCGAGGGCGCGCCGGGGTCGACGCGCTGACGAAAGAGTACGGGCGCCACCCGTTCCTGGGGATGGGGTCTGCCAACTCGGAATACCCGATGGTATGGAAGTGGACATGCCAATGGCCGGGGGTGTCCGGACGGGGTGGGAAGGGGTCCGGCGAGGGGCGGGAGCGGTGGGCGGGTGCCCGGTTCCGGGGCGGTCGGGGCGGGCGGCCGCAAGCGGGCGCGCGGGGCCTGCGGGGTGCGCGCCCGGCGCACGGGTGCGTAGCAGGGGCGCGTGTCCGAATGCTGGTCACGGTGGCCGGTGCGGGGTGGGCGGCGGCCGGCTCGGGCGCGCCCGGTATCGACTGTTATCCGGTACAGATCTTCGTTCTGGTAGTAGTTGTCCTCATGCTCCCGATTGTTTGCGAACTGTTCGGTGACCGGCGGTACCGCCGTCACGCCGGTGCCGACCGGTGACGGCGCCGCTCCCGACCCCGGCACTGCTCCCGGCGCAGGCGGCGGTGCACGAGGCGTCGGCGTCGGGCCTTCCGGTGCACGGCCTTCCGGCGTCCGGCGTTCCTGCGTCCGGCCTTCCGGTGCCCGGCATGCCGCTGCACGAGCTGGCCGTGTACGACGGCAGTGGCGTCTCCGGCGGCCTGTACAGCCGGGTGGTCGGCTGGGCGGACGCCGCGCCGTACTGGCTGGACCGGGTGGTCGCGCTCTGGTCGCTGCTCGGCCTCGGGCTCTTCGCGCTGCTGATGCTCGCCGCCTGGTGGCGGGCGCGCGGGGGCGGGCCGGCCGTGATGGCCCGGGTGCTGGCCGCGGCGCCGGTCGTCCTGCTCGCCTACGCGGTGAACTCCGCTTTCAAGGGAGTGGTGGAGGAGGTCCGGCCGTGCGCGCAGCTGCGGGTGCGGGACACCCTGGAGAGCTGCCCGGGGCCCGGTGACTGGTCCTTCCCGAGCAACCACACCGTGATCGCGTTCGCGGCCGCCGCCGCGCTGCTGCTCGTCGACCGGCGGATCGGCGCGGTGGCCGCCGTGGCCGCCGTGCTGATGGGTGCCTCCCGGGTCTGGGTGGGGGTGCACTATCCGCACGACGTCCTGGTGGGGGCGGTGGTCGGCGTGCTGGTGGCGGTGCCGCTGGTGCTCGCGGCCGGCCGGGCCGGGCCGCTGGTGGCACACGCCCGCACCGGTCCGCTGCGGCCGCTGCTGGGCACGGGGGCCGCGGCGGCGGTCGCCGGCCCGGGCCGGCCGGTCGGGGTGCGGCGGGACTGAGCGGTCCCGGCCGGGCCTGCCAGTGGGGGAGGGACCGGGCGGCCCGGAACCGGCAGGCCGGACGCTGTCCCGGCCCTTGTGCGGCAGGGGTGCCGGGGAAGAGCATGTGAGCCGGGCGCGGCGGCCCCCGACGGGGGCACCCGCCCGGCTCAGTCGTGCCAGGGCGCCGCGCGCCGGGCGTGCCAGTGGAGGGAAGTGCTGCTCATGCCGTACCGACTCGACATCACCCAGGGGGACTGGCCGGCCGAGGAGCTCGGCAAGGGCGTCGAGGGCCTGCTGGCCGAGGCGATGGTGCTCACCCTGGCGACGGCGGGCCACGAGCACGGCCCGCACGCCAACCTCGCCTTCTTCGCCTACGACGACGACCTCGTCCTCTACTTCGTCAGTGAGCGCGCCACCCGCCACAGCCACCACCTGGCCGAGGAGGCCAGGGCGGCGGCCACCGTGTTCCTGCCGCCGCCGGTCTTCGGCGAGCAGCTGCGCGGACTCCAGCTGACCGGCAGCGCGGGCGAGGCGTGGGGGCGGCAGGCCGAGTCGGCGCTGGCCGCCTACCAGGGGCGGTACCCGGCCTTCGCGCGGGACGAGGAGGTGCGGCGGCAGTTCCTGACCGGTGGCGGGGCGGCGGCGCTGTACCGGTTCCAGGTGGAGGGGCTGACGGCGGTGGACGAGCCGAAGTTCGGCCGGCGGAACTACCTGCGGGCGGCCGTGCGGCGCTGACCCCGGCCGCGGCGCCCGTCCGGGCCCGGCGGGCGCCATGTTGGCTGTACAACTTTTCGGTCGGTTCATCTGCGGTCCGCCGGTCGGACTCCCCTCGGACACCTGGCGGCATCAGCCTGGCCGCATGAGAGTCATCGTCGTAGGAGCAGGCGTGCTCGGCACCATGCACGCCTGGCAGGCCGTCGAGCGCGGCCACGAGGTCGTCCACCTGGAGCGCGAGGCGGAGGCGCGCGGCGCCTCGGTGCGCAACTTCGGCCTGGTCTGGGTCAGCGGCCGCGCCCGGGGTGAGGAACTGGACACCGCGCTGCGGGCCCGCGAGCTGTGGGAGCGGATCGGCGGGCAGGTCCCCGACCTCGGCTTCCGCGCCAACGGCTCGCTCACCGCGATCCGCACCGAGGCCGAACTCGCGGTCGCCGAGCAGGCGCTGACCCTGCCCGACGCCGCCGCGCGCGGCTACCGGCTGCTCGACGCCGAGCAGACCCGGGCCGCCAACCCCGCCCTGCGCGGCAAGCTGCTCGGTGCCCTGTGGTGCGAGCGGGACGCCGCGGTCGAGCCGCGCACCGCCCAGCCCGCGCTGCGCGCCGCCCTGACCGCCACCGGCCGGTACACCTTCCTGCCCGGGCGCGAGGTCCGCGACGTCGTCGGCGAGAACGCCGTCCGCGACGACCACGGCGACGTCCACACCGGTGACCTGGTGATCCTCTGCACCGGCGCCTGGCTGGGCGGCCTGGTCCGCGAGCTGGCGCCCGAGCTGCCGGTCCGCAAGGTGCGGCTGCAGATGATGCAGACCGACCCGCTGGACGAGCCGATGACCACCTCGGTCGCCGACGGCGACTCCTTCCGCTACTACCCGGCCTTCGCCGGCGACGCCCTGGACCGCCTCCGCGAGGTCCAGCCGCAGCCGCCGGTCGCGGCCGAGCACAAGATGCAGCTGCTGATGGTCCAGCGCCGGGACGGCGGTCTGACCATCGGCGACACCCACGAGTACGACCACCCCTTCGCCTTCGACGTGGTCGAGGACCCGTACGACCACCTGGTCGGCGTGGCCGAGGAACTGCTCGGCCGCCCGCTGCCCCGGGTCCGCCGCCGCTGGGCCGGCGTCTACGCGCAGTGCGTCGACACCACCCGGGTGGTCCACCGCGAGCGTGTCCGCGACGGCGTCTGGCTGGTCACCGGCCCCGGCGGCCGGGGCATGACCTGCTCGCCCGCGATCGCCGAGAAGACCGCCGAACTCGCCAACCTGTAAGTCCGCCAACCTGTAAGTCTGTCGAAGGAATTGAACATGTCGAACGACATCCGCCTGGTCGTCCTGGACATGGCCGGCACCACCGTGGCCGACGGCGGCCTGGTCGAGCGGGCCTTCGGGGCCGCCGCCGGCTCGCTCGGGGTCGAGACCGGCAGTGCCGAGCACGCCACCATGCTGGAGCACGTCCGCGCCACCATGGGCGAGTCCAAGATCTCGGTCTTCCGCCACCTGTTCGGCGAGGAGGAGAAGGCCCAGCGGGCCAACGCCGCCTTCGAGGCCGCGTACCACGACCTCGTCGACGAGGGCCACTGCGCGGCGCTGCCCGGCGCGGCCGAGGCCATCGCCGAACTCCGCGGCCAGGGCCGCAAGGTGGTCCTCACCACCGGCTTCTCCCGGGCCACCCAGGACCGCATCCTGGCCGCCCTCGGCTGGCAGGACATCGCCGACCTCACCCTCTGCCCGGCCGAGGCCGGCCGGGGCCGCCCCTACCCGGACCTCGCGCTCGCCGCGCTGCTGCGCACCGGGACCGACGACGTCCGGCAGGTCGCGGTGTCCGGCGACACCGGTTACGACATGCTGACCGGTGTCCGGGCCGGCGCCTCGGTGGTCGCGGGCGTCCTCACCGGCGCCCACGACGAGCAGCGGCTGCGGGCCGACGGCGCCACCCACGTGCTGAAGTCCGTCGCCGAGCTGCCCGCCCTGCTGGGACCGGTCGGCTGAGCAGTACCCGGGCGGGGGCGCGACGCGAGGCGCGCCCCCGCCCGGGGCATTCGGCGTCCCGGCGCGGGCCGGGGAGGAAGGCCGCCGGCTGGGCGGAGACCGGACCCGGCCCCGGACCGGTGGTCAGCCCGCGGCGAGGAGGGCGGGGAGTTCGCGCATGTCCTCGAAGACGACCGTGCCCGGGCCGGTCAGCCGGGCGGCGGGGGTGAGGCCGCCCGCGTAGCCGAAGGCGCGCATGCCGGCCGCGCGCGCGGCCAGGACGCCCGGGGCGCTGTCCTCGACGACGGCGCAGGCCGACGGCGGCACGCCCATCCGCTGCGCCGCGTGCAGGAAGAGGTCCGGGGCCGGTTTGCCCCGGGCGACCTCGGTGGCGCTGAAGATCCGGCCGGCGAAGCGGTCGAACAGCCCGGTGCGGCCCAGGGTGTGCGCCATCTTCTCGTGCGAGCCGCTGGACGCCACGCAGGTCGGCAGGGTGATCGCGTCGAGCGCCTCCGGCAGGCCGTCGACCGGCTCCAGACCGGCGTCCACCTGCTCGGCGTGCCGGCGCACGAACTCCGCCCACCAGTGGTCGGCGGTCTCCCGGCCGAGCCGCTCGGCGACCTGTTCGTCGATCGAGGCCATCGAGCGGCCGATGAAGCGCTCCACCACCTCCTCCTCGGTGAGCGGCCAGCCGAGTTCGGCGCCGAGGCCGGTCTGCACCCGGGCCGCGATCCGCTCGCTGTCCACCAGGACGCCGTCGCAGTCGAAGATGACGAGCCGTACCGGCCCGGTCGGGATGATCATGCGCGCAGGATAGACCGGTCACGGCCGGTCACGGCCGGGTCGGGTGGGGCCGGTCACGGCCGGGCGGCCCGGGGCGGGAATCCGTGGATCCGGATCGGCCACCTCCGGTACCTTGATCGTCGGCCGGCTCCTCGGAGGGGCCGGGACGATCGAACGGGGGCAGAAATGGCCGAACTGGCCGACAAAGCAGCATTGGTGACGGGTGGTTCGCGGGGCATCGGACGGGCGGTGGCGCTCCGGCTGGCCGCCGGCGGTGCGCTGGTCGTGGTGCACTACGGGGGCAACGCGGAGGCGGCGGAGGAGACCGTGGCCCGGATCGTCGCGAACGGCGGCCGGGCGTTCGCCGTCGGCGCGCGGTTCGGGGAGCCCGGCGCCGTGGAGCGGCTGTTCGAGGGCGTGACCGCGGGGCTGGCGGAGCGCGGGGTGCGGGGCCTGGACATCCTGGTCAACAACGCCGGGATCAGCTCGGGCAGTTCGATCGGGCAGGTCACCGAGGAGGAGTTCAACCGGCTCCTCGCCGTCAACGTGACCACGCCGTTCTTCGTGATCCAGCGCGCGCTGGCGCTGCTGAACGACGGCGGCCGGATCATCAACATGGGTTCCACCGCCAGCCGCTTCGCGGTGTCCACGCAGATCGGCTACACGGTCACCAAGGCGGCGCTGGAGGCGATGGGCCCGTCCCTCGCCAATGAGCTGGGCCTGCGCGGGATCACCGTCAACACGGTGGCGCCCGGCGCGGTGCGGACCGACATGACCGCGGCCTACACCGGGATACCGGAGATCGTCGCGGGCCTGGAGTCGATCACCGCGCTCGGTCGCCTCGGCGAGCCGGAGGACGTCGCCGACGTGGTCGGATTCCTGGCCGGACCGCAGGGCCGCTGGGTGACCGGCCAGACCGTCGACGTCTCGGGCGGTACCTACCTGGGGCCGATCGCCCACGTCTGACCGGTGCGGGGAACGGCGCGCCGGGCGGTGGTCCCACCGCCCGGCGCGTTCGTCGTCACCCGTGCGCGGCCCGGTTCAGTGGCCGCCCTTGAGGTTGAGCACGACCACGCCGACGATGACCAGGGCGAGGCCGATCCACTGCGTCCGCCCCAGCGACTCGCCGAAGGCGACGACGCCGATGCCGGCCACGGCGGCGGTGCCGGCGCCGGACCAGACGGCGTAGGCGATCGAGACCGGTATGTGCTTGAGGGCGCGGCCGAGCAGGGCGAAGGACAGCACGTAGCCGATCGCCACGCCCACGCTGGGCCAGAGCCGGCTGAAACCCTCGGTCAGCTTGAGGCAGCTGGTGGCACAGACTTCACTGATGATCGCCAGGGCGAGGAGTACGTAGGGCACGGAGCATTAAACCCCGGGCACGGCGGTGAGCCGGCCGAGGAGGTCGAGGTCCGCGTGCTCCAGGCTGTCCAGCAGGGTGATCCGGGAGCCGTCCGGGATCGCGGTGCCGGTGGACGGGACGGCGAGCACGGCGCAGCCGGCCGCGGAGGCGGAGGCGACCCCGGTCGGGGTGTCCTCGACGGCGACGCAGGCCGCCGGGTCCAGACCGAGCCGGGCCGCGGCCGCGAGGTACGGGTCCGGGGCGGGCTTGGTGCGCGGGGTGTCCTCGGCGGCCAGGGTCACCGCGAACCAGTCCCGGCCGATGGTGCCCAGCACCATGTCGACCACCCGGCGGGGGGAGGCGGAGACCAGCGCGGTGGGCACCCGGGCGTCGCGCAGCTCGGCCAGCAGGGCGAGCGCGCCGGGGCGGGGGACGGTCTCGGCGGCGACCTTCCCGGCGAAGGAGTCGCCCAGCCGGTCGGCCAGTTCGGCCTCGCTGAGGGCGGTGCCGCTGACCCGGTGGAGGTGGGCGGCGGTGTGCTCGATCGCCTGGCCGAGCACCTCGGGCGCGTCGGCCTCGGTGAGCGGGTGGCGCAGCTCGTCGGCGAGCTCGGCGGCGGCCTCCCACCAGAGGTGCTCGGTGTCGACGAGGGTGCCGTCCATGTCGAAGAGGACGGCGGCGGGTGGGGGAGTTTCAGGCATGGCGGTACCTTCGGTGGTGCACGCGGAGGGTGGACGGGGCGGGCCGGGAGGCCCGGTCCCTGCGGGCGGCCGGGTTCGGCGCGGCGAGGCGCGGGTCGGGTCGGGTGCCGGTCGGGTCGGGTGCCGGTCGGGTGCGGCTCAGACGGTACGCCGGTCGACCAGGACCGGGCGCTCCGGCAGGGTCAGCGCGGCGCGCGAGCCGGCCGGCAGCGCGGCGGCGGTCTCGGTGGGCAGGTCGGCCTTGACCTCGGTGCCGTCGTTCAGGCGGACGGTGAGGCGGGTGACCGCGCCCAGGAAGGACGCCGAGACGACCAGGGCCGGCCCGTGCTCGTCCGGGGTCAGCCGGACGTTCTCCGGGCGGACCAGCACCTGGAGCGGGCCGTCGGCGGGCAGCTCGCCGTCCACGGCGTGGCGGCGGCCGAGCATCTCGACGCCCTCGCCGGAGCGCTCGCAGGGGATGCGGCTCATGGTGCCGACGAACTCGGCGACGAAGGCGGTGGCCGGGCGGGCGTACAGCTCGGCGGGGGCGGCGCACTGCTCGAGCCGGCCGGAGCGCAGGACGGCGACCCGGTCGGCCATCGACAGCGCCTCCTCCTGGTCGTGGGTGACGAACAGGGTGGTGATCCCCAGCTCCTGCTGGAGGCGGCGGATCTCCTCGCGCAGCGACAGCCGCACCTTGGCGTCCAGCGCGGACAGCGGCTCGTCGAGCAGCAGGACGCGCGGCTGGAGGGCGAGCGCGCGGGCGAGCGCGATGCGCTGCTGCTGGCCGCCGGACATCTGGTGCGGGTAGCGGCCGGCGTGCTGCGGCAGACCGACCAGCTCCAGCAGCTCCTGGGCGCGCTTGGTCCGCTCGGCCTTGCCGGCGCCGCGCATCCGCAGGCCGAAGGCGACGTTGTCGGCCGCGGTCAGGTGCGGGAACAGGCTGTAGGACTGGAACACCATGCCGGCGTCGCGCTTGTGCGCGGGGATCGCGGTGATGTCCTTGCCGTCGACCAGGACCTGGCCCGAGTCGTGCTGCTCGAAGCCGGCCAGGATGCGCAGCGCGGTGGTCTTGCCGCAGCCGGACGGGCCGAGCAGGGCGAGCAGCTCACCGGGGTGGACGGTGAGGTCGAGGCCGTCCAGCGCGGTGGTGGCGCCGAAGGTGCGGCGCAGCGAGCGGAACTCGACGGTGGCGCTGCCGGGGGTGACGGGGGCGCCGGTGACGGGGGCGGTGGCCGTGGTCATGATGGGTGACTCCGGGGGGTTTCAGGAGGTGGCGGTCTTGGAGCCGCGCTGACGGCCGACGGAGGCCAGCAGGAGCAGCAGCAGCCAGGTGAGCAGCAGGCTGAGGATGGAGACCGCGACCGACATGTGGGCCTGGCTGTTGCCGACCGAGTAGATCCAGACCGGGAAGGGCTGGAACCCGAGGATCGAGGCGGCGGTGAACTCGCCGAGCACGAGGGCCAGGGTCAGGAACGAGGCGTTGAGCAGCGCGCCGCGCAGGTTCGGCAGGACGACGGTGAACACCGCGCGCGGCCAGCTCGCGCCGCAGTTGCGGGCGGCCTCGACCAGGGTGCGGACGTCCACCGCGCGCAGCCCGGCGTCCAGGGAGCGGTAGGCGAGCGGCAGGGCCATCAGCACGTAGGCGATGACCAGCACCAGCGGGAAGTCCGGGTCCTGGATGAACACGAAGGTCTGGAAGAACGGGGTGTCCATCAGGTAGTCCGGGCCCCAGCGGAGCACGCCGATCATGCCGGCGGTCAGGGCGACCGGGGGGACGACCAGCGGCAGGGTGCAGAGTACGTCGATCACCGGGCGCAGCCGGGGCGCGCCGAGCCGGACCGCGATCAGCGCCGGGACCAGCAGGAGCAGCAGCACCAGCACGGTGACGAGGGCGAGGCCGAGGGTCAGCCAGAGGCTGTCCAGGAAGCCGGGCGCGGAGAGCAGCCCGGTGTAGGCCTCGAAGGAGATGCCCTTGGGCTCGTCGATCGAGAACCAGGCGGAGGCCGCGAGCGGGACCACGAAGTACACGCCGGCGAGCAGCAGCACGGCGCCGCGCCACCAGCGCACCTTCGGCCGGCGGGTGGCCTGGCGGTGGGTGCGGGCGGGGGAGGTCAGCTGAGCCATCGGGCGCTCCGGCGCTGGAGGGGGAGGTACACGGCCATCACCAGGACGGCCACCACGATCATGTTGAGACTGAGGGCGAGGGCGAGGTTGCCCTGGCCGACCAGCACGTTGCCGGAGAGCGCGTCCGCGATCGAGCGGCTGACCAGCGGGACGGTCGCGCCGACCATGGCGGCGGCCGTGGCGTAGGCGGCGAAGGCGCTGCCGAAGAGCAGGACGAAGCCGCCCAGCAGCGAGGGCAGCAGGATCGGCAGCGCGACGTAGCGCCAGTACTGGTAGCCGGTGGCGCGGTTGTTCTGCGCCGCCTCGCGCCACTGGACGCGCAGGCCGTCCAGCGCCGGGGTGATGGTGAGCACCATCAGCGGGATCAGGAAGTACAGGTAGACGATCGTCAGGCCGGTGAAGGTGTACAGCGACCAGCCGTGGTCGGTCAGGTGCAGCAGCTTGGTGATCTCGCCGGCGTTGCCGAGGGTGGCGACGAACGCGAAGGCGAGCGGCAGGCCGCCGAAGTTGGCGAGCACACCGGAGGCGGTGAGCACCGCCTGGCGCAGCCAGCCGCGCTTGGAGGTCACGACCGCCTGGGCGAGCGGCAGGCCGATCAGGGTGGCGAGCAGGGCGGTCAGCGCGGAGAGCTTGAGGCTGCTCAGCATCGAGGTGAGGTAGGCGCCCTGGACGGAGGCCGTCACGTTGTCGAAGGTGAACTGCCCGGCACCGGCCTCCGCGTCGCTGGAGGTGGTGAACGCGCCGATCACGATGGCTACGGCGGGGAGGCCGAAGCCGATCACGAAGAACAGCAGCAGCGGCAGGGTGGCGAGCCACGCGCCGCCGAGGCGGGCGAGCGGTCCGCGCCGCCGGGTGGGGGCGGGGGTGGTGCGTGCGGCGGTGGGCGACGCCCCCGCGCCGCCACCGAGATCGGTGGCGGCGGGGGTGGTCGGCACCGGGGTGGGAGCCGTGGTCATGAGTGCCTTGTCTCAGCCGGATGAGTGGTGTCTCAGCCCGATGGGTGGTGCGTGGCCGGGGCGGGTCAGCCCGCGATGGCCTTGGTCCAGTTCTCGGTGACGACCTTCTTGGCCGCGTTGATCTGGTCCACGCTCGGGAAGTCGGTGAACGGCTTCTCGACGGTCGGCAGCTTGGCGGCCGCGGTGGCGTCCAGGGTGCCGTCCTTCTTCAGGGCCTCGAAGGTGGCCGGGGTGGCGTAACCGCCCAGGAAGAGGTTCTGGCCCTCGGCGCTGAAGAGGTACTCCTGCCACAGGCGCGCGGCGGCCGGGTGCGGGGCCCACTTGTTGATGGCCTGGTTGTAGAACTGGGCGTAGGAGCCGTCGACCGGGATGGAGACCTTCCAGTCGACACCCTTGTCCTTGAACTGGTCGCTGTAACCGGCGTTCAGGTAGGACCAGTCGATCGAGATCGGGGTCTCGCCCTTCTCGATGGTCGCCGGGGTCGACTCGACCGGGTTGAAGTTGCCGGACTGCTTCAGCTTGCCGAAGAAGTCGATGCCGGGCTGGATGTTGTCCAGCGAACCGCCGTTGGCGAGCGCGGCCGCGTAGACGCCGCCGAAGGCCGAGCCGGACTTGGTCGGGTTGCCGTTGAGGGCGACCTGGCCCTTGTACTCCGGCTTGAGCAGGTCCGCGAAGGTCTTCGGGCAGTTGGCGATCTTCTTGGCGTCGCAGCCGATCGAGATGTAGCCGCCGTAGTCGTTGACGCGGGCGCCGGTCGCGTCCTTCATGCTGTCCGGCACCTTGTCGAAGGTGGCGACCTTGTAGGGGGCGAGGATGCCGTCCTTGACCGCCTGCAGGGCGAAGGCGCTGCCCAGGTCGACCACGTCGGGGGCGCGGTCCTGGCCCTTGCGGGAGTTGATCGCGTTGATCTCGTCCTGGCTGGAGCCGTCCGGGTTCTCCTCCTCGACCTCCAGGCCGTACTTGGCCTTGAAGCCGTCGATGATCTTGCCGTAGTTCGCCCAGTCCCGGGGCAGCGTGATGACGTGCAGCTTGCCCTCCTTCTTGGCGGCGGCGACCAGGCCGTCCAGACCGCCGAAGTCGGCGGCGGAGGTGGCGTCCTTGGCGTCCTTGGTACCGGCCTTGGCGGCGTCGCCGGCCTTGGCGGTCGAACCGGCGGAGCCGCAGGCGGAGAGGGAGAGCGCGGCGGCGGTCAGTACGGCCGCGAAGGCGGCGGCGCGGGCGCGGTGCACGGTCACGGGGAAGTCTCCTGTAAAGGGGGCGTACTGCGAGGGGGCGTTCGCGGGGGGTCCGCGGGCCTGCGTCTCGCGAAGGGCGGCGGGCCGGCCGGGTGAGAGGCCGATCGCGTCGTCCGAGTTGACTAGCCAACTTCGCTGACGGGGGTAAGTACGCCGGAGCCCGGTGACGGGAAGGTGAACGGATGGCCCAGAACCGGGGTCGGCTGCGGGAACGGTCGAATCAGATCGCCGGCGGATGATCGCCGGAGTGCGATGCTTCGGGAGCGCAGCGGGATATGGTCGGGCTGTCCGCGCCGGTACGGGCTGCGCAGGACACCGCCCAGGAGGGACATTGACTGACGTGGCACTGGAGCCGGGGCGCCCCGAGGGCCGCCCGACCGGCCCCGCCGGGGCCGAGCGCGCGTCCGGTTCGCTCTACCGCCAGGTCGCCGCCGACCTGCGCGAGGCGATCACCACGGGCGCGTTCGGCGAGGCCGGCCGGCTGCCCGCGGAGGGCGCGCTCGCCGAGCAGTACGGCGTCTCGCGCGGCACCGTCCGCCAGGCCCTCGCCGTGCTGCGCTCGGACGGACTGGTCACCTCGCGCCGGGGCACCCGCCGCGTCGTGCTCGGCACGGCCCGGGTGCAGAGCTTCTCCGAACTGCTCAGCTTCACGCACTGGGCCTACTCGATGGGCGAGGAGCCCGGCGGCATCCTGGACTCGCTGGTCCGCCGCCCGGCCGACGCCGCCGAGCGCGACCAGCTGCGTCTGGAGCCGGGGGACGAGGTCTATGTGACGGTCCGGCTGCGCACCCTCTCCGGCAAGCCGGTGATGGTCGAGCGGACCGTCTACCCGCCCCGGGTCGGCGAGATCGTCGCCGAGCTGCCGCCGGACGTCGTCTCGCACACCGAGGTGCTGCGCGAGCACGGCATCCTGTTCACCGACGCCGACCACACGATCGACATAGTCGCCGCCAACGCGGACGACGCCCGGCTGCTGGGCTGCCGGCGCGGCGGTCCGCTGCTGCGCGAGCGGCGCCGGACCACGGATCCGACCGGCACTCCGGTGGAGTGGTCCCAGGACCGCTACCTGCCCGGCACGGTGGCCTTCAGCATCCACAACTCGCTGGCCACGTCGGCGCTCTCGCGGCACGCGCGGGAGAGCGACTGAGCCGGGGCGGGGTTCCCCGCCCGAACGCCCGGCTGCCGCACCGCCGTTGAAGCGGTGCGGCAGACGGGCGGCACGGTGCGGCAGCGGTGCGCCACGGGGGCGGCAGTGGTGCGGCAGCGGGGCTGTTCGGGTCAGGGCATCAGGGCATCAGCGCATCAGTGCGGCCAGCAGCGGCCGGAAGTGCGTGAAGCCCGGCGTCGCCGCGTCCGCCTCCTTGGCCTCGTCGTCCCAGCGGCGGACCGCCACCGCGTCCTCGGCGCCCGGCCGGGCGGCGAAGGCGGCGGCCTCCTCCTCGGACATCGGACCGCCCTGCACCCGGAGGGTGTACTCCGAGGCCTCGGACAGCCGGGCCCGGTAGTCCGGCTCGACCGCGCACAGGTAGCGCTTGGCCGCCACGTGCAGCCGGACCGGCTCGGTGACCTCCGGGCCGAACCATCGGGCCAGCCAGTCCGCGCCGGTGTGGCTGTGCCGGTTGTCCCGGCCCTCCATCAGGTCCCGCCCGTGCAGGGCGCCCTGGCTGTGCTTGTCGAGAGAGAGATGCCCGACGTCGTGCAGCAGCGCCGCCGCGACCAGGTGCGGGCCGGCACCCCTCGCCTCGGCCAGCGCGCCGGCCTGCAGCATGTGCTCGGCCATGGTGACCGCCTCGCCCAGGTACTCCCCGGCGCCCTCGCCCTCGAACAGCGCGGCCAGTTCGTCCAGCGCGGCCGCACGGCGCTCCAGCACGCTCAGGGTGGAGGACAGCGAGTCCAGGTCGGCGTAGCAGCCCTGGAGGTGGCGCCGGCCGTCCTGGGCGAAGGCCGTCCGGGCGTGCAGCAGCCGGACGTTGTCGAAGATCAGGCAGTCCCCGGGGTCGAGGCGGAACTCCAGCTGCAGCGCCGGGCGCAGGGTGATCGCGGCGAACGCCCGGTAGGCGGCGTAGAAGGCGTCCAGCTCCGCCGCCGGACCGCGCAGGGTCGCGATCGAGCGGTTGTTGAACCGCACCTCGCGGATCCGGCCCAGCGGGTCCACGTCGATCAGCGGGCGGTCGGCGCGCAGCTCGGTGCCCCGGTCGCGGAACACGAACGGCACCGGGGTGCGGGTCAGCACCGCGAAGTGCCCGGGCGCCTCCGCGCGCAGCAGCGCCGCCGCCCGGAAGCCGTCCACCAGGCCGGAGTCGCCTCCGGTGGCCGAGTTCTCCAGGCAGTGCAGCAGTTGGAGGGTGGGCACCGGGTCCCGGTACGGGTTGTCGGAGTGCGGGGTGATCGCGGCGCTGGTGAAGGCGAGGTTGTTCGGGTCCGGCTCGACCCGGACGTCGAACAGCTCGCCGTAGTTGGTGACCCGCACGTACCCGAAGGTCTCCGCGACCGCCAGCACCTGCCGCTCCACCACCGGGACGCCGCGCAGCACCGCGAAGCCGGAGCGGCGGACGGCGGCCAGCACGGCGGCCTTCTCGGCCGGGTCGGCCAGGTAGTCGTCCCAGTGGGCCTCCGGGATGCCGCGGGCGAAGTCGGCGGCGGCCCACAGCTGCTTGCCGCTCTCGGTGCGGCCGTCCTCCCCGGCCTCCTCGGCCAGCCACCCGACGGGGTAGCGCGAGCGGTGCCCGTCCGACCAGAGCACCTCCAGGTGGCCGTCCAGCTCGGCCCGCGCGGCGATCGCCAGATCGTCCGGCAGCTCGGTGATCTGGAACAGCTTCTGCCCGTTGCGCGGGTCGCGGCACTCGGTGCAGGGGCAGTTGTCGCGCAGCCAGTACGGCGACAGCTCGGCGGTGGTGGTCATGCTCTTCTCCTCGGCGGCCCGGAGGTGGGGGGTCGAAGTTGTACAGACAACTTCTCCGTCGTGCGGGAGCCTGCCCGGGGTCGGTGAGGTCCCGGTGCCGGGGGAGTGAACGGCTCGGGAACACTGCCCGGCCGGGGAGCGCGCGCACCCGGCCCGGCGGCCCGTCGTCAGCGGCCGTACGGGAGCCGCCGGAGCACCCACCAGGCGGCGAGCGCCGGAGTGGTGGCCGCCGCGAGGGCCAGCAGCCAGCCCAGGGCGGTCGGCGGCCACGCGTACACCACCAGCAGGTCGAGGCCGACGCCCAGGGCCAGCAGTCCGGCGACCGGCAGGTGCACGCCGGGGGCGAAGTCCCGCAGCCGGCCGACCGTCTCGCGCCCGGAGACCAGCGTGCCCGCGCCGAAGACCGAGCCGAGCAGGCCGAGGACCAGGATCCAGAGCCCGGCGATCCCGCTCATCGCGCCGTAACGGTGCGCGCGGGCGCCGAGTCCGAGGTCGTTCGCGGCGAACATCAGCGAGACCGAGTCCCCCGGTTCCGGCTCGTCCAGCGTCTCCACCCGGTCCAGGGTCAGTCGTCGGGGCTCGCCGTCCGACCACGGCACGGCCAGCACCATCGGCGCGCTCCAGACCTGGTGGTCGTTGATGTTGACGCCGGTGCGCCGGGGTGTGCCGAGCACCTCGGCTATCTCCACCGTGTACAGGCCGCCGCCCGCGCGCAGGACCCGCTGGGTCCAGCGGCCCTCGGCGCCGTCCGGGCCGACCGCCTGGGCCAGGGCGGCGGTCGGCCCGAGGGCGAGCGCGACGCCCAGCAGGGCGGCGGCGGTCCGGCCGGGGGCGGCGGGCGGCCGCTTGTCCAGGACGGGTCCGAAGGTCGCGCGCCGGATCCGTTCACGCCCGACCTGCTCGCGCCGGCGTGTCACCGCCGAGACCGCCAGCCAGCCGAGGGCGCAGGCCGTCGTCACCAGCAGCGGCAGCAGCCTGGCCCGGGCCGACAGCGCCACCGCGCTCGGGCTCACCGCGGGCAGCAGAGCCCACACTTCGGTGACGAGGACGCCGATCAGGGTCAGCCACCCGGTCGTTCTGGTCCATACCGTCGACATTCGCGCTCCCCCTGTGATCAAGATCGGAGCGCGAGCGTAGCGGGCCGTGGCGGCGGCCGGGTGGCTGCCGGGTGGCGGTGACCGGGTGACGTCGGCCGGGTTCCGGATGACGTCCGCGGTGCGGCGGTCAGGCGGTGAGCGCCCCGTCCCAGGCGGCGTCCGCCGCGGTGAGGGCGGGGGCGGCGTCCGCGCCGGTCGCGGTGGCGAGGGCGGTCAGGGTGGCGCGGACGGTGCCGAGGTCCGCGGCGGCGCCGTAGTGGTTCACCCGCAGCATCGTGGCGGCCAGCGCCCCGCCGCCGGCCTGGACCGGGAGCGACGGGTCCAGCCGCAGCAGTTCGCGGGCGAGGCCGGTGGCGTCCAGGCCGTCCGGGACGCGCAGGGTGGTGGCGACCGGCGCGGCGTGCGCGTCGTCCGGGACGAAGGGGGCGAGCGTGCCGAGCGCCCGGACGCCCGCGCGGGTGGCGGCCGCCGCCGCCCGGTGGCGGGCGATCACGGTGTCCGGGCCGTCGGCCGCGATCCGGTCCAGGCAGGCGCCGAGCGCCAGCATCTCCAACTGCGCGGGCGCGTGCGGCAGGACGGTGCGCCCGGCGTCCGTCCAGCGCTCCTTCCAGTCCAGCAGCGAGAGGTAGGAGCGGCGCGGGGCGGCCGGGTTGGCGGCGATCCGCTCCCAGGCCCGGGCGGAGACCGAGACCGCCGAGACACCGGCCGGGCCGCCCATCGCCTTCTGCCCGCCGATCACGCACAGGTCCACGCCCCAGGCGTCGGTCAGCAGCGGCTCGGCGGCCACCGAGGCGACCGCGTCCACCATCAGCAGCGCGCCGTGCTCGCGCACCACGGCGGCGATCTCCGCGACCGGGTTGGTGTTGCCGGTGGCGGCCTCGGCGTGCACCAGCGAGACGAAGTCGATCGAGGGCTCGGCCGCGAGCGCCTCGGCGACCTGCTCGGCGCTCACCGCGGTGTCGAACGGCACGGCCAGGTCGACCACCTCGGCGCCGCAGTCGCGCAGCCAGTCGCCGAAGGTCCGGCCGTAGGGGCCGGTGACGATGTTGAGCGCGGTCGAGCCCGGGTGCGCGGCGCCGCGGATCGCCGCCTCCAGCGGCAGCAGTGCCTCGCCCTGGGTGACGACGACGTCGGCGGTGGTGTGCAGCAGTGCGGCGACCTTGTCCTCGATCGCCGCGAACTCGGCGGCGGTGAGCGGGGGCAGGTCGAGGAAGGGGCTCACGGTCTCGGGGCCTTTCGCGGGGAGGGGCCGGCGGGGGTGGTCGGATCGGTACCGGCCCGAACGAGTCTGCCTCAGATTCGCCGCCCGCAGGGAACGGCGCCGTCGGTAGAGTGCGGCCATGAGCGATGGCGCGGTGCTGCACGTCCGTGGTCGGGTGCTGGTGGGGCCGGAGGACGTCCGGGACGAACTCTGGGTGGTCGACGGCCGGGTGACCTTCTCCCGGCCGGCCGCCGTCGGGCTCGGGGACGGGGCCGGGGCCGGGTCCGGGGACGTCCGGACGGTCGAGGGCTGGGTGCTGCCGGGGCTGGTGGACGCGCACTGCCACGTCGGCCTGGACGCGCACGGCGCGGTCGACGCCGCCACCAGCGAGAAGCAGGCGATCACCGACCGCGACACCGGGACCCTGCTGATCCGCGACGCCGGGTCGGCCGCGGACACCCGCTGGATCGACGAGCGGGAGGACCTGCCGCGGATCATCCGGGCCGGTCGGCACATCGCCCGCACCCGCCGCTACATCCGCAACTACGCGCACGAGATCGAGCCCGGCGACCTCGCCGCCTACGTCCGGGCCGAGGCCCGGCGCGGCGACGGCTGGGTCAAGCTGGTCGGCGACTGGATCGACCGGGAGCACGGCGACCTCACCGCCTGCTGGCCCGGCGACGCGCTCGCCGAGGCGATCGCGGCGGCGCACGAGGAGGGCGCGCGGGTCACCGCGCACTGCTTCGCCGCCGAGTCGCTGCCGGACCTGCTGGCGGCCGGGATCGACTGCGTCGAGCACGCCACCGGGCTGACCGAGGAACTGGTCCCGGTGTTCGCCGAGCGCGGGGTCGCGATCGTCCCGACGCTCGTCAACATCGCCACCTTCCCGCAGCTGGCGGCCGGCGGGGAGGCCAAGTTCCCCGCCTGGGCGGCCCACATGCGCCGGCTGCACGAGCGCCGCTACGACACGGTGGGCGCCGCGCACGACGCGGGCATCCCGATCTACGTGGGCACGGACGCGGGCGGCTCGCTGGCCCACGGCCTGGTCGCGGCGGAGGTCGCCGAGCTGGTGAAGGCCGGGCTCGCCCCGGCCGAGGCGCTCTCGGCGGCGAGCTGGGGTGCGCGGGCCTGGCTGGGGCGGCCCGGTCTGGAGGAGGGCGCCCCGGCGGACTTCGTGGTGTACGCGGAGGACCCGCGCGCCGACGTCCGGGTGCTGGCCGATCCGCGGCTGGTGGTGCTGCGCGGCCGCCCGGTGGCCTGAACGGAGCCGCCGCGGCCCGGGGCGGCGGTCGTGGTGAACGGGGTGTCCGAGTAGGCCGATAGGGTTACGCCCATGGCACCGCGTCCACTGAACGAGATCGTCGAGCCCGGGTGGGCCACCGCGCTGGAGCCGGTGGCCGGGCGGGTCGCCGCCATGGGCGACTTCCTCCGCGCCGAGCTGGCCGCAGGCCGCACCTATCTGCCCTCCGGACCGAACGTGCTGCGCGCCTTCCAGCAGCCCTTCGCCGACGTCCGGGTGCTGATCGTCGGCCAGGACCCCTATCCGACGCCCGGTCACGCCGTCGGTCTCAGCTTCTCGGTGGGGGAGGACGTCCGTCCGATCCCGGCCAGTCTGATCAACATCTTCCAGGAGTACGGCAGCGACCTCGGCCTGCCGCAGCCGTCCAACGGCGACCTCACCCCGTGGACGCGGCAGGGCGTGCTGCTGCTGAACCGGGCCCTGACCACCGCCCCGCGCAAGCCCGCCGCGCACCGCGGCAAGGGCTGGGAGGAGGTCACCGAGCAGGCGATCCGTGCCCTGACGGCGCGCGGCGGCCCGCTGGTGGCGATCCTGTGGGGCCGGGACGCGCGCAACCTGCGCCCGCTGCTGGGCGAGATCCCGGCGATCGAGTCCGCGCACCCGAGCCCGTACTCGGCGAGCGGCGGCTTCTTCGGCTCCCGCCCGTTCAGCCGGGCCAACGAACTGCTGGTCCGGCAGGGCGCCCAGCCCGTCGACTGGCGGCTGCCGTAGTCCCGGCCGTCCCTGTAGCAGACCCTGGTCACCGCGGAGCGTCAACATCACCCCAACGGGTGAAATGACTCTCTGTATGACTCGTATGACGGATCGTTTGAGAAGACTGGCGGCTCATCCAATTCCTGTCGTTGGTCATGGGGTACCGCCATGTCTTCTCGCTCCGCCCGCCGAATCGTTTCCGCAACCGCCGCCGTCGCCGTCTGCACACTGCTCACCGTTCCGACCGCCACCGCCGCCCCCGGGGCTCCGGGGGCCGGGGCCCCCGCGACTCCGTCCCCCGGCAAGGCGCGGGCCGTCACCGCCGAACTCGACCTGGACGTCAAGCTGCTGAACAATGCGGTGGACGTGCCGGTGAACGTCTCGCTGAACAAGGTGGAGTCCCCGGCGCAGCGCGACGGCACCGTGCTCACCGCCAAGGTCGACGGTGTCGACCAGTCCGGCCCGGTCACCCTGGTCAAGGCCGACGTCGGCAAGTCGGTGACCAGGACGGACGCCAAGGGTGCCACCGCCTCCGTGACCCTGGCCGACGCCGATGTGCACGCCCCCGGCCTGCCCGGGACCACCCTGCTGGGTCTGGAGGCGCTCACCGCCACCGCCACCTGTCCGGTCGACGGGCAGCCGACCGCCGACGTGGTGGCCCCCGCCAAGCTCACCGTGCTCGGCAAGTCCGTCAGCGTCGGCCTGTACGGGCCGACCAAGGTGGACGTGCCGCTGGTCGGCAGCGTCTCGGTGGAGTTCTCCAAGAAGACCACCACCTCGACCACGGCCGCGGCCTCGGCACTGGAGGTGCAGGTGGCGGTGGACCCGCTCAACCTCAATGTCGCCAAGGTGACCGGCACCATCAGGATCGCCTCGGTGAGCTGCGAGAAGCCGGTGCCGGCCGTGCCCACCGCCACGCCCAGCGCGGCGCCGACACCCTCGGAGGCCGCCCCCACCGTGACCCCGGCCGCCCAGCCCGTCGTGGACGTCACTCCCTCCGGTGCCCCGTCCGCCGCCCCCGGGACGGGCCGCGCCGCCGCCCCGCAGGCGGCCACCGCGACCCCCTCCGCCCGCCGGACCGGCGCCGGCACCTCCTCCGCCGCGCCGGACCACCTGGCGTCCACCGGCGGCAACGACGCCACCGCCCCGCTCGCCGCCGGGGCCGCGGCGCTGGTGGCCGGGGGCGCCGTCGCCCTCTGGGGCACCCGTCGCCGCCGCGCGGTCGCGGCCCACGCCCGCCGCCACTGACAACCCCGGGGTCTCCAGGCGTGCGGGAGTGCCACCTGCGGCACTCCCGCACCGTGACCGTGCCAATGCGGACGGTTGGTTCACATGCGCGTTACATGAGAGGAACAACCGGGAAACGGCGCCTTGCAACGCTACGCGGGCACCCACCACCCAGTTTGCGAGGTACACCGCCGTGGCAATCAAGGCCGAGTACATCTGGATCGACGGCACCAAGCCGACCGCCAAGCTCCGCTCCAAGACTCGTGTCCTGCCGAACGCGGACAAGATCCCCACCTGGGGCTTCGACGGTTCCTCGACCAACCAGGCCGAGGGTCACGCCTCGGACCGCGTGCTCGAGCCGGTCCGGGTCGTCAAGGACCCGATCCGCGGCGGCGACCACATCCTGGTCCTCTGCGAGGTCAACGAGACCGACGGCACCCCGCACGAGTCCAACACCCGCGCCCTGCTGCGCTCCGTCGCCGAGCAGTACGCGGACCAGGAGTCGATCTTCGGCATCGAGCAGGAGTACACCTTCTTCAAGGGCTCCCGCCCGCTCGGCTTCCCCGAGGGCGGCTTCCCGGCCCCGCAGGGCGGCTACTACTGCGGTGTCGGCGCCGAGGAGGTCTTCGGCCGCGAGATCGTCGAGCTGCACCTGGACCGCTGCATCGACGCGGGCCTCGCCATCTGCGGCATCAACGCCGAGGTCATGCCCGGCCAGTGGGAGTTCCAGATCGGCCCGGTCGACGCCCTGACCGTCTCCGACGACATGTGGATCGCCCGCTACCTGCTCTACCGCACCGCCGAGGAGTTCGGCATCGACGCCACCCTCGACGCGAAGCCGGCCCGCGGCGACTGGAACGGTGCGGGCGCGCACACCAACTTCTCCACCAAGGCGATGCGCGAGGGCTACGACGCGATCATCACCGCCTGCGAGTCGCTCGGCGCCTCCCAGGAGCTGGTCCTGGAGCACGTCAGCCAGTACGGCGACGACATCCAGTCCCGCCTGACCGGCAAGCACGAGACCGCCCCGTGGAACGTCTACTCCTACGGTGTCTCGGACCGCGGCGCCTCGGTCCGCATCCCGTGGCAGGTCGAGGTCGACCAGAAGGGTTACATCGAGGACCGTCGGCCGAACGCCAACGTCGACCCCTACGTCGTCACCCGCCTGCTGATCAACACCTGCTGCGCCGCCCTGGAGAAGGCCGGCCAGGTCTGATCCACGGCGGTCCGCCGCCGGTGGTACCGCGTACGCCCGCAGGGCCTCCCCGAGCAACGGGGGAGGCCCTGCGGGCGTTTCCGGCGTGGTGCTCCACGCCACTGCGTCAGCGCACCGTTCCACCGCAGTGCCTCACGACACTGCTTCACAGCACTGCTTCACTGCTGGCCGAGGATCATCCACTTCTCCGGCTTCGCCATCGGTTCGAAGCCGACCTTCGCGTAGACGGGGTGGGCGTCGGCGGTGGCGAGCAGGAGGCGGCGCAGGCCGTAGGGGGCGAGGTGGTCGCGGGCGGCGGCGGCGAGGGCGGTGCCGAGGCCCCGGCCGCGGGCCGCCGGGGCGATGTAGACGTCGCAGAGCCAGGCGAAGGTGGCGAAATCGGTGACCACCCGGGCGTAGCCGAGCTGACTGCCGGAAGCGCTCTCGTAGACGCCGAAGTTGAGCGAGCCGGCGATGGCGAGGTCCTGCTTCTCGCGGCTGCGGCCGAGGGCCCAGTAGGCGTCCTCGGACAGCCACCGGTGGATCAGGGCGGCGTCGAGGCGCGCGGGGTCGGTGGAGATCTCGTAGCCGTCCGGCAGTTCCGTGGTCATGGCCGGATCCAAGCAGAGGAGCCGGTGCCCGGACCAGCGATTACCGGGCCGCCTCGGGGCCGGTGATCGCCGGTCCGGGCACCGGCCCGGAGGCGGCCCGGGCCCGTCAGTGGACCGGCACGGCCTCCGCGGGCCGGCTGTGCCAGTTGGTGACGATCGGCTTGTCCACGTTGGTCGGGCCGATCGGCAGGCTGACCGGGTCCGGGTCCGGGGTGGTGATGCCGACGATCACGTCGTTGAACTGGATCGCCTGGTTGTCCTTGGTGGTCTTGGTCATGACGCCCGCGTAGGCGGCCTCCGACCCGCTGAGCTTGATCGGCTGGGCGGCGGTCTGCTCGGCCTTGGCCGCCTCGATGCCGCCCGAGCCGAAGGCGATCACGGGGCGGGCGGGCAGGGTGCAGGTGACGCCGGGCTTGGCCTTGGCGGTGATCAGGACGTAGCCGCCCGCCTGGGACTCGACCTTGGCGGTGAGGACGAGGTCCTTGGCGCCGCAGGTGCCGGCGGCCTGGGCCGGGGTGGAGGGCTTCCCCGTAACGGGCGCGGCCGCGGTGGCGGGAGCGGAGGCCGGAGCCGGGGTGGTGGCCGGGGTGGTGGCGGGCGCGGGCGTGGTCGCCGGGGCCGCGGTGGCGGGGGCGGCGGCCGTCGTGGCCGGGCCGGACGCGGCGGGGGCGGGGTCGCTGTTCTCCGGCCCGCAGGCGGTGGCGGTGGCGGCGAGGGCCGCGACGGCGACGGCGGTGAGAACGAGACGGCGCGGGCGCATGGCGGATCCCCCAGGGTTGTGACCGCCGGTGTCGCTCACCGGCGCAGGACGACCGTACGCCGGGGACGTTCACGGTCCGGTGCGGGAAATATCCCGATTCTGTTCCGGACCGCCCCGGGCCCTCCCGCCCGCCGTAAAAAAGATGGTCAAGAAGGCCGTCGCGCGGGACCATTCGCGACATGACCACCCTCCCGCTGCTCCTCCTCGACGTCGACGGCCCGCTGAACCCGTTCGCCGCCCAGCCGCCGGAACAGCCCGCCGGATACGGCACCCACCACGTCCGCCCGGACTTCCTGCTGGCGCGCTTCCCCGGCCGGCCGACCGGGGAGATCGAGCCGATCCGGCTCTGGATCAACCCCGACCACGGCCCCCGGCTGCTCGACCTGCCCTTCGAACTGGTCTGGGCGACCGCCTGGAAGGGCGAGGCCAACACCTGGATCGGCCCGCTCGTCGGCCTGCCCGAACTCCCGTTCATCGCCTGGCCGAAGATGTTCCACGAGGACCCGGACGGCCTGCACTGGAAGACCAGGGTCCTGGTCGAGTGGGCGGCCGGGCGGCCCTTCGTCTGGGTGGACGACGAGCTGGGACCGCAGGACACCGAGTGGATAGCCGCCAACCACCCGGGCCCGGCGGCGACGTTCCGGATCCACCCCGGGCTCGGCCTGCGGGCCGAGGACTTCGACACGCTGCGGGAGTGGGCGCGGACCGAGGCGGGGGCCTGAGCGCCGTGCCGGCCGCCACGGTGGAGCGGCTGTGCCGGTACCCGGTGAAGTCGATGCTCGGCGAGGAGCTCCGCGAGGCGGAGGTGTCGGAACGCGGTGTCGCCGGCGACCGGGCGTGGGCGCTGCTGGACGTCGGCACCGGCCGGGTGGCGAGCGCCAAGAACCCCCGGCTGTGGGCGGCCGTGCTCGGGTTCACGGCGGTCACCGGGCCGGGCGGCCGGGTGACCGTCCTCGACCGGGACGGGGAGGCCGTCGACGAGGGCGGACTCTCGGAGCGGCTGGGCCGCAAGGTCCGGCTGGTGGACGTGCCGCCGCCGGGAGCGAGCGTCGAACGGTCCGTCCCGGAGGAGGTGCTGGCCCACGGCGTGGGTGCCGAGGTCGGCTTCACCGTCAGTGAGTTGGGGCGCGGTGCGCCGTCCGGCACCTTCTTCGACTTCGCGCCGCTCCACCTGCTCACCACGGCCGCGCTCGCCGCCGCGGACGCGCCCGCGGCGGCGGCCCGGCGGTACCGCCCCAACCTGGTGCTGCGGACGCCCGGCGGCGTCTCCGGTTTCGTCGAGAACGGCTGGGTGGAGGGGGAGTTGGCGGTCGGGCCGGAGCTGCGCCTGCACGTCCTGGCCGCGACGCCGCGGTGCGCCGTCCCCACTCTCGCGCACGGGCCGGGACTGCCGCGCTCGGCGGCGGCGCTGCGGGTGCTCGCGGAGCGCAACCGGGTGGTGCCGTTGCCGGGCATGTCGGCGCTGCCCTGCCTGGGGGTGTACGCCCGGGTGCTGCGGCCCGGGCGGGTGCGGGTCGGGGACCGGGTCGGGCCGGTGTCCTGAGAGGACTTCTTTCCGCGATCGCGGAACCGGTTGCCGCTCCGGGCGGTCCCACGATTACCAGAACCGAGTCCGGGGAGGCGACCGGGATGGGCGGCGGGCACCGGCAGTTCGAGGGCACGGCGGGCGAGGGCACGGCGGGCGAGGGCGTGGACGGCGAGGAGACGGACCGGAACGCGGGCGGACGGGCGGCGCGCCGCGCACGCTGGGCGGTGGTCGCGATGGCCGGGGCGACCCTGACGGTGGTGCTCCTGACCTCGGGGGACGGCGGGTCGGGCGGGCGTTCGGCGCCGATCACGGTGGTGGTGACGACGCCCTCGGGCACGCCGACGCTCACCCTCCCGGGTCCGGTCCCGGGCTCGGGGCCGGTCGGGACGTCCGCCGCCCTCGGCCGCCCCGCCAACCCCTAGCTAGGAATTGTCGGACGACCTCGGCCAGGAATTGTCGGACGGCCTCCGGCCCAGGGCCTCGGCGAGCGCGGCGAGGAACGCGTCCGCGGTGCCCTCGTCCCGGACGGCGATCCGGAGCCAGTCCGGGCCGAGGCCGGGGAAGGTGTCGCCCCGGCGGACGGCGAAGCCGCGTTCGCGCAGCCGGTCGCGCACGGCGTCCGCGCCGGGCAGCTCGACCAGCACGAAGGAGGCCGCCGGTTCGCCGTGCACCCGGACCTCGGGGAGGGCGGCCAGGCCCTTCAGCAGGTGGTCGCGCCGGAGGCCGAGCTCGTGCGCGGCCTGCTCGGCCTCGTCCAGCGCCGCCGGGGCCGAGCAGACCTCGGCCGCGACCAGGGCCGGGGTGGAGACCGGCCAGAGCGGCTGGGCGGCGGCGAGTGCGGCGATCAGCGGGGCCGGGCCGAGCACGTAGCCGATCCGCAGCCCGGCCAGGCCCCAGGTCTTGGTGAGGCTGCGCAGGACCACCACCCGGCCCGGCAACTCCCTTGCGTCGGCCAGGGACTCGCTCTCCCCGGGCACGGTGTCCATGAACGCCTCGTCGATCACCAGGGTGCGGCCGGGCCGGGCCAGCGCGGCGACGGCGGCGGCCGGGTGGAGCACGGAGGTGGGGTTGGTGGGGTTGCCGAGCACGACCAGGTCGGACTCCTCCGGGACGGCGCCGGTGGTCAGCCGGAAGCCCTCGGCGGGGGAGAGCAGGGCGCGGTGCACCGGGTGCCCGGCGTCCCGCAGAGCGGCCTCGGGCTCGGTGAACTGGGGATGGACCACCGTGACATGACGTGGCGTCAGCACCCGGGCGAGCAGCACGAACGCCTCGGCGGCGCCGGAGGTGAGCAGTACCTCGTCCACCGGGCGGCCGTGCCGGGCGGCGACGGCGACCCGGGCGGCGGTGCCGTCGGGGTATGCGGCGAGGTCGGCGAGGGTGGTGGCGAGGCGTGTGCGCAGCCAGGCCGGGGGCGTGCCGGTGCGGACGTTGACGGCGAGGTCGACCAGGCCGGCGCCACCGTCGCGGACCTCGGCGTCGCCGTGGTGGCGCAGGTCCGGCTCGGGCGTCCCGGGTCCGGCGGGCGAGTGGGGGGTCACGGCTGCTCTCCTGCGTTCCGGGGGTGGGGGGTGCGGGCGACGGCGGCCGTCGCGGACGCGGTCTTCCGTTTGGCGACGAGGAGTTCGCCGCCGCCCGTCGCCGCCAGCGCCGCCGCCTCGGCCACGCTGACCGTGCCGACCGCCGCGCCGACGGTGCCGGACGGGGTCGGCACCCGGACGGCGGCCAGCGCCTCGGCCGGGTACTCGGCCACGGGGACGCCGAGCGCCGCCGCGGCCGTCCGGACGGCGGGGTGGCCGCCCTTGCCGGCGAGGGTCGCGAGCGCGCGGACGGTGTCGGCGGGCAGTCCGGCTCCGGCGAGGGTGTGCCGGATCAGCTCCAGCAACTCGCTCCGGGTGGCGGTCGCGCGCACGCCCACGCCGACGACGAGGCCCGGGCCGTCGGCGACGTGCTCGCCGACGAGGTGCTCGTCGACGACATGCTCGCCGGCGACGCCCGCGCCGACGACGGGCCCCGCACCGTCGACGGACCCGCCGTCGTCCGGGGCGCGCCCCGTACCGCGCACACCGTGAACACCACGCGCACCGTGCGCACCGTGCACGCCGTGAGCGCCCCGCGCGTCCTGCGCGGTCCACGCCCCCGGAGTGCTCCCGTTGCCCCGCGGGCCCGGGCCGTCGGGCAGGCCGGCCCCGTCCCGCTCCGGATCCCTCACGCCGCGCTCACCGTCCGCTCACGTCCCGCTCCTCCACGTCATCCGCCCGACACCCGCCCGAAGGCCGGACGCCGGCCGGCGCGGCCCGGCGGCCACCGGGGGCGGCCGAAATCCGCCGCTCCCCGCCCGGGCGGAATGCCGCAGGTCAGGGCGATACCGGGCGTCGGGGCCGCCGGAAATCCCACCACGCCCGCGACGGACGGGTCAATCGGGCCGAATGTGACGTTCCCCCGGCTCCGGCCGACGGCGAAGCTCGGCCACCGATCCCTGTTCGCCTGTTCTTCACCTCTCCGCCGAGGCCCGCGCCACCGGGCCGCTCCTACTGTTTGCGGCGCTCCGAAACCGCCGCCGCCCCGACCGGCGGTGCTCTCCCACCCGGCAGTACCCGGCGGCCGGGAAAGCCTGCCCTGCCCGCCGCCGTTCCCGACGCACGGAGGACACCATGCCCGAAACTCCGGACACTGTTGACATGAGCGCCACCACCCCGAGCGCCGGGGGTGCCGCCCCGAGCCGCCCCCGCCGCCGCACGCTGACCGCCTCGGCCGCCGGGCTCGGCCTCGTCGCCGGCTCGCTCGGCCTCTGGGCCGCCACCGGCACCACCGCGCAGGCCGCCGCCCTGCCGACGCCCGACCACGTGGTCGTCGTCGTCCTGGAGAACCACGCCTACACCCAGGTCATCGGCAGCTCCAGCGCGCCGTACATCAACAACACCCTCAAGGCCGGCGGCGCCACCCTCACCCAGTCCTTCGGGCTCACCCACCCCAGCGAGCCCAACTACTACCAGCTGTTCTCCGGCTCCAACCAGGGCCGCACCGACGACAGCTGCGTCTCCGTCGGCTCCATCAACAAGCCGAACCTCGCCTCCGAGCTGATCGCCGCCGGCAAGACCTGGGGCAGCTACAACGAGGGCCTGCCGAGCCAGGGCTCGACCGTCTGTTCCAGCGGCAAGTACGCGCAGAAGCACAACCCGTGGTTCGGCTTCTCCAACGTGCCGACCAACACCGCGTACACCATGACGCAGTTCCCGACGAACTACGCGACCCTGCCGAAGGTCTCCTTCGTCGTCCCGGACCTCTGCAACGACATGCACGACTGCTCGGTCGGCACCGGCGACACCTGGATCAAGAACAAGCTCGGCGCCTACGCCACCTGGGCCAAGGCCAACAACAGCCTCCTCGTCGTCACCTTCGACGAGGACAACCGCCTCTCCGGCAACCGCATCCCCACCGTCTTCTACGGCGCCCACGTCACCCCGGGCTCCACCAGCGCCACCACGTACAACCACTACAACGTGCTGCGCACCCTGGAGGACCTCGCCGGCCTGACCAGCCACGCGGGCAACGCCGCCACCGCCGCCACCATCACCGGCATCTGGAACTGACGCCCGTGTACGTCGCGGACTCCCGCAGCTCCAAGGCCCCCGTCGCCCCGGCCGAGACCCGGCCGGGGCGGCGGGAGGCCGCCGACGGCACCGGCACCGCCCACGGCACCGCCACCGCGGACGGCCGCCGCACCGCCGTCCGGGCGGCCGTCCCCGGCACCGTGGTGGTCCTGGGCGTGGTCAGCCTGGTCACCGACGTCTCGTCCGAGATGGTCAGCGCCGTCCTGCCGCTCTACCTGCTCACCGGCCTCGGCCTGTCCCCGCTCGGCTTCGGCCTGCTCGACGGCATCCAGAACGGCTTCAGCGCCGTTGTCCGCCTGCTCGGCGGCCACCTCGCCGACCGCCGGGGGCGCGACGGGGCGCCCCGGCACAAGGCCGTCGCCGCCGTCGGCTACGGGCTGTCCGCGCTCTGCAAGCCGCTGCTGCTGCTCGTCCACACAGTGCCGCTGATCGGTGCCGTGCTCGCCGCCGACCGCACCGGAAAGGGCCTGCGCACCGCCCCGCGGGACGCGATGATCTCGCTCGCCACCGAACCGGCCCACCGCGGCCGGGCGTTCGGCGTGCACCGGGCGATGGACACGGCGGGCGCGCTGCTCGGCCCGCTCACCGCCTTCCTCGTCCTGCGGCTGGCGGGCGGCCCGGTGCTCGCCGACGGCGGCCAGCAGCAGGGCTACCACGCGGTGTTCGCGGTCAGCGGCTGCGTCGCGGTGCTCGGCGTCCTGGTCCTGCTGCTGTTCGTGCCGAACCGGCTCGACGGCGCTGAACCGACCTCCGACGCCCGCCCCCGGCTGCGGGACGGGCTCGCGCTGCTGCGCATCCCCGGCCTGCGCCGGCTCACCGTGTGCGCGGTGCTGCTCGGCCTCACCACCGTCAGCGACTCGTTCCTCTACCTGCTGGTGCAGCGCCGGCTCGGCCTCTCCGTCGAGTACTTCCCGCTGCTGCCGCTCGGCACCGCGGGCGCCTTCCTGCTGCTCGCCGTGCCGCTCGGCGCGCTCGCCGACCGGATCGGCCGCCGCCGGCTGTTCCTGGCCGGGCACGGCGTCCTGCTGCTCGCCTACGGCCTGCTGCTGTCCCCGCTGGACGGCCCGGCCGTCGTGGTCTGCGTCCTGCTGCTGCACGGCTCCTTCTACGCCGCCACGGACGGCGTGCTCGCCGCCGCCGCGGCCGACACCGTCCCCGCCGCGCGGCGCGGCGCCGGCCTCGCCCTGGTCGGCACCGGGCAGGCGCTGGCCCGGTTCGCCTGCTCGCTGGCCTTCGGCGCGCTGTGGAGCGCGGTCGGCGGCACGGCTGCGCTGACCTGGTCGGCGCTGGCCCTCGCGGGCTGCGTCACCGGGGCGGCGTTCGTCCTGCGCGAGCCCGCGGCGGCTCCCGGCGGGCCCGCCGCCGACCCCACGACCGACGACTCCGAGGGGCCCTCGTGACCACCGCCACCCTCCCGAACCGCACCCGGGTGCTGATCCTGCTGGTCGCCGTCGTCCTGCTCGGCGCGGTCGGCACCGGCGCCGTGCTGTGGGCCTCGGACCGCTCCGCCGAACGCGACCGCACCCAGGTGGGCGGCCCCGTCGTCACCCGGGGCGAGGTGACCCTCAAGGACCCGGCCGCCCGGCAGCTGGTCTTCCGCAACATGGCCTGGGGCCCGCACCGCGACGAGGTCGTCACCGTCCCCGCCGGGCACCCCGACGGCCCGCGCACCTCCTCCGGCGTCCAGTGCCTGCGCTTCTACGCCGCCGCCGGCACCGGCATCTGCCTGCGGGCCGACCGGGGCGCCCTCCAGGACACCTACCGGGCCGTCGTCCTCGACGACCACCTGCGCGAACTGCGCTCCTTCCCGGCCGCCGGCATCCCCACCCGCTCCCGGGTCTCGCCCTCCGGCCACCTCGCCGCCTGGACCGTCTTCGTCAGCGGCGACTCCTACGCGGGCACCGACTTCTCCACCCGCACCTCGATCGTCGACGTCCGCGACTGGAACCTCCGGGAGAACCTGGAGGAGTTCGACGTGATCAAGGACGGCAGGCCGTACCGGGCGCCGGACATCAACGTCTGGGGCGTGACCTTCGCCGACGACAACACCTTCTACGCCACCGTCGCCACCGGCGGCCAGACCTACCTGGTCCGCGGCGACCTCGCCGCCCGCACCCTCACCACCCTGCACCAGAACGTCGAGTGCCCGTCCCTCTCCCCGGACGGCACCCGGGTCGCCTACAAGAAGCGCGTCCCCGGCGCCTCCGAGGACGCCCCCTGGCGGCTGTACGTCCTCGACCTCGCCACCATGACCGAGACCGCCACCGCCGAGCAGCGCAGCATCGACGACCAGGCCGTCTGGTCCGACGACCGCACCCTGCTCTACGCCATGCCCGGCGACTTCGGCGCCGACCTGTGGACCGTGCCCGCCGACGGCAGCGGCGCGGCCGGCCGGCTGCTGGAGGCCGCGGTGGCGCCCGCGTACCTGGGCTGAGCGGAGGGCTGAACGGAGGGCCGGAGGGAGGTCCGGGTGGACGACCGGGTGGACGGCCGGGTGGACGGCCGGGCGGCGGGTGCACGAGGGGTGATCGGGGTGGTTGGTTCCATTCGGAACTCGGAGCGTAGGGTCCAGGACGAGCAGCACGCGTGGCCGCGCCCCCTACCGGGCGGCCACGACGACGGACCGGGGGAGCGGGGAACAGTGAGGCAACGAGGGCCCGACGGCGGATCGCCGCCCGAGCGTGCGACCAGCGACTCCTGGCCGGCTCTGCACGGGCGGCCGGTGCTGCGCCGTACCGTCGCGATCGGCCTGGTGGTCTTCGTGTCGGTGCTGGCGGCCCTCGCCGTCCGCGGCGTCAACGCGCTCACCGTCGGCCGGGGCGCCATCGAGACCGACCGCGACCGCGCCGAACTGCTGGCCGGGCTGCACCCCTCCCAGCACCCGGGCGCGGGCCGCTACTACGTCCCGGTCGGCGCCGTCTACACGCGCGGGGCGGACGGCCTGCCCGTCGCCTACCTGCACTACCGGCTGGCGGGCGGGCGCGAGGTCGGCATCGGCGACTTCCTGCGCACCTACGACCTGCCCGCCCCCGGCGCGGTCGCCCCGCTGCCCGCCGACCTCACCGAGGCCTTGGGCGGCGACGAACCGGCCTCGGCACCGGAACTGGGCGCGCCGCTGCCGGCTTCGGCCTCGCCCTCCGCCTCCCCTTCCCCGTCCGCGTTGCCCACCGCGCCGCCTGCCGGGTCGCCCTCGGCCCCGCGCTCCGACTCGCCCTGGACGCCGGTCGACGAGGCGCCGACCGACGCCGCGGCCCCGGACGCCGTTGCCCCCGACGCCGACCCGGCGGACACCGACGGGCCCGCCGCCGAGGCCGCCGACCCGGAGCCCACGGAGCACATCGCCCAGGCCGTCGACCCCGCCGCCGAGCCCGGCCCCACGCCGACCCCGGCACCCGAGGACACCGAGGGTTCCCTCCTCGGCACGGACTCCACCCACAACCGGGCCCGCCGGATCTACGTCGCCCCCGACCCGGGCGGCCTCCCCGGCGCCGCCGACATCTACGTCCGCGCCACCGGCTGACGGCGCCGGGCGGTACGGTCTCCGGCGGAACCCCTGCGGGGGCGCGTCCGGAGGGAGACTGACATGATCACCCGTGACCGTCCGCAGATGAGCCTCGAAGCCTTCGAGGCGATCGCCAGGACCGCCGCCCGCCACGACGTCGTCCTGGAGTTCGTCGGCGGCGAGCTCGGGGTCCGGCCCGCGCCCGACGGCGACCGCGCCCAGATCCTCGCGTGGCTCCAGCGGGCATGCGCCCGATCGCGGCCGGACCTCTGGCTCTTCGTCCGGCAGGGCCTGCAGCTGCTCCCGCCCCACCGGGCCGGTGCCGCCCGCCCCGACGGCGCCCTCGCGCCCGCCGAGCACTTCGCCGGCCAGGGGGAGTGGGCGGACTCCCGCGGCGTCCTGCTGGTCGCGGAGGTCACTTCGTTCGACCGGCGCGCCGACGAGCGGGACCGGGTCGGCAGGCCCCGGGCGTACGCGGAGAGCGGCATCCCGATCCACCTGCTGGTCGACCGGGACACCGACACGGTCACCGTCCACAGTGAGCCGGCCGACGGCCGGTACCGCACGATCCGGAGCTACGACTACGGCGAGCGGGTCGAGCTTCCCGGTCTCGGCGTGATGCTCGACACCGAGGAACTCAAGGACTACAGCCGCTGAACCAACCCTGTTGCCGGTGTTGTCGGTTGGCCGTGCTGTACTCCCGCCATGACGCTTGAGAACAGCACGCCGCCGCCCGGCCGTTCCGCGGAGTGGGCGGCCACCCTGGCCGGGGCCTTCGGAGAGATCCTCGGCCGGCCGTTGGACGAGTACGGGGACCAGGACGCCCGCTACGGCGCCTACTACGGCGGCAATTTCCTCGACGAGGCCGAACTCGACCACGACCCGGTGTGGGTCGGCCGGGCCGCGCTCGCGGGGGAGGAGGCGGTCGCCACCGGCGACCTGCTGCTCACCCCGCCCGGTGACACCGCCGAGACCGAGTTGGTGTTCGACGCCGGCCGCTCGCTGTTCTGGGTCGACCCGCGCGAACTGCCCGACGCGCTGGCCGCGTTCGGCGCCGAGCTGGCCGACGCCGTCGCGGCCTCCGAGGACGGCCAGTGGCGCGGCGCCGTGCTCGGCGCCGACCTCGGCCGGATAGCCGGGCGCCACGGCGTCGACCTCGCCTCGGCCGACCTGCCCCGCGAGCTGTGGACGCTCTGGCAGGGCCGGATCGCCTCCGGCGACACCCTGCTCGACGCCCTCTGTGCCGCCACCGGCCTGACCGCCGCCACCTCGCCCGACCTGGTCCCGGCCGGTCTCGGCGACACCGCCGACGAGGTGGAGGAGGAGGCCCACGACCTGGTGGCCGGGGTGACCGACCCGGCCCTGCGGGACTACCTGGCGGCCTTCTGCGACGAGGAGTCCCACGACCTCGCCCTCGTGCGGTTCGCCCCGGCCGACGACGACGATGACGATGACGACCAGGACGGCGACGACGACGACTTCGACGAGGACGACTACGACGACTACGACGACTCGCAGGGCGGCACCGTCGTCGTGCGCTGGGACGGCGCGGTCGACCAGTACGAGGTCACCGTCCGCCGCCTGACCGCCTGACCGCCTGACCGTCCGCCGGTCCGTCCCGGGCCCTCCCGCGCGGAGGGCCCGGCGCCCGGCGGACGAATCCAGGGGATACAGTCGCGGGGCGAACCGATCTGCGGTGCGCGCGTGGAACCGAAGGAGCAGACCGTGGGCGAGGCCGTCTCCCCCGAGACCGGTGCCGACACCGTGGACCCCCGCCGGGGCGCGGAGCTCGCGGCACGCTGGTGGAAGTGGGCACTGTCGGCCCCGGCGGAGCGCAGCCCGGTCGGTGACACCACCGGCGAGTTCGCCGACTGGCGGCAGCCCGAGGACGTCTGGTTCCTGGCCGGCACCTACGGCGGCCGGGTGGTGCGCCGCTGCCCCATCCCCGCCGGGAAGCCGGTCTTCTTCCCGGTCTTCAACACCCAGCGACTCGCCCTCGGCCTGTCCTCCGCGCCGTGGCGGGTCGAGACCTCCGGGGCGGAGGCGACGCTGAACGGTGTCCCGCTGCGGGTGCAGGAGTTCGCGTCCAGGCGCTTCCTGGCGATGGGCATCCCGCGCGTCGCCTGGGGCCAGTGGTGCGCCCTGGACCCGCTGGCGCCCGGTCAGTACGTGCTCTCCATCAAGGCACGGGCCGGCGAGTTCTCGGTCGACACCACGTACCACCTGGACGCCGTCGCGTACTGACGGACGGCGCGCCGCTCACACCGCGGCGAGCAGGTCGCGCAGCGGGTCCGGCTCCTGCCCGGGGGCGAGGGCCCGCACCAGCAGGTGCCCGTAGCGGATCTTGCGGCCCTTCTTGGTGCCGAGGAACCGCCGCAGCCGCCCCTCGGCCGGGCGGCCCTGGTGGGCGGGCTGGCGGACGAAGGTCTGCCAGGCCGGCAGGTCGCCCTCGTCCCGGAGGATCTCCACGACCCGGTCCACGCCCAGCGCGCGGATCAACTCCTCCTCCAGGTCCGCCACACACACGAAGAACGCCTCGCCCGGCGCTCCCGCCCGGTCGAGCCCGCGCTCGTAGAAGCCCTGCTCGTTCGCGTCGCACAGCCCGGTGAGCCGCAGCCCCAGCCCGGGCGGCCCGAGCAGTTCGGCGTAGCGGGCGACGTTCATCGCTCCACCCATCGAGACGACGGACACCCCGTCCCCGGCGAGGTCCCGGCCGCGTCGCGCCGCCAGCGTCTCCACGGCCGCGAGATCGCTCGGCCCCTCCACCAGAACGGCCGTCCGCACCCCCACCCGCCCGGCCAGTTCCCCCGCGGGCCCACCGGGTCCGCCCGCCGCCCACGCCGTGATCGCGTCCCGGAACGCTGCCATGTCCGCCATGCTGCGCATTCTGCTCCGCCGGACCGCCCGGAGCCCGCCATTTTCCCCGCGTCGGCCACCGCCGCTCCGGCCGCCGGACAGACTCCGGTGCCATGAGGAGGACGGGGATCACCGGCTACGAGCCGTCGTTTCTCTTCGGGATCGACGAGGTCCGACAGGCCCACGGAGCACGGTCGGCGGCGCTCGCCGGTCGCGGCTGACCGGCTTCGCGGTGGTCCGCTTCGGCGACGACTACTTGCGGATCATGAACGGCCTCGACGAGAACCACATCGAACTCGGCCCGGCCGCCCCGGAGTACGTCCGGTACCAGTTGCAGCGTCCGGAGCAGGAAGTCGGCCGGGCCGACTTCCTGCCGCCCCGGTCACGCTCCCGCCATGGCGGCCCCGTGCCGCTGCCGGGCGGCAACGCGGCCGCCCGGTTCACCGCCCGCCGTGGCGACGCCGCGCGGCCACGGCGGGAGCGCCCTGAAGCTGTGCCGTGGCTGTGGCTGTGGCTGTAGCCGCCACAGCCGCCGACGCCCCGTCCCGGTCTCCTGTGTCGTGAGCCCCTCACGACGCAGGAGACCGTCGTGCCACCAGCACTTTGCAAAGCCGTCGGCGACTTTGCAAAGTCGCCGACCCTTGCTCTGAGGCACTTTGCAAAGTCACTGATGACTTTGCAAAGTGCTCTCAGGGGAGGTGGCCCGGAGGGCAGCCGCTGTGGAGTGGAGCAGGAAGTCGGCGCGTCCGACGTCCTGCTCCACGGAGGCCGCTCCCGCCTCTCCCACCGGGACCGCCGGGGCCGTCAGCTGTAGGCGAGGCGTTCGATCTCGAAGAGCTGGGCGGCGCCGATCCGGCTCTCCTCCAGGGAGATCAGCCAGTCCAGCAGCTCCGGTCCGGCGTGCAGTTCGTCGCGGAAGCCGAGGCGGAGGTCGGCGAGCCCCGGGGGTGCGAGCCAGTGGTCGAGGGCGTCGTCGAAGTGGCGGTCGGCCGCCTCGGTCCGGGTCCCGGCCCAGACGGCGAGCCAGCGCGAGAGGCTTCCGGTGCTGACGGCGACGGTCTCCGAGACATCGGTGGCGCCTTCGTGGCCGGGGTACTCGTGCAGGGTAGAGCGCCACCAGGCGTCCCAGACCTCTTCCAGCGCCTGCTGTTGGGCGGGCGCCCAGTCCCGCCAACCCGCCGCGAGCAACCGGGAGGCGATCATCCCGAAGCCGCTGTGCAGCCGGCCCGTGGTCAGGAGGCGGACGATCCGGGGTGTCGTCCGGTATTACAGGGCGGGGAAGTCGGCCCAGTGGTCGGTTGCTTCGAAGGCGACGGAGTGGACCAGGTCGTCCGGCAGCAGGTGCGCGGGCCCCGCGAGGGCTTCCAGCTCGGCGACGGTGTAGCAGTGGGTGCAGCCGCCGATGGCGAACGGGGCTTCGGGGGCAGCGCGAAGGCGGTGTCGAGCGCGTCGAGCGCGGCGCGGAGCTGCTGGGAGGGTGTGGTCACGGGGGCACCTGCCGGGGGACCTCGTCCGGCCTGCCGGAGAAGGGGACGACGCTGTCACGCGGCCTGAGACGGCTGTCGTGGACGGAGTTCGTGCAGGAAGCGGGAAGTCGGTGGGGCTGACTTCCCGCGGGAGTATCGGCTACAGGTACGCGGCCGGTACTTCCACGCGCACGAGCGTCCTTCCGGATGCCCGGGCACGCCCGCCCGGCGCGGCACGAACTGCTGCCGGCCGATCGTCGGCGGGGATGATGGGTCCTGTGATCGGTCGGGTGAAGAGGTGGCGCGAGGCCAGGGCCGCCGAGCGGGCAGCGCGGTTCGTGGAGGAGTCCGTCGTCCTGGAGGCGCCGGGCGACCAGTCGTTGTGGGTGGTCTTCGAGCCGATGGGCAGCCTGTACGAGCTGCCGCCCGGCGAGAGTCTGACGGTCCGCTTCCGGGCGCGGGCGGAGGAGGGGTACGGCCTTGTGCGCAAGGACGACTACGTCTCGGTCAGCGCGGGGTCGGGCTGGATGACGGCGTGGACCTCGGCGGGTGCGGAGGTCGACATCGACACGGGGTGTCCCGAGTTCGAGTGACCGGGAGCGGGAAGTCGGAGCCGCCGACTTCCCGCTCCGACTACTCCGACTGCTCCGACCGGGCCGCCGCACCCGCCGTGATCAGCCGGTGCATGACGGCCGGCGGGATCGCCGGGTTGGTGGCGGCGTCCTCGGCAGTGGCCGGGTCCCGGAGCAGGGCGGCCAGCAGGGCCGGGGGGAGGGCCGGGTGGCGGTGGGCGGCGCGGCGGACCTCGGGGTCGGGGTCGTGGGCGAGCCGTTCGGCAAGGGCGGCGTCGGACGCCGGGTCGTCGAGGGCGAGCATCCGCAGGCGCGGGTGAGGGTCGTCGGCGAAGCGCAGCAGGCCGTGGCGGGGGAAGTTGGGGTGGTCGCGCGGACCGGCGGGGAAGGAACGGGTGCCGTCCCAGCCGTCCGCCCAGAGGTCGAGCAGCAGCCAGGACGGGGCGTCGCCGCAGGACTCGGTGAGGAACAGTCGGACGGCGAAGTCCTCGTCACGTGCCAGGAGTTCGGCGACATCGGCGGGGAGCCGGGGCGCCCGGGCGACGCTGCGGCGGATCCAGAGGCTCGACGAGGAGGCCAACTGCCGCATGGCGTCGGGGTCGTCGAACAGAGCGGCGACCCACCACAGGCCGTAGGTGCGGTCCCGGGGGTCGATGTCCGGAACGGCGTCGGCCAGTTCGGCGATCTCCGCCGGGGTCGCGGGCGGCCGGGCGTCGGTGTCCGGCGCGGGGGCGACGCCCCGCCACTGCCGGGGCCGGCGTTCGCGGAGCGCGGCCGCGTCCGCCGCGAGTTCCGTCAGCAGGGCGTGCTCCGGCCCGCCGGCCCGGGCGGCGAGCAGCCGTTCCCACTGGGCGGCCGAGAGGCGTCCGCTGTCGGCGGCCCGGCCCCACACCCGGCGGTCGGGGTGGTCCACCGCCGCGTCCAGGACGGCGGACGGCAGGTCGGCGCGGTGGAGGAGGAGCTCCGGCCGACCGGCGTCCAGGAGCCGGACGAGGACGTCGTCCGGCGCGGCCGGGTTGCGGCCGAGCCCCCGCACCCATGCCTTCCCGAGCGCGGCGGACGGCGCGGGCCCTTCGAGGAGCGCCGCCCAGGGGTCCTGCTGATGATCCATTCCCGCAGGGTAGTGCGCGCGGGAAGTCGGCCGGTCCGACTTCCCGCGCGGGCACCGGGCACCCGGCGGCCCCGGGATCAGTCGAGGACGGCGAAGGCCTCGATCTCCACCAGGTGCTCGGGCACGTCCAGGGCCGCCACGCCGAGCATGGTGGCCGGCGGGGCGGCGGTGGTCCCGAGTTTCGCCGTCGCCCGCGCGATGCCGTCCAGGAGCTGCGGCATCTTCTCGGGTGCCCAGTCCACGACGTGCACGTTCAGCTTCACGACGTCCGCGAAGCCGGCCCCGGCGGAAGCCAGGGCGGTGGCGACGTTGAGGTAGCACTGTTCGACCTGGGCGGCGAGGTCGCCCGCGCCGACGGTCGCGCCGTCGGCGTCCCAGGAGACCTGCCCGGCGACGTAGACCGTTCGCGAGCCGGAGGCGACGGCCACCTGGTGGTAGACGTCGATCACGGGCAGTCCCTCGGGGTTCGACAGGGTGATGGCCATGGTGGCTCCGCTCTCCTCGTGCTCTCTTGCGGTGACTCGATCACCGTAGGAGAGTGGCCGTTGACGTGGAAGAACGCACTTTTCGGTGACTGGGGAACCTCAAGGTGAGCAAGCAGGTCAACGGCTCGGCGAAGGACAGGGCCGACGCGATGCGGGCGGACTCCCTCGCGCGGGAGATCTTCTCGGACATCGCCAACAAGTGGGCGCTGCTGATCGTCGAGGCGGTCGGGGACGGCACCCTGCGCTTCACCGAGCTGCGCCGGGAGGTCGACGGCATCAGCCACAAGATGCTCACCCAGAACCTGCGCCTCCTGGAGCGCAACGGCCTGGTGGAGCGCACGGTGCACCCGACGGTGCCGCCGCGCGTCGAGTACACCCTCACCGGGCCGGGCCGGGCCCTGCGCGCCACGGTGGACGCCATGTGCGACTGGACGCACCGGCACCTCGACGCCATCGAGTCGGCCCGGCACCGCTTCGACGGCGAGGCCGGGGACACCCCCTAGGGTCGCCGTCCCGCCCGTCGGCGGGTGAGGTGGCGGAGCACCGGGGTCAGGTAGTCGGCGTGCGGGCCGGGCAGGCCCGGGAGGTCGGCGGGGGAGCGGACGAAGGCCAGCTCGACCAACTCCCGTTCCGGGGGCGCCAGGGCGGTGAAGCGCTCGCGCAGCGCGGCCTCGGGGAGGGGTGGGGCGAGGAAGAGCACGCCGACGCTGCCGTACTGGCCCCGGGTGACGGCCCGGAGTTCCAACTCGGTGGGGGAGGTGGTGACTCCGGTCTCCTCGGCCAGTTCGCGGACGGCGTTGCGGCGCAGCGCGGTGAGGTCGAGGCGCTCGCCGTCGGGCGGGGGTTCGACGGAGCCGCCGGGGAACTGCCAGCGTCCGGGGGCGGCGGTGGTGGGGGACATCCGGCCGACGAGCAGGCGGCCGTCGTCGGTGGTCTGGAGGACGCTGACGGAGAGGGACGCGGTGGGGGCGGTGGCGGAGGGGACGCGGCGCAGGGCGTAGTGGCGGTAGGTGACGCGGGACCAGGAGACGTGGAGTTCGCCGGGTCTGGGCCAGGAGGTGTCGGCGCAGGCGACGGCGGGTCCGTCGAAGAGAGTGGGATTGGCGAGGACCATGGTCGCCCAGACCTGGTCCCGGGCGTGCCGTTCCTCGACGGTGAGGCGAGGGGCGGCGACCTCGGCGAGCCGGATCCGGCGCACGCCGAGGACTTCGGCGAGCGGTGGGGGCGGGGGTGGCGGCGGCGTGGCTGCGGCGGGCATCCGCCTATCGAAGCAGGACCGGCGGGCGCGGGTCAGCCGGACGCGGCGAGGGGCTAGAGGATGTCGAACTCGTCGTGCTTGACGGCGGTGACGAAGGCGCGCCAGGCGTCCGGGGGGAAGAGGAGGGCGGGGCCGGCGGGGTCCTTGGAGTGTCGGACGGGGACGAGGTCAGGGTGGTCGTCGGCGATCTCGACACACTCGCCGCCTTGGCCGCTGTAGCTGCTCTTCCGCCACGACATGGTCCAGGAGTTCCCTTCTGTAGGCCTGGGATCCACGGTAGGTGAAGGGAAACTCGGGGGACAGAGGGCGTCCGGGCGGGGTAGGACTGCCGGGTGGAGTTGAGGACGACGGTGCACCGGGTTCGGCACGGTGGTGAGGAGTACCGGGTGGTGAAGGCCGTCCCGAGGTCGGGACGGGCTGTGCTGTTCCGGAAGGAACGGTCGCTCGACATGTTCGTGGACCTGGGGGGCGCGCGGAGTCTCGCGGTGGCCTGGGGGTTGGCGGCGCGGTCCCGGCGGTCGCTGGTGTACGTGCCGCTGCGGGCGGAGCGGGAGGGGCCGGGCGGGCTGCCGGGGTGGTTCCGTGCGCCGGTGGTGGACCTCGTGCTGGTGCAGGGCGGCTTGGGATTTCCCGTGTCGCGGTGGAAGGCGGTGCGGGCGGGGTTGGGGGCGGGCCGGTCGCAGGTGATGGAGATTCCGGAGACGGACTTCTCGGGGGAGAAGGAGCCGGAGGACTGGCGGCGGGACGAGTTGAGGTTCGGGTTCGCCGCCGAGACGTTGTTCCTGACCGGGAGTGCGGAGGCGTTCCGGTGGACGGGGGCGCAGGTGCACTCGCTGGTGCGGGAGGGTCCGGCTCGCGCGCTGGCGGGGACTCCGTGGTCGCCGTACGACAGTGTGATGCTGCATCACGCCGGGGATCTGACGGCGAAGGGTCCGGTGAAGGGGCCCGGCGTTCTGAACATCGAGTACGCGCACGGGTGGAGAGCGGGATGAGCCCCGACCGGTTCGGCGGTCGGGGCTCATCGGTGGTTCCAGGGTTCAGATGACGCCGAACTCGCCGGCCTGGACGGCGGCGACGAAGGCGCGCCAGGCGTCGAGGTGAAAGACAAGAGCCGGGCCCTGGGGATCCTTCGAGTCGCGGACAGGCATGATGCCGGTGCAGCCGTCAGCGACCTCGACGCATCCGCCCTGGCCATTGCTGTAGGTGCTCTTGCGCCACTGGGCACCGCTGAGGTCAACGGCCATGATCCTCGAAGTCCTTCCGTACTTTGCGGATGAAGGCCAGCGACGCTCCTCGGGAGAGCGACTCGACCTGGAGCCGATCGTAGCTGCTCACCCATCCGGCTACCGTTTCGGCGTCGCGTTCAAGATACCCACGCTGGAGGGTCTCGGTGTAGCCGATCACTCGTCGATCGGGAAGTGTGAGCAGAGCGAGCGGATAGTTGAGGGGCCTGTCCTCACCGAGTTCCAATGGGGCGACCTGGAGAACGTTTGTGGGCTTCTCCGCCAGTGCTTCCAGGTGCAACAGCTGCTCGATCATCACGGCAGGGCCGCCGATGGGCCTGAGTAGGCATGTGGCATCAAGGACAGCCTGGAGCGTTGGAGGGCGGGGCTCGGACAGGCGAATCTGTCGGGTATGGAGGAAGGCCAGTCGCTCGGTCGCTTGCACTGGGGTTGAGGCTCCTTGGCGCACCGCAGCCATCTCGTATGCCTCGGCGTAGGATTGAACCTGGAGCAGTCCTGGCACAACTCCGATCTCGAACAGCCGTATGGCGGTGGCGCGGGCCTCGTGTTCGGCGAACTCCGGGAAACCTTCGATGAGCAGGCTGTGCTTGAGTTGATCTAGCATCAATTCAAGTGTTCCGCCGGTGTCGAGCGCACGATCAGCCTCCTGTACGAGCCGACGGCTCGGAGGTTCTACGCCTCGTTCAATCCGTGAGATGTACGACGCCGAAAAGCTGATCATCTGACCAAGCTCGGTCTGGGTGATTCCCCTGGCGTTTCGTGACCTGCGGAGTTGGACCCCCAGTGCAGCGCTTGGGGATGACGCTGGATCGAGCTCGCGTTGGTTCATGGATCCCCCAATTGAACCTAAATCAATTCGCCAGTTCTGCGGCTTCCGATCGTAGCTCCTCGAGCTCCACCATGGATACGGGTCGTAGTGATCCAAACGCACAGTGCAACCAGTGGAGCCCCCATGCCCGTCTACACCCCTGCCGTCGGCGAGATCGTCCGTGACCTCGCGCACCTCGACACCTCCGGCAAGCCCCTCGAAGCCGTCTACATGGACACCCTCGCCGGGCTCGTCTACCTCCGCCACGAGGCGGGCGGCTGCGAGTGGACCACCAAGCCCAACCGCGTCCAGGCCCTCCCCACCCCCCGTTTCCTCACCGTCCAGCACCCCAGCCGGCCCCGCATCGCCGACGTGGCGTGAACCGCTCCCTGCGGCTCGTCCTCGCAGCCCTCGGCGTCCCCACCCTCAGCGCCCTCGCCGCCGCCCTCGTCTGCTGGCCCATCCGCCACGGACCCCTCGCACCCCGACTCCTCATCTTCGGGCTGATCCTCGCCACCGGGATCAGCGCCGGACTCCCCGCCTGCCTCACCTGGCTCACCCCCAAGAACCCCGACGCCGAGAACTGACCACCCCCAGGAGCCCCACCGTGCTGCACCTCCTCCCTTCCCTCCTCACCACGCCGCCCCGCCGACGCCACAACCACCACGCCCTGATCCTCAACCGGGACGGCGCCCTCCTCGCCATCGGCACCACCCACCAGTCCGGCCTCGTCCTGCCCGGCGGACCCGCCGAGGCCGACGAACTCCCCCACCACGCCGCCCGCCGCCACACCGACACCCAGACGGGCCTGGTCCTCCCCCTCCGCAAGATCCTCGCCACCGACCACATCCCCGGCCGACTCCTCCCCGAGGCCCTCCACTTCGTCCACTGGGGCGGGCGCCTCAGTCCCGCCCAGGAATCCACCGTCGCCCGCCACCGACCGCCCCACACCGTCACGGCCGTCCACTGGCTCCACCGCGCCCAACTCGCCGACGCCATGCACCCCGACCACCACCGCCGCACCACCCACGCCCTCGACGCCCTCACCCGCGGCGCCCACCTCCCCCTCCTCCTCCACGGCACCCCCGCCGAATAGCCCGATCCTCACCGGCCGGTGGTCCTCCGTGCCGTCGAAACCCCGGGTGCGCCACAGAACAACCTCGGCGCCGGTGGCCTCGCCCGGCTGCGCCACCGGCTGGGGTGGCGCCCCGGGGTGCGGTGCGGCGGTTCTCGGGCCGCCGCACCGCACCCCGCTCCCGGTCGGCCGGGGCAGTCGCTCAGCCGCAGAACTCGGCCTCCGCGAGCTTGCGTTCGCCCGTCGCCCAGTCGGCGTTGGTGTTGAACGAGGCGGTGTGCCGTCCGTCGCGGGTGGTCAGGGCCACCGTCGACGAGCCGTGGATGCCGCCGGTGTGGCCCCACGCGGTGACCCCGCAGCTGAGTTTCACGCTGCCGATGCCCAGGCCGGGGCCGCCGGCGGCGGGGACCATCTCGTCCATCTCGGCCTGCGGCAGCAGGCGCCCCTGCATCAGGGCGGAGTAGAAGCGGTTCAGGTCGGCGGTGGTGGAGATCATCTCCCCGGCCGCGCCGCCCCAGGAGGGGTTGAGTTCGGTGGTCTCCACCGGTGTCGCGGAGCCGCCGAACAGGGTGGAGTAGCCGACCGCGTGCGGCCGGGGCAGGCCGGCGGCGGTGCCGGGCAGGCTGGTCGCGCGGAGGCCGAGCGGCCGGAGGATCCGCTGCTCGATCTCCTGGCCGTACGGGTGCCCGGTCACCTTGGCGATGATCATCCCGGCCAGGACGAAGTTGGTGTTGGAGTACGAGCGGGACGTTCCCGGCGCGAACAGCGGCGGGTGGGAGACGGCGGTGCGCACCAGGTCCTCGGGCCGGTAGGTGTCGTAGCGGTGCTTCAGGAAGTCGGGGCTCGCGAGCCGCTGGATCATCAGCGGGTCCTCGTCGTAGGAGAACAGTCCGCTGGTGTGCCCGAGCAGGTGCCGGACGGTGATCGCCGACCCGTCGTTCCCGTTGCCCTGCACCACGCCCGGGAGCCAGCGCTCCACCGGGTCGTCCAGGCCGAGCCGCCCCTCGGCCTTGAGCTGGAGCACCACGGTCGCGGTGAAGGTCTTCGTGAGGCTCCCGATCCTGAACCGCTCCTGCGGCGACCGGGGCCGTCCGGTCGCCCCGTCGGCGACACCGACGGCCGCCGACCAGTTTCCGCCGTCCTCCCGGACACCGGCTATCGTCCCGGGCAGTGTCTCGTCCCGGAGGAGTTGCGCCATCGTCGCCCGGGTCGCGCTGTGCGATCCGTGCGAACCGTGTTCGCCGTGCCCGCCGGCCGCCGCGGCCGACGTCACCGTGCCCGCCGTCACCGCGGTGGCCATCGCCATCGCGCCGAGTCCGCGCCGAAGCGCTCTGTGCCGAGCCATACCGACCTCCATGGGTCCGAATCGCCCGCCCCCCGCTGATGTCTCCAACGGCCTTGCCCCAGGCGATAGTTCCTGCCCGGACGGACCGGATTCCGCGCCGCCCGCGGTTCGCCGGCGGGGCCCTGCCCGCCGGGGCCGAGTGCGGCGGCTGGCCCCGGCGGATCCCGCGGCTGCCGGGCGGGAACGGCTGCGCCCGTTCCCGCCGGTCGGTCGGACAGCCGGTTCAGTCGAACAGCCAGTACTGGTTGGCCTGGCTCCCGCAGTCCCACAGCATGACCACCGAGCTGCGCCCCCAGTTGTAGATGTCCGCGCACTGCCCGGGGAAGGCGATGCTCTCCAGGCGGGTCGGGCCGGAGGCGGAATCGATCTTCCAGGACTGCCCCAGCCCGTTGCCGCAGACGTTCTGGACTAGCTGCTCCCCGTGGCCCGGGGAGCCGTCGGCGCAGTACTGGCTGGCTTCGTTGCGGATGTTCCAGCCCCCGCTGACGCTGTTCCAGGAGAGGCTCCAGGACTGGTTGCTGCCGCCGTGGCAGTCCCACATCTGGACCCACGGCCCTCGGCCGAAGTCGTAGGCGTCCAGACACTTGCCGGCGGCCTCGGGGCTCGCACTGGTGATGGTGGAGGGCGGCCCGGGCTGCACGGCAGCCGCCCCCACCGGAGCGGCTGCCGCGGGCTGGCCGGCCGCGGCGGCGGGCCCGGCGCACAGCGTCAGCGCGGCCCCGGTGGCCCCGAGGATCGGGCCGAGTCGCTCGGAAACCTTCATGCGTGGACTCCCGTGGTCGGACGGCATCGGTCCTCCGACGCTAGGGCCGTGCCGACGTCCGTGCACAGACGAGTACCGGCCGTTCGTGATCACGGCCGGGCGCCGTCGCCCCCGGCCAGCGGGCCGGGGCGGGCCCACCCCCTCGCGGTGCCGCTGCCGTCCGGCGTCGGTAGAGTGCCCGGACCCAGTTGGACGATCATGGCGGGGCGGGTTCATGGAGCGGCGCGGGTCGAGATGGCGGCTGGTCTGGGCGGGCCTCGCGGGGGCGGTGGTCGCCGCGTCGGGTACCGGGTTCGTCATGGGCGGTTCGGCGCTCGCCGAGGCCGGGGGCGGCTGCGGCTCCGCCGCGCGGCCCTGCCCGCCCGGGATGCCGGCGATGCTGGCGACCGGCATGGTCGGCGTCGTCGTCGCGATCGTCCTCTTCACCGTCGTCTTCCTGTCCGACGGTCCGAAGAAGGGCCGCCTCGTCACCACGGTTCTCTGCTTCGCGCTCGCGCTGCCCGTCAGCCGGCTGGGGTTCGACCGCCTGCAGGGGCCGCCGCCGGTGAGCCCGGCGTGGTCGGCGCCGGCCGACCGGCCGACCCTCACCAAGGCACTCGCCGTCTGGCAGGACGGCGAGACCGTCGTCCGGGTGCGCGCCGACCGCTTCGACGCCTACCGGGCGCGGACCGGTGAGTCGGCCTGGACGCTGGAGGCGCCGCCCCGGAAGTCGGTCTGCGCGGCCTCGGCGGCCGTCGACGGCCTGGCCGCCGTCGGCTACGGCACCGACCCCGCGGCGTGCGACCAGCTCGCCGCCGTCGACCTGCGCACCGGGCGCGAGCTGTGGCACAAGGACGGTGTGCGGCTCTCGGCACTCGAACTCGCCGGTCCCGCGACCCTGGTGGCCCGGGGAGACGGGCAGCTCGCGGCCTTCGGCCTGCGGGACGGCGCCCCGGCCTGGACGGCGGCGCCGACTCCCGGGTGCGCCTTCGGCGGGCTGTCCGCCTCGGCCGTCCGGGTCGTGGCCGCAGAGTACTGCGCGACCGCGGATCCGGCGGCGAGGACCGGAGCCACCTGGCTGCGCGCCTTCGGTCCGGCCGGCGAGGCACTGTGGCGGACGGACACCGGCGCGGCCAGTGAGCCCACCGCCCTGGCCGTGCTCGCCGCCGACCCGCCCGTCGTCCGGCTGACCGAACGCGGCAACCGGGGCATCGACGCCGTCCTCTCCTTCGCGGCCGCCGACGGCGCGCCCCGGGCGACGATCCCGGTCTCGTCCGCCGACTACGAGCTGACGCCCCTCCGGAAGCTCTACGCCCCGTTCCAGCTCCGCCCGGTCCGCCCGGAGGCCGTCGTCGGCGACCTGTTCGTGGCCGCCGCCGGCCGGCCCGGCGACCGCGACAGCAGCTTCGTCGTCGCGCACTCGCTGGCGGACGGCTCCCGGGCCTGGGCGCGGAAGCCGGGCGGCAAGGTGCTGGCCGTCGCCGCCGCGCCGGACGGACCGTTGGTGGTCACCGAGCGCGGTCACAACCTCAACTCCGTCCATCGCCTGGACGGGACGGACGGCCGCACCGTCGAGCGGACCGACCTCCGCCGGGCGTTCCTGCACACCACGCCCTGGCTGGGGCGCACCGACGACCGGTACGTGTTCGTGAACGAGGACGGCACCACGTACTCCCGGCCCGCGGTGGGTGCGCCGAGGCGCTGACCGGGCCGCCGTCCTCGGGCCGCCCTGAGCTCCGCGCAGCCCTGGGCTCCGGACGGCCCGGAGCCCGAGTCGTCCGGACCCTCAGGCCGCCGTCCAGCGGCCGAGCTTCTCCGGGTTGCGGACCGCCCAGATCCGGGTGATCCGGCCGTCCACGACGTCCAGCGCCGCCACCGTCGCCGTGGCGCCATCCCGTTGCGCGACCAGGCCGGGGCGGCCGTTGACGGCGTGCTCCAGCAGGACCAGCCCAGGGGCCTTCTCCGCCATCAGTGCCAGGTACTGCGCGATCCGCTCGCCGCCCTCCACCGGCCGCAGCACCGCGCTGACCAGCCCGCCGCCGTCGGCGACCAGGACCGCCGCCGGGTCGAGCAGGCCGACCAGGGTGCCGATGTCCTTGGCCTCCCAGGCCCGCTTGAACTCCCGCACCACTGAGGCGCTCCCGGCCGCAGGGGCCGGCGCGGCACCGACCCGGCGGCGGGCCGAGGTGGCCAGCTGACGGCAGGCGGCGGGCGTCCGGTCGACGATCGCGGCGATCTCGGGGAACGGGTAGCGGAAGACGTCGTGCAGCACGAACACCACCCGCTCGGCCGGGGTCATCGACTCCAGCACGACCAGGAACGCCATGCCCAGCGACTCGTCCAGGGCGATCCGTTCGGCGGGATCGCCGGCCCCGGCCGTCCACTGCGCCGCGTCCGGCAGCGGCTCCGGCAGCCACTCGCCGACATAGCGCTCGCGCCGGACCCGCGCCGAGCCGAGCACGTCCAGGCAGATCCGGCCGAGCACCGTCGTCAGCCAGGCGCCCGGCGAGGCGACCGCCGCCCGCCGTTCCGGCGCCTGCGCGTACCAGCGGGCGTACGCCTCCTGCACGGCGTCCTCCGCCTCGGCCACCGAGCCGAGCATCCGGTAGGCGAGGCCGACCAGGTGCCGCCGCTCGCCGACGGCCGCGTCCGCCTCCGTGTCCGTGTCCGTGTCGGTGTCCGTGTTCCGTTCGAATCTCTCGCCCTCGGTACCCATGCCGGTCGCCCCCGTTTCGTTCCCACCCGCCTCACACTTCGCGGGCCTGTTTCGTCGAACCAGCGGGACACTACCGACCCACCGCCACCAGGCAGGAAGAGGGACCGCACCATGGTCATCACGACGACGACCCCGTCCGCACGCCGCAGCCTCACGTTCCTCCGCGCCACCGTCGCCCTGCAGACCCTGGCGATCTTCTACCAGGCCACCACCGCAGGGCTGTTGCTCTCCACCTCCTACGGCGAGACGCTGCACAGCGTGGGCGCCCGGGTGATGTACGGCGCCTCGATGGTGTACCTGCTCGCCGCGGTCCTGGCCTGGCGGCCCGGCGGCGGCCCGCTCCGGCCGGTCCTGTACGCGACCGGTTTCCTCGTCCTCGCCTCCGTCCAGGTGGTCCTGGGCGTCACCCACCACCCGGCGCTGCACGTGCCGCTGGGCGTGCTGATGTTCGGCCTGAGCCTGCTCGACCTGGGCCGCAGCCTGGGCGCGGGCGCGCGCGGAGCCCGCTGACCTCCGGGGCGGGCCCGGCCCGGCCCGTCCTTCCGGGAACTCCGGTGCCCCGGCGGACAGGAGAGGGCATGACCACTGTGTTCCCCCTGCCCGAGCGGCCCCACGACGCCTCCGGCACCGCCGGCCCTCCGCCGCTCGCCGACGGCGGTGGCCACGGGCCGGCGGCGCCGTGCCTCGACACCGCCTGGGACTGACGGTGCGCTGCTCCGCGCCCGGCCCGGCGGGGCCGGCCGCCGCCGCCCGGGTCGGCGTTCAGGTCGGCGCCCCGGTCAGCGCTCCGGACGGACGCCCGGCGGCGGGGCGATGCCGAACTCGGACTCCAGCAGCTCCCGCAGCGCCTCCGGGTCGTCGACCCGCTCCACCGTGACCGTGCCGTCCCGCGCGGTGCGGGTGAGCGTGGTGCCGTCCAGGGACAAGTGCCCGTCGATGTACGTCCGCTGCACGAACAGGCGGCGGAACGGCGAGCGCGGGTGGGTGGCCACGTGCCAGTTGGCGACGTTGATGTCGGGCAGCGGCGCGGTGTCCAGGGTGAACGACACCAGCTCGATCCAGGTGTCCCCGGACCGGGCCTGGAGCACCCACACCGGTGCCGGGCCGTCGGCCTCCTCCAGCACCAGCCGGTGCCGGCGGCCCCGGCCCTCGCGGACCAGCCCGGGGATCATCGGCAGCGGCTCCAGCAGGGCGTCGATCGACCCGAATCCGACGTCGACCAGGTAGCGCCCCTCGTCGCCGGGCACCTCGATGCCCAGCACCAGGTGGGTGCGGGGCCGGATCTCCCCGGGGCGGGCGCCGACCCGTACCCGCCCGGTGTAGCGGGTGACGCCGTAGCCGAGCTGCTCCAGGACGTCGGCGAACAGGGTGTTCTGCTCGAAGCAGTACCCGCCGCGGGAGCCGGCGACGAGTTTGGCCTCCAGATCGGTGAGGTCCAGCGAGGGCACGGTGCCGACCACCACGTCGATGTTCTCGAACGGGATGCCCAGCACGTGCGCGTGTTGCAGTGACCGGAGCGTGTCGAGGGTGGGAGCGCGTTCGCCGTCCCACCCGATGCGTGCGAAGTACTTCTCGAGATCGACGCTCATACCGTCACCGTACGGACCGGACGCCGCCCGGGCCTCAGGCTGCGGTTCGGCTCGCCCTGGACCCTCCGACCTAGGTCCATTCCGCGACCCCGGGCAGAACCGCTCCGAAAGCGGCCGGAATGCGGGCGGAATGCGATCGGAATTCAGCAGGAAAGCGTCCCCCTGGTCGGAGCCTGGTCGGAGCTGGGTCGGAGCCTGCTCGGAGTCGGGGCGGCGCCGGAGCCCCGGCCCGGTTCGGCCGCCCGAGCCCCGACCCGGCTCAGCCGCCGATCCGCACCACGTACTTCCCGGTCGCCCGCCCCTCCGCCATCGCGTCGTGGGCGGCCGGAACGGCGGCCAGGCCGGGCAGTTCGGTGACGGGCAGAGCCAGGCCGCCGTCCGCGAGCAGGCCGACGACCCGGCGCACGGCCCGGGCGAGCCGCTCGGGGGCCGTGGCGGCGAGGCCGCGATGGCTGAAGCCGGTGATGCTCAGATTGCCCGCCAGCAGGCGGGCGAGCGGGGGCAGGTCGGCGACGGCGCCGCCGCCCGCGTTGCCGAACAGCACGATCCGGGCGCCGGGCGCCGCCACGGCGAGGTCGAGTTCCAGGGCCTCGGTGCCCAGCGGGTCGAGGACGAGGTCGACGCCCCGGCCGTCGGTCGCGGTCCGGACCGCCGCCTCGAGCGACTCGTCGCGGGCGAAGGCGTGCTGGTAGCCCGAGTCGAGCACGGTGGCGGCCTTGTCCGGGCGGCCGACGGTGCCGATCAGCCGGCCGCCGCCGAGCAGCGGGACCAGCTGGGCGAGGGCGTGGCCGATGCCACCGCCCGCCGAGTGCACCAGGACGGTCTCCCCGGCGGTGAAGCGGCCGGCGTCGGTCAGCAGCAGCAGCGCCGTGGCCAGGCCCAGGGGGACGGCGGCGGCCTCGCGCAGCCCCACCCCGTCCGGCAGCGGCACGGTGAGCACGGCCTCGGCGGTGACCACCTCGGCGAGCCCGGCGCCGACGGGGGCGGCGACCACCCGGTCGCCGACGGCCAGTCCGGTGACGCCCTCGCCGAGTGCCCGGACGGTGCCGGCCACCTCCTTGCCGGGCCGGTAGGGCCAGTCGGCGGCGTACGCGGCGTCGCCCCGGCGGGTCATCACGTCGACGAAGTTCAGTCCGGCGAAGGCGACGTCGACCGTCACCTGTCCGGGGCCGGGCCCGGGCACCGGGAGCTCCTGGACCTGCGAGTTCTCGGCTCCGCCGGGTGCGGTCATCACCAGTGCGCGCATGGTTCTCGGTCCCCTCGTCTACGATGTTCGACGAAATACGAAATTGAACGCGGGACAGTGGTACCACGCAGTTTCGATGGATGTCGAACATCGCAGACCAGGGAGGGCGTCCATGCCTCGCAGTACCCGCCGCCGACCGGCGCTCACCCACCCCGCGACCGAGGAGATCGACCTCTTCGACGTCCTGCACGCGCTCGCCGACCCGACCCGGATGACCATCGTCCGGGTGCTGCGGGCCGAGCCGGAACGCGCCTGCGGGACCTTCCCGGTGGACGTCGCGCCCTCCACCCTGAGCCACCACTTCAAGGTGCTGCGCGAGTCCGGCCTGATCTCCCAGCGCGAGGAGGCCAACCGCCGCTTCTCCGCCCTCCGTGCGGCCGACCTGGAGCACCGCTTCCCCGGGCTCCTGGACACCGTCCTCGCCGCCCACGCCCGTACCGCCGAGGCCGCCGCTCCACAGGTCTGAGGACGCGCTGCCCCACAGGTCCGAGGACGCGCCCCGGCCGGGGTCAGAGCTCCCAGGACCGGGGCCGGGCCAGGGCCTCCCACTCGGGCCGGAGCAGCGACAGCACCGCGGCGTCGTAGCGGCGCCCCCGGTGCAGGCAGGCCGAGCGGCGCACACCCTCCTGGACGAAGCCCGCGCCGGTCAGTACCGCGAGCGCCGGGGCGTTGCCGGTGTGGGTGACGGCCTGGAGACGGTGCACGGGCAGCTCGCCGAAGGCGAGGTCGACCAGCGCGTCCAGGGCGGCCGAGCCGTGACCCCCGCCCCGGTGTTGCTCGTCCATGAGCAGCGATACCTCCGCGGTGCCGTCGGCGAGGTCCTGGTCGAAGAGGGCGATGTGGCCGATCGGCGTGCCGTCCGGGAGCAGGACCAGGAAGTCGTCCCGGTCGTTGTCGTCCCGCTGGCGCTCCACCCGCTCGCGCAGGGCGGACAGGGCACGTGGCCAATAGCCGATCTGGTGCACGGCCACGGGGTCGGAGCGCCAGCGCTGCAGCAGTTCGGCGTCGTCGACGTCGACAACCGCGAGCCCGACGCCCCTGCCCCGCCAGCACACCTCCCGGTCCGTCGCCTCGATGCCGTCCGCGCTCCCGGATGCGTTCTCACTGTCGGTCACACGTGGATGCTAGGAGGCCCGCACCGACCGCCACCAGCGAATTTCCCGTCGCCGGGACGGGTGTCACGAACTCCCCGCCGGACCGCCGGGCGACCGTTACGCAGCCGATGAAGCGTTGTGACACGACCGGCCGGGGACCGCGACACGGGCTTCCTACCGTCAGTCCCGACGCACCGGCCACAGGGTGCCGGAGCCCGCGTCACCACCGTGAAGGAGAGCTCGCATGGCTCTGCGTACGACCACGAACCGCGCCCGGCGGTCGGCCGCCGTCTCCCGGCTGACGGCCGTCTGCGCCCTGACCGGCGCCGCCCTGCTGGCGAGCGTCACCGGCGGGCAGGCCTGGGCCGACGGCGGCGCGCCGTCCGCGGCTCCGAAGGCCCCCTCCGCCGGCGCCCCCGCGCCGGCCGAGCCCAGCAGCAGCCCCGTCGTCAAGGCGCCCCAGACCCCGTCGCGCCCCCCGACGGCACAGCCCGCCCCGCTCACGCCCGAGCAGGCGAAGGAGCAGGCGCGGACCGCCACGCCGACCCCGCTGCCCGAGGGCGTCCAGCCGAAGCCCCAGCTGCCCGCCGAGGGCAAGCCGCAAGTGCGCGAGGTGCCCAAGGGCGCCGCCCAGGCCGGCGACGGCTCCGGGGCCGGCGACTCCTCCGGCCTCGAGCTGGTCGGCGGCGGCGCCGTCGCCGCCGTCGGCGCCGCCGCGCTGGGCTTCGCCGTGCTGCGCCGGCGTTCCGGTGCGCGGGGCTGACGACGCCCCCGGGTCCTCCCCGCACCCCGTCGCCGCCGCTCCGGACGGCGGCGACGGGGCGCGGGCGGCGCGGGGCCGCCGGGCCCGGGACGGTTCGCGGCAGGGACGCCACGGGAGGCGCGCCGGACGCGGGACGGGGCTGAGCCGGAGTGTCTTCGGCGCGGCCGGGCTGCTCTGCCTGGCGATCGGTGCGACCGTGGCGGTCTCCGGCCGCGCGGAGCCGCCGGTGGTCCGGGTCGAGACCTCGGCCCGGCAGGCTCCCGGCACCACCGCGTCGGCGCCGGCGGCGACCGGCACCACCTCCACCGGCGCCGGCGGTGCCTCCGACGGCGGCCCGTCCGCCGGCACCGCCGCCCCCCGCCCGCTGGCGGCCTCGGCCCCGACCAGGCTGCTGATCCCCGCGGCCGGGGTGGACGCCCCGGTCACCGGCCTCGGTCTGAACGCCGACGGCACGGTCGAGGTGCCGGCCGCCGAGCGCGCCGACGAGGTCGGCTGGTACCGCAACGGCCCCACACCGGGCGAGACCGGGCCCGCCGTCCTGATCGGGCACTACGACACCGCGCACGGCCCGGCGGTGTTCCACAAGGTGCCGAAGCTGAAGCCGGGCGACCTGGTCCGGATCCGGCGGGAGGACGGCGGCACGGTGGACTTCCGGGTCCGCGCCCTGCTCCAGTACGCGAAGAACGACTTCCCCACCGACGCGGTGTACGGCAACACCAAGGGCCCCGAACTGCGTCTGATCACCTGCGGCGGCCGGATCGGGGCCGACGGCCACTGGACGGACAACATCGTCGTCCTGGCCGATCCGGCGCCGCCCGTAGGCTGACGGGGCCGAACGGCGCCCGGCGGGGAAACCGCCGGGCGCCGCCCAGGCATCCGCGACCACGACGCGGCGCGGCCGGACCGACCGAGCAGGCACCAGCAGAAAGGGCCCCGGAGGATGAGCACGTCCGCCCGCCGCACCGCCGTCCGGCGCACCGCCGTCCGGCGCCGGAAGCACGCCCGCCGCCGCCCGGCCGTCCTCCTCGGGAGCGCGCTCGCCGCCGCCGCGCTCGCGCTCCCGGTCGGCTGCGCCGCCCCCGGCGAACTGCGCGACCACGGCGCGGTCGCCCCCGTCACGCCCTCCCCGGCCCGCGTGCCGCTCTGGCCGGGCGCGCCCACCGCCGCGTCGCCGACGCCGGTGGAGCCCACGGGGAGCCGCAGCCCGGAGCCGCCGCCGCAGCCCGTCCCCGACCTCACCGTCCCCGGGCAGGACATCACCGCCGTCGACGTCCGGGCCCTGGTCGCCAAGGACCCCGGCGTCACCCAGGACGAACGGCGGGTCCTCGAACCCTGCGCGGGCTGCGAGTTGCGCGCCCCCGAGTACCGCGACCTCACCGGGGACGGCCGGCCCGAACTGCTGCTCGCCGTCGGCCTCGCCGACACCGTCGTGCTGCACGTCTACACCGCCTCCGGCGAGCGGCTGCTGCCGATCCACCGGGTCTCCCTGGTGAAGGGGTTCGGCGCCGAGACCGTCGGCACCGACCTCTGGCTCTACGAGCCGACCGCCTCCTTCCGGACCGGGCGCCTCTACCACTGGGACGGGGTGCGGCTGGCCCTGACGGACCAGAAGGTGGAGGGCATCGGGCCTACCCAGGAGCCCGAGCCGACGCCGTCGGTCGCCGAGAAACCCGTGGTGGAGAAGCCGCCCGCCCCCCGCCCCAGCGCCGGCAACGGGGACCTCTCGCTCAAGACCGTGCCCACGGCCCGGCCCTCCGGCCCCCAGACCCCGGCTTCGGACGCGGCGGTCGGCAAGCAGCCGCTGCCCGCGCCCGTCCGGCCCGGACCGCCCACCGCCACACCCCTCCCGGAGACGAAGCCATGAGCCCCACGGCCGCCGGCCACCCCCGCATCCTCATCGTCGAGGACGACGAGGTGATCCGGGAGGCGACCAGGATGGCGCTGGAACGCTACGGGTTCCCGGTCGCCACGGCCGCCGACGGTCTGGAGGGGCTGGAGATGTTCCACGCCGTCCGGCCCGACCTGGTCCTGCTGGACGTGATGCTGCCGCTGCTCGACGGGGTCGGGCTGTGCCGCCGGATCCGGGAGGAGAGCCAGCTGCCGATCCTGATGATGTCGGCCCGCACCGATCCGGTGGACGTGGTGTCCGGGCTGGAGGCGGGCGCGGACGACTACGTGGTCAAGCCGTTCGAGAGCGCCGTGCTGGTCGCCCGGATCCGCACGGTGCTGCGCCGCGTCCGCGTCGTCCCGGCCGAACCGGCGCCCGCGGCCGTCGCCGCGCCCGCCGCCTTCCCCGCGCCCGCGCCCGGACTCCCCGCGCCCGCCTTCCCCGCGCCCGGACTCCCCGAGCCCGCGCCCGGACTCCCCGCTCCGGAACCCGGGGACGTCCCCGCGCCCCCGGCACCCGCCCCCCGCACCCCCGTCCGCAGCTTCGACGGCCTGGAGGTCGACACCGACTCCATGGAGGTCCGGGTGCACGGCACCCTCGTCCCGCTCACCCCGACCGAACTGCGCCTGCTGCTGGAGTTCACCGCCGCCCCCGGCATCGTGCTGGAGCGCGCCGTCCTGCTGGAACGCGTCTGGGACTACGAGTGGGGCGCCGACACCCGCGTGGTCGACGTCCACGTCCAGCGGCTGCGCGCCAAGATCGGCGGCGGCCGGATCGAGACCGTCCGCGGCTTCGGCTACAAGCTGAGGCGGGCCGAATGACCCTGCGCCGCCAGATCGCCACCGCCGTCGCCGCCATCTCCGTCCTGGTCGCGGTGGCGGTCGGGCTGCTGGTCCACCAGGCGATGGTCCGCCAGCACGTCGACCAGGCCAGGGGCTCCGCCCTCACCACCCTGGACGCCGCGCTCGGCTCCTACGAGCACAACGAGGAACTCACCGGCGGCGGCCGTCGGCACGCCGCCCTGGACGACCCCGGGCTGCCGCCCCGGCTGCGCGCCCTGGCCGCCGAGGGGCGACGCGGGTCGCTGCTGGCCCCGGGCCCCGAGGGCGAGTCGGTCTGGGCGGCGGCACCGGTCCGCGGCGGCGGCGAGGTGCTGTCCGTCCGGATCGGCTTCGCCCAGGACCGGCAGGCCATCGCGGACCTGGACCGGATCGTCCTGCTCGCCGTCGTCGCCTCCGTCTTCATCACGGTGCTGGCGGGGGTGCTGGTCGCGGACCGGATCAGCCGCCGGCTGCGGACGGCGGCGACCGCCGCCCGGGGGATCGCCGCCGGACGCACCGACACCCGGATCGGCGAACTCGTCGACGGCCGGGACGAGGTGGCCGACCTCGCGGCGGCGGTCGACCTCATGTCGCGGGAGCTGCACCGGCGGCTGGAGGACGAGCAGCGGTTCACCGCGGACGTCGCGCACGAGCTGCGCACCCCGCTGACCGGGCTGGTCACGGCGGCCGAACTGCTGCCGCCGGGGCGGCCCACCCAGCTGGTGCAGAACCGGGTGCAGGCGCTGCGCGCCCTGGTCGAGGACCTCCTGGAGGTGTCCCGGCTGGACGCCGACGCCGAACTGCCGGACCTCTCGGCGGTGCCGCTGGAACGCGCGGTGCGCCGTACGGTGGCGCTGACCGGGCTGGAGGTCGAGGTGGAGATGGCGGCGGACGCCTCGGTCCGCACCGATCTGCGCCGCCTGGACCGCATCCTCGGCAACCTGCTCCTGAACGCCGACCGCCACGGCGGCGGCCCGATCCTGCTGCACGTCGACGGCCACCGGCTCACCGTCCGCGACCACGGCCCCGGCTTCCCCGACGAACTGCTCCGCGACGGCCCCCAGCGCTTCCGCACCAGCGTCCGCGAGCGCGGCCGCGGCCACGGCCTGGGCCTCACCATCGCCCAGGGCCACACCCGCGTCATCGGCGCCTCCCTGACCTTCACCAACCACCCCACCGGCGGCGCCGTCGCCACCCTCCACCTCCCGACCGATGCCGATGCCGATGCCGAGGACGGTCCCGCCCCCGGTGAACACGCGCCCCCGGTGAACACCCGTCCCCGTGACCCGTCCCCCTGAGCCGTCCCGGCGTCCGGGACGGCTCAGGGGGACGGGACCGCCGCCGCTGCCCGGGCCGGCCTCTCGGTCCGTACCGGAGCGGCCGCGCCGGAGCCACCGGCGGGGCCGCTGCCCGGAACGGCGGGCGGGGCGGCGGTCGTCCCGGTCCGCTCCGGGGCGGCCCACGGTCGTTCGGACGCTCCCGGAGCGGAGCGGGTGGTCCTGTTCGACGGCTCGGTCGAGCACTCCGTCGACGTTCACCCGACGGTGACGCTCACTCGACGGTCACGCTGACCTCCATCCGGTCGTCCCCCGGGGTCCCGGCGACCTCGATGGTGACGCCGCTCCAGGCGCCGCCCGGCTCGTTCAGCGCCGGGGTGCTGTGCTCGCCGAGCAGGTTGTTGCCGAGCGACGGGTAGAGGTCGTCCTGGTCGCCGCGGTTGGGCACGAGGGAGTCCGCCAGGTCGCGCCGCCCGTCGGCCTGCATCAGCTCGATGGCCAGGCGGTTCTCGTCGTTGACGTTGTCGACGGACTCGTCCACCACGTAGACGGCGATGCCCTGGTCCGGGAGGAACTCGTCCTGGCCGCTCTGGCGGCGGTACTCGACCACGAGGTACTGCTTGGGGTGCATCCGCGGGCTGCGGACGGTCAGGATGTCGCCGCCCTCGGAGACCGGGCGCAGGGCGATGTCCTTGGTGGTGCTGGTGATCCGCTGCGGGCGGGTCCAGTCGTGGAACATCCGGAGCATGCCGTTCGGGTACACCGGCCGGTCGCCGGCGTGCGCCTGGTCCGGGCCGCCCCAGGAGCCGGAGGCCATCAGGCAGTAGTCGCCGAGGCCGTTGGAGACGGCCTCCACCCTCGGGTCCCCGGTGTCGTAGAAGTCGGCCCAGCGGCCGGCCAGATGGCCCCACTCGTGGCAGCAGACGCCGACCCGGCAGTCCTCGGGGACGGTGAGGAAGGTGGGGACGGTCAGGCTCGAATCGGTCGGGAAGCCGGGCTGGAAGGCCCACTTGGCGCTCCACAGCGCGTCCGGCCGCTGGACCTTCGGGACGGCCTCGGCGCCGCGGCCGGCATGGACGACGAACAGCGCCGTGACGGCGCCCTCGCCCAGGACGTCCAGCTTCTCGGGGAACGTCACGCCGTTGTCGAGGGCGAGCTTCACGGCTTCGGCCGCCATGCCCACCTCGTTCCGGGGGAAGGCCCCGGAGTCCTGGCCGGACATGTGGTTGGCGTAGAAGGAGAGCGGGTTCGGCAGCCGGAACCAGCCGTGCACCTCGCCCTGGACGTCGATGCCCCCGGCGGCCGGGGCGGCGGGGTCGAAGCCGCTGACGCGGCGGTAGTAGTCGCGCATCGAGCCGGTCGGGAACGTTCCGGAGCTGAACAGCAACTGCTCGAAGTGCTCGACGGTGCGGGCCGGGTCGTGCGGCTGGTCGGGGAAGTCCACCAGCAGCACCAGGGTGGGGACGACGCCCTTGAGCTTCTCCGACGGGTGGTCGATGAGCTGGGCGTCGCCGCGCGGACCGGGCCGGACGGCGCCGTCGTCGAGGCCGACGACGTTCTCGCCGCGCCACTGGGTCCGCAGCACGCGGTAGTACTGGGCGAAGGAGATGCCGTCCGGGAGGCGCCGGGAGTCGATCAGGTCCCGGTACTCGTCATGCAGCTCGTCCAGCGCGGCCGGTGACAGCGGGACAGGGCACGGGTGCGGACGGTCATGGGCGGTGGGACGGTGATGCAGCGGGGTTAAGGTGTAACGCATGGTGACGGCTCCTTCGAGCCTGCTCGCCCCGCCGGGGCGTGTTCGGCGCCCCGCCGAGTGGGCGGTCGCCGGCAATCGGTCGGCTCGCCGAAAGGCGGTCGGGTCTGGCCGGTACCGGTTGCGAAAAGGACGATATGCGGTTGTCTGTCCCTATTCTGACGCTCCGGACGGCCAAAGCACCAGACCCGAAGGGCCGTCGGACCGGCCGCCGGCCCGCTCAGCCGGCCCGGTGCGCGGCGGCGGCCGCAGTGAAGGAGGCGGCGAGCTGCGGGTATCCCGCCCAGTGCAGGTGCAGATACGAAGCGTGAATGTTCGGCGCCCCCGGCGCGCCCGCGAATCCCTCGGTGCGCGGGCCGTCCGGCAGTCGCCAGCCCCAGGCGGGCCGTTCGCCGGCGCCGGGCTCGCAGACCGTGCGGTGGAACTCGTGCCCGCGCAGCCGCGCGCCGGTCGGAGCCAGCACCGAGTCGTGCAGCGCGACCGCCTCCCGGTACCCGAGCGTCAGCCGCTCGGTCATCCGGGCCGAGGTGTCCAGCACTCCGCACATCGGCAGGCCGTCCAGCTCCCGCCCGAGGTAGAGCAGTCCGGCGCACTCGGCCGCGACCGGTCCGCCCGCGGCGGCGAACGCCGCGATCGCCGCCCGCAGTTGCCCGTTCGCGCTGAGTTCCCGGACGTACAGCTCGGGGAAGCCGCCGCCGATCACCAGGCCCGCCGTGCCCTCCGGCAGGGTGTCGGCGTGCAGCGGGTCGAAGGGCACCACCTCGGCGCCGGCGGCGGTCAGCAGTTCGGTGTTCTCGGCGTACGAGAAGGAGAACGCCGCACCCCCGGCCACCGCGATCCTCGGCCGCGCCGCACCGGAAGCCGCACCGGAGGCCGCACCGGAGGCCGGACCGGGGGCCGCACCGGAAGCCGGACCGGGGCCGGCGGCGACCGCGGCCACCTCGCGGGCCGGGTCCCACGGCTGCGCGGACAGCGGCGGTGCGGTGCGGGCCAGCGCCAGCACCGCGTCCAGGTCCACCGAGGCGGCGACCAGTTCGCCCATGTCGGCCACCGCCCGCAGGGCCTGCGCCGAACGCTCCACCGCCGGGATCAGCCCCAGGTGCCGGGAGGGCGTGGCGACCGCCGCCGAGCGCCGCACCGAGCCCAGCACCGGCACCCCGGAGCCCTCCTCCAGGGCCTCGCGCAGCAGCAGTTCGTGCCGGTCGGAGGCGACCCGGTTGAGGATCACCCCGGCCAGCCGGACCTCCGGGTCCCAGGAGGCGAAGCCGTGGACCAGCGCCGCCACCGACCGGGACTGCGAGGAGGCGTCCACCACCAGCACCACCGGCGCCCGCAGCAGCTTCGACACGTGCGCGGTGGACGCCAGCTCGCCGCGCCCGGAGGCACCGTCGAACAGCCCCATCACACCCTCGACCACCGCCACGTCCGCCCCGGCCGCGCCGTGCAGGAACAGCGGTGCGACCCGCTCCGGCCCGCACATGAACGCGTCCAGGTTGCGGCCCGGCCGGCCGGCGGCCAGGCCGTGGTAGCCCGGGTCGATGTAGTCCGGGCCGACCTTGTGCGGCGAGACCGCCAGCCCGCGGGCGGCGAGCGCGGCGATCAGGCCGGTGGCGATCGTGGTCTTGCCGGCGCCCGAGGAGGGCGCCGCGACGACGAGACGGGGGATGTTCACGGTGCTGCTGCTTCTCTCGCTGGTACTACCGGGACGCGCGGCGGGTCCGACGGACCCGGCGCGCTACCACTCGATGCCGCGCTGGCCCTTGCGGCCGGCGTCCATCGGGTGCTTGACCTTGGTCATCTCGGTGACCAGGTCGGCCGCGTCGGTCAGCAGCTCCGGCGCGTACCGGCCGGTGATGACGACGTGCTGGCTGCCCGGGCGGTCCTTGAGCACGGCCACCACCTCCGCCGGGTCGATCCAGCCCCAGTGCATCGGGTAGGTGAACTCGTCCAGCACGTAGAAGCGGTAGGTCTCGGCGGCGAGGTCGCGCTTGACCTGCTCCCAGCCCTCCTTGGCCGCCGCCTCGCTGTCCAGCTCCATCTCGCCGGTGCGCTGGATCCAGGACCAGCCGGAGCCCATCTTGTGCCAGTCGACGGTGCCGCCCTCGCCGGAGGCGCCGAGCACGCGCAGCGCGTTCTCCTCGCCGACCTTCCACTTGGCGGACTTCACGAACTGGAACACCCCGACCGACCAGCCCTGGTTCCAGGCCCGCAGGGCCATGCCGAACGCGGCGGTGGACTTGCCCTTGCCGGGCCCGGTGTGCACGGCGGTGATCGGCTGGGTACGGCGCTGGCGGGTCGTCAGGCCGTCGTCGGGAACGCTCTCGGGGACACCCTTGGGCATGTCGGCTCAGGCCGCCTTTCGCGAAGCAGGAGAAGCAGAGGAAGCAGAGGAACCAGAAGCGGAGGAAGCAGAGGCGGAGCCGCTCGGACGGTTCCCGCCGCGGCTGTCGCGGACCAGTGAGGCGACGCCGTCGGCGCGCAGCTCGTCCAGGGTCACGGCGGTGGCGCGGAGCCGGTCGGCCAGGGTGCGGGCCAGGCCGAGCCGGACCGGGCCGGACTCGCAGTCCAGCACCACGCTCGCCACGCCCTGCCCGGCCAGCAGCCCGGCCGCCCGGTGCGACCGCGCGACGGCGTCCCGCGCGCCGGTGGCCCGGCCGTCGGTCACCACGACCAGCAGCGGGCGGCGGTCCGGGTCGCGCAGCCGCTCGACCCGCAGCACCTCGTGCGCCCGCAGCAGTCCGGCCGCCAGCGGGGTACGGCCGCCGGTGGGCAGCGACTCCAGCCGGGCCGCGCCGACCTCCACCGAGGAGGTCGGCGGCAGCACCAGCTCGGCGTCCGAGCCCCGGAAGGTGATCATGCCGATCTTGTCCCGGCGCTGGTAGGCGTCCATCAGCAGCGACAGCACCGCGCCCTTGACCGCGGTCATCCGCTGCCGGGCCGCCATCGAGCCGGAGGCGTCCACCACGAACAGCACCAGGTTGGACTCCCGCCCCTGGCGCACCTGCTCGCGGAAGTCGTCCTTGTGCAGGACCAGGGCCCGGGAGGACCGGCCGCGCGCCAGCTGGTGCGGGGCGGCGGCGCGCAGGGTGGCGCTCAGGTGCAGCCGGGCGAGCCGGCCGCGCGGGCGGCGGGCCCTGATGGTGTGACCGCTGTCGGTCTCGGCGGGGGAGCGGCGGCCCTGGGCGCCGCGCCCGGTGCCGTCCACGGCGAACAGCCGGGTCCGGTACGGGTCGCCGGCCGCGACCGGTGCCGTCTCCCGGGCGGGGGACGGCGGCTGGAGCGGGACCGGCTGCGGGGCCGGGGCGTCGTCCTGGGCCGGGGCGTCCGGCGCCTCGGCCGTCGGGCCGTCGGGGCCGTCCTGGCCGGACGGCTCGGGTGCGCCGCCGCCACCGCCGCCGTCGGGGCCGCCGTCCTGCGGGCCGTCACCCTCGGGGCCGTCGCCCTCGGGACCGCCCTCCGGGTCCGGGTCCTCCTCGGGCTCCTGCGGCGGCTGCGGCTCCTCGGGCTCCGGCTCGGCGTGCTCCTCCAGCACCCGGTCCAACTGCTCCTCGTCCAGCCCGGGGGCGTCGAAGGGGTTGCGCCGCCGCCGGTGCGGCAGCGCCAGCCGGGCGGCCTTGCGGACGTCCTCCGCCAGTACCTCGGTCCGGCCCGCCCAGGCGGCCAGCGCGACGGCGGTCCGGGCCATCACGATGTCCGCGCGCAGTCCGTCCACCTCGAACGCCGCGCAGACGGCGGTGATCTGCCGCAGGGCGGCGTCGGTCAGCTCCACCTGCGGCAGCAGCTCGCGGGCGGCGGTGATCCGGTCGGCGAGCGCCCGCTCGTCCGCGGCGAAGCGGCCGGCGAAGGCGGCCGGGTCGGCGTCGTAGGCGAGCCGGCGGCGGACCACCTCGGCGCGCTCCACCGGCTCCCGGGTGGCGGCGATCTCCACCGTCAGGCCGAACCGGTCGAGCAGCTGCGGCCGCAGCTCGCCCTCCTCCGGGTTCATCGTGCCGACCAGCAGGAAGCGCGCCGCGTGCCGCACCGACACGCCCTCGCGCTCCACGTAGGAGCGGCCCATCGCGGCGGCGTCCAGCAGCAGGTCCACCACGTGGTCCTGGAGCAGGTTGACCTCGTCGATGTAGAGCACGCCGCGGTGCGCCCGGGCCAGCAGCCCCGGCTCGTACGCCTTGACGCCCTCGGACAGCGCGCGCTCGAGGTCCAGCGAGCCGACGATCCGGTCCTCGGAGACGCCGACCGGCAGCTCGACCAGCTCGGCCGGGCGCTCCGAGGACGTGCCTCCGCCGTGCGCGCCGTCCGGGCACTGCGGGTCCGGGCCGGCCGGGTCGCAGGCGAAGCGGCAGCCGTCGACGGTCGCGATGGAGGGCAGCAGCCCGGCCAGCGCGCGCACCATGGTCGACTTGGCGGTGCCCTTCTCGCCGCGCACCAGCACCCCGCCGACCGCCGGGGAGACGGCGTTCAGCAGCAGGCCGAGCCGCAGGTCGGCCATGCCGACGATCGCGGTGAACGGGTATCGGACGTCACTCATGCATGCTCCCCAGGGGCTCCGGGCGGAAGGAACGGCAGCGATCCGGCCGCCGGCACCCCGCCCTCGATCAGCTTCCACAGCGCGTCGGTGTCGGCGTGTTCCTCGATCAGTTCGCCCAGCCGGTCGAGCCGGGCCTCCCGCGCGTCGGTGAAGGAGGTGTCCGGCGCGGGGACGAACGCCCGGCCGGCCGCCGTCGCGACCTCGCGCAGCAGCGCGCGCCGGAAGCCGTCGTTCTCCAGCGCGCCGTGCCAGGTGGTGCCCAGGACGGAACCCACCCGGCAGCCGTCGAGGAACGGCTCGCCGCCCTCGACCGCGACGATGCCGTGGTGGATCTCGTAGCCCTCGACCCGCTCCCCGAACGCCTCGCCGACGGGCCGGCCGAGCACCTTCTCCACGCCGAAGCGCACGGACGTCGGCAGCAGCCCGAGGCCCTCCACCGGGCCCGCCTTCGACTCGACCTCGTCGACGATCGAGCCGGCCAGCATCTGGTAGCCGCCGCAGACGCCCAGCACCGGCAGCCCGGCCGCCGCCCGGGCCCTCAGCACCGGTTCGAAGCCGCGCTCGCGCAGCCAGCCGAGGTCGGCGACGGTGGCCCGGGTGCCGGGCAGCACCACCAGGTCGGCGTCGGCCAGCTCCTCCGGCCTGGTGGCCCAGCGGACCAGCACACCGGGTTCCTGGGCGAGCGCGTCCAGGTCGGTGAAGTTGGACAGCCGGGGGAAGCGCAGCACCGCCACCCGCAGCACGTCGGCGCCCAGCGGGCCGCGCGCGGCGGTCCGGTCGACGACGGTGGACAGGTCGAGCGAGTCCTCCGCGTCCAGCCAGAGGTCCGGCAGCATCGGCAGGGTGCCGAGCACCGGACGCCCGGTCAGCTCCCGCAGCATCTCCAGCCCGGGGGCCAGCAGCCGTGCGTCGCCGCGGAACTTGTTGACGAACCAGCCGGCCACGTGCCGCTGGTCCTCCGCCGACAGCAGCGCCAGCGTCCCGTACATGGCCGCGAACACGCCGCCGCGGTCGATGTCCCCGACCACGACGACCGGCAGGCCGGCCGCGGTGGCCAGGCCCATGTTGGCGATGTCCCGGTCCCGCAGGTTGATCTCGGTGGGCGAGCCGGCGCCCTCGCAGACCACCACGTCGAAGCGGCGGCGCAGGTCGGCCAGGCACTCCAGGGCGCGTTCCAGCAGCAGCGGCTTGCGTTCGCGGTAGTCCAGCGCGCCGACCTCGGCGACCGGGCGGCCCAGCAGCACCACCTGGCTGCGGCCGTTCGCGCCGGGCTTGAGCAGCACCGGGTTCATCGCCGCCTCCGGCTCGACCCGGGCGGCCTGCGCCTGCATCACCTGGGCGCGGCCGATCTCGGCTCCGTCGGCGGTGACGAAGGAGTTCAGCGACATGTTCTGCGCCTTGAACGGCGCGACCGAGACCCCCTGCCGCGCCAGCCAGCGGCAGATGCCCGCCGTGACCACGCTCTTGCCGGCGTCCGAGGTCGTCCCGGCGACCAGCAGTGCCTTGCTCATGCCCGGTACCTCCGCTTCCTGATCAGCGCCGCCCGCAGCAGCAGGTGCCCGGCGACGGTCGTACCCAGGGCCAGCGCGCCCACCCGCCGGGAGAGCACGCAGGCCCGCTCGATGTCGTCCACCCCGACCGGGCGCAGCCCCTCGCCGAGCACCGGCCGGTGCTCCGTGCGATCGCCGTACCGGAGCGTCCCGCCGAGGCGGACGCCGACCGCGCCGGCGAAGGCCGACTCGGCCTGGCCGGCGTTGGGGCTGGGGTGCGCGGAGCCGTCCCGCCGCCAGATCCGCCAGGCGGTGCGCGGTTCGGGGGCGGCGGCCACCGTCAGCAGCGCGGTCAGCCGGGCGCCCGGCCAGCCGGCCACGTCGTCCAGCCGGGCCGAGGCCCAGCCGAACCGGGCGTAGCGCGGCGAGCGGTGACCGACCATCGCGTCCAGGGTGTTCACGGCGCGGAACGCCAGCAGCCCCGGGGTACCGGCCAGGCCGCCCCAGACCAGGGCGTTCACCACGGCGTCGGCGGTGTTCTCGGCCACCGACTCGACCACCGCGCGGGCGATCTGCTGCTCGTCCAGGGCGCTCGGGTCGCGTCCGCACAGGTGCGGCAGCCGTTCCCGGGCCGCCGTCAGGTCACCGGCCGTCAGCGCGCGGCCGACGGTGCGGGCCTCCCGGGTCAGCGAGGTGCCGCCGAGCACCGTCCAGGTCGCGGCGGCGGCGAGCGCGGCCCGGCCGAGCGGCCGTCGGGCCAGCAGCCGGTCGGCGGCCACCGCGCCGGCCGCGACGGCGCCCACGCACAGCGCGGTGTAGGCGGTGCCGGCCGCGCGGTCGTCGCGCCACAGCAGCCGCTCCAGCCGACCGGCCGCGCCGCCGAAGCCGGCCACCGGGTGGCCGCGGCGCGGATCGCCGAACCGGGCGTCGGCCAGGTACCCGGCGACGGCGCCCGCGCCGAACGCGGCGGCCCGGGTCAGCGGGCGCAAGGGAGGGCGGGTGGCGCGGTCGGCGGAGTGCTCGGGGGGAGGTCCCGGCCCGGCGGGGCAGCCTGCATCGCGTGCGTGTCCTCACTCAGGGTCCGCGCCCTGGATCGACGTACCGGGGGCGAGAGTCTCCTGGCTCCCGGGTCGGACGCGCTCCCGGGCCTTCCGGCGGCCGCTGACGGCCCTCCGTGGCTGAACTCCGGTCGTGCTCCCCGGTGACAGTGGCGGGACCGCGCCGGACTCGCACCGGCTTCCTCTGCTTGCCTCCGTAATGGCTGAAGGATCCCATCACGGGCCCGAAGGGGGAGTCAACCGAGGTCGCGGAGGGGTTGGTCACACGCCGGGGCCCTCCCGGCGGCCGCCCCCGTGCCCGCCCCGGCACCCGCTCGGCACCCGTCCGCCACCCGCCCCGGCGGCCCGCCGTGCCCCGTCGCTACCTCCGAGGCCGCCCGCCGCCGGACCGCGCCCCGCTGTGCGATCCTCCACCCCCGCCGGGCGGCGCGCCCGCCCCGCTTCGTGCGTTCGTCGGCTGGGGCACCACCCGGCGCCGCGCCTACCGTCGGGACCCATGCGACCCCAGCGCTCCCACCTCTTCGCACGTCCGGCCCGGTCCGCCCCGCCCGCCCCGCCGCCCCCGGTGCCGTTCTCGCCCGCCGCCGTCCGCGCCCACCGCGCCGCCCTCGGCCTGACGCCCGAGCAGGTCGCCGAGGGGATGGCCGCGCACGGCGTCCGGCTGCTCCCGGCCCACGTCCTCGGCTGGGAGAACGGCGGTCCGCCCCCCGGCGAGGAGGAGTTCCTCGCCCTGGCCCGGGCGCTGTGGTGCCCGCCCGAGCAGCTGATGGGTGTCCGCCCGGCGAGCCTGCGGGACTTCCGGCTCGCCCGCGAACTGAGCCAGGACGGCGCGGCCCGCCGGATCGGCGTCCCGGCCGGGGAGTACCGGCGGGCCGAGGTCACCGGCCAGTGGGACGGCGACGCCGAGCCGACGGCCGCGCTCGCGCACGTGCTGGGCCTGACCCTGCGGGAGCTGGTCGCGGCCACCGGCCGCCGGGAGGAGCTGGACCGGCGGCTGCGGCGCTGCGTGGACGGCCGCTGGCAGGCGCAGGTCGGCGCGATCGTCCGGATCGTGCCGGTGGACCGGGCGGACCTCGAGGCCGTCCTGCCCGTGCTCCAGGACGAGCGGCAGGTGCCCGCGCACTGGGGGTCCGGCGGCTGGGGGCCCGCCGAGGGGGCGGCCGCGCCGTCCGCGGCCGGGGGCCCGCCGGTCGAGCACTTCTGGGAGCTGCTGGCCCGACGGGAGCCCGCGATCCCCGTGTGATCCGGCGTTCGTTCTGGCACTCTCGTTCTGACGATCCCGGTGCGGCCCTCCCCGCGCGGCAACCCGTACGGCCGTGTCCTGCTGGCCCGGCCGGGTCGCGGCCAGTGGACTGGGCTGTGACGTGGGTCCGGACACCGGTCGGCCCAGAACCGAGCAGCGGGGAGCGAGTATGCGTTGGGGAATCGCGGCCACCGTGGCGGCCGCCGCGGTCGGCACCGGGGCGGCCGTCCTGGTGATCGGCCGCCGGGCCTCGGAGCGGATGGTCCGCCCGGCCGGGGCCGCCCGGGAGCGGACCGGCCCGGTCGTGGTCCAGAGCCTGGGGGCCGGGCGGATCACCTTCACCCGGAGCGCGGAGAGCGAGCGCCCCGGGCGCTGGGCCGTCGAGTGGGGGGAGGACGGGCACGCCGTCGTCGAGGAGGTCCTGCACCGCGACGAACGGGGCGTCACCCGCCGCCTGGTCCGCGCCGACCGTGGCACCCTCGCCCCCGGTACCGAGGTCCGCTTCACCCCGCGGGTGTACCTCGGCGACCCGGCCTCGGCCCTCGGCCTGACCTTCGGCGAGACCGCCGTCGAGGGGGAGCTGGGCGCGCTGCCCGCCTGGTGGCTGGACGGCAAGCGCGGCACCTGGGTGATCCTGGTGCACGGCCCGGACGCCGACCGCGCCCAGGTGCTGCCCGTCCTGCCCGTGCTGCGGCGGCTCGGCCTGCCCGCGCTGGCGGTCAGCTACCGGGGCGACGCGGGCGCGCCGGCCTCCCCCGACGGCCTGGGCCACTTCGGCGAGACGGAGTGGCGGGACGTCGAGGCGGCGATCCGGCTGGCCCTGGACGGCGGCGCGGGCCGGGTGGTGCTGTACGGCTGGTCGCTGGGCGCCACGATGGCCCTGCAGGCCGCCGCCCGCTCGGACTTCGCCTCCTCGGTCAGCAGCCTGGTCCTGGACTCCCCGGTGCTGGACTGGCCGGCCACGGCCCGCCGGGGCGCGGCCAGGGCCGGGTACCGGGGCGCGGCCGCCGAACTCGGCGCGCTGGCCGCCGAGGGCCGGACCGGCGTGGATCTGGCCGACTTCGCCCGTCTCGCGGAGGGCACCGACCTGCGGGTGCCCACCCTGGTGCTGCACGGCCCCGACGATCCGGTGGCGCCGTTCCGGGCCGCCGAGCGGCTGGCCGCGAGCCGTCCGTCCCTGGTGAACCTCCAGGCCTTTCCCGGCGGCGACCACGCCGCGCTGTGGAACACCGACCCGGACCGCTACTCCGAGACCCTGCGCCGCTGGCTCACGCCCTTCTGCTGAGCCGCCGCCCCCGTCGCCCCCGCCGCCCCGGCTCCGACCCCGCCGGGTGCTCCCCGCCGCGTCGCGCGGGGCCGGGGAGCCGGGGGGAGCGGGTGAGCGGCCGGCGGACGGAGGGCGGCGCGCGGGCCGCCCGGGACCCCCTCCGGACCACCGGCCCCTCCGGGCCGCCCCACCTGGCATGGACCCGCCACAAAGATCAAGCCAGTCGGTTTGGGCTCTGTTGCCCGATCTTGTCGATCCCCCCGCGCCCCCGCCCCGCCCCGCGCGGACAACCGGATGTGACAGAAGGCCGGTACAAGGGGAAGACTGCTCGACGTGACGTCTCGGAATCCGCGCGACCGTGATGCCCCGCTCCCGCCGACCAACGGTTCCGGCGCGACGGTGACCCGTCTCCCCGGAACGGCCCACCGCCCCGCCGGCGCGAGGCCGGGGAGCCAGGGCGTACCCCGCCGACGAGGCCCCGCCCCCGCCCCCGGCCGAGGCCGGGTCCCCGTCCCGGAGGGCTTCCCCGCACCCGCCGAGCTGGCCCCGCTGGCCCGCCGGATGCTGGTCGACGCCGTCCGGATCGCCCGCTGGGCCGGCGACCTCGAGGAGGTCGACAAGCGCGGCGAACTGCTCCCCGAGGACGCCCGCGCCGCCGGCCGCGCCCTCGCCATGACGGTGGGCGCCGCCGCCAAGGCCTGGGGCCAGGCCCTGCTGGTCGGCCTGGTCGAGCCCCGCGACGGCGGCGCCGTCCCCGGCTGGCGCCTGCACGCCTGGGAGCACGACGACGAGGCGGTGATCCGCGGCTGGTCGACCCTGTTCGACGCCTGGACCCTGCTCGCCCCGGTGCCGCCCGCCGCCCTGCGCGGCGTGTTCGCGGTCCTCGCCGGGCAGGCCGTCGACCAGGCGCCCCAGCTGCTCTCCTTCCTGCACCTGGTGGACGGCCCGGTCGCCGACGTCGAGCTGCTGGAACTGCTCCGGCGCGGCCTGGACGAGCGGCGGGTCGGCGGCGGCGAGGGCGCCTTCGGCCTCTCGCCCGTCCCGCACGCGGCCTCCGCCGTCTCCGCCGTCCGCGGCACCTGCCGCGAGCCGCAGATCGACACCCCGGCCTCGCCGGCCGACGTCGCCGCCGTCCTGGACTGGATGCTGGACGGCCTGGCCGCCGTCGGCGCGCTGGTCCGCGAGGACAACGCGGCCGAGCTCTCGCCGCTCGGGCACTGGGCGGTGCGGGCCAAGCTGGAGGAGATCTGCACCGTCGCGCAGACCGCCGCCGGCCACATCGAGCAGAGCGCGATGGAACTGCTGAGCGCCTGCGCCGACTACTCGCCGGGCCCGGCCCGCGCCGAGTACCGGGCCTGGCTGGCCGCCCGCCCCGCCGACCGGGCGGTGGCCGAGCTGCTGGAGGCCGCGCAGGGCGAGGACGCCCTGGTGCGCGGCCTGGCCTTCGAGGCGCTGAGGGTGGCCGGATCCACCGCCGAGCAGGCCGTCCGGGCCGCCGTCGACGAGCCGGTGCTGCGCCCGTACGCGCTGCTGTGGCTGGCCGAGCGCTCGGACGAGGGGGTCTCGCCGGCCGACGTGCTGGGCGCGGAGGACGCCGCCTGGCTCTGGGTGGACACCGCCGCGGCCGTGCTGGACCACGGGGAAACGGAACTTCTGGTGGGCCATGTCGAGGGCGCCTCGGCCGGTGATCCGGTGCGGCTGTTCGCCCGGGCCCGGCAGTCCGGGCACCCCCGGGCGGCCTCGGTGCTGACGGCCGTCTCCGGCGTCCACCCGGACCCGGCGGTGGCCCGGGCGGCCCGCCGCTCGGCGTTCAGCGTGCACCGCGGCGGTGCCTGAGCGAGCGGTTCGCGCGGACGGCGCCAGGACATGCGGAAGGGCCCGGCTCCCCGAGGGGAGCCGGGCCCTTCCGCATGTCCTGCGGCGGTCGTCAGCCGATCCGCGACTCCGCGCGGCGGGCCCGCACGTCGCCGACCTTCTGGCCGACCTTGCGGCGGATCACCAGCAGCGGCGCCATCGCGGCGAGCGCGATCTGCGCGAACGCGCCGATGTGCAGCAGGTTGTCGCCGCCCGGCAGACCGGTCGCCCAGGCCGCCAGGCAGCCGATCGAGACCACGATCCAGCACAGCGTGGCGGTGGCCAGCAGCCCCTGCGGCTTCGGGTACTCGATCCGGCTGACCATGAGGTACGCGACGGCGAAGATCGCCAGCAGACCGGGCAGGAACGGCGGGTCGAGCAGCACGATGGCGATCACCGTCATCGCGCCCATCGGGCAGGGCATGCCCTGGAACACCCCCGGCCGCATCTTCACGGTGGAGAAGCGGGCGAGCCGCAGTACCACCGCGAGCAGCACGGTCAGCGCGATCAGCGCCGACAGCCGGCTGTTGGAGCCGGGCGAGACCATGCCCCAGACCGCGACGAAGTAGGCCGGCGCGATGCCGAAGCTGATCAGGTCGGCCAGGTTGTCGAGTTCGGCGCCCAGCGCGGAGGAGCGCAGCTTGCGCGCCACCAGGCCGTCGAACAGGTCGCACATCGAGCCGATCAGCAGCAGCGTCACCGCGGTGGCGGCGCTGTGCTTGTCCGGCGCGGCGTCCGGGTTGGTGATGTGCGGGACGAGCACCCCGGTGGTGATCGAGTAGATCGCCAGGAAGCCGCAGACGGCGTTCCCCAGGGTGAGGAAGTCGGCGGTGGACAGGTGCTGCGGCGAGCGCGGCGCGCGCAGCTCGCGGTCGCGGGCCCAGCGGCGACGGCGCAGGGCCGTCTCCTCGTCGTCCAGGCCGACGATCGTCTCAGGATCAGTCACGGTCAAGGCGCGTCACCCCGGCGGTGGTCTTCTGGCCGACCTCGACGCCGACCTCGACGCCGGCCGGCAGGTAGGTGTCGACCCGGGACCCGAAGCGGATCAGACCGATCCGCTCGCCCTGCTCGACCTTGGTACCGGCGTCGACGTACGGCACGATGCGGCGCGCCACGGCGCCCGCGATCTGGACCATCTCGATGTCGCCGAGCTCGGTGTCGAAGTGCCAGACGACCCGCTCGTTCTGGTCGCTGTCCTTGTTGAACGCGGGCACGAAGCCACCGGGCACGTGCTCGACGGAGGTCACCGTGCCGGGCAGGGGCGCCCGGTTGACGTGGACGTTGAGCGGGCTCATGAAGATCGCCACGCGGGTCCGGCCGTCCGGCCACGAGTCGATGCTCTGGACCACGCCGTCGGCGGGGGAGATCACTCTGCCCGTGCCGATCTCACGCTCGGGGTCGCGGAAGAACCACAGCATGCCGGCGCCGAGCGCACAGGCGGGTACCGCGGCCAGGGCCCACTTGCCACTGCGCCGGGTGAGCGCGGTGGTCACGGCGGCCGTGGCGAGGGTGGGGACGAACCAGGGGGTGGCTCCGCGCGCGATGGTCACGCGGGGTCGCCGGCCGGCCGTCGTGGCGGCGAGGGCATCGCGGTCCGTGACGGAGGAGTGAGGGGACGGGCTGATGGGCATCGAAGACCTTTGTCGCGGGGGATCATGGCCGCTGGACGGGGGCCACCGCGGGATCGGGTAATAGAGGGACGTCTGCTGTCCCGGTGGATGCTATCGGGAGCACACGGTGGGTGGGCAACCCGCCTGCTCGTTCATGTGACCTGCGGGAGGCGCCGACGCGCCCCCTTGTATACGACCGTAGCTCGCCCCGCTCCGGTTCCCAAGGGACCGGGCGAAGCTGGTGACTCATGTCTCAACGCTGCCCGGCCGGTCCTCCCGGACTGCCCGTCGGGGGCGCGGGACGGTGTGCCGGAGCGGCCGCAGGGCGTGTGACAGCAGCTGTACGCCCTGCGGCCGCTCCGGAGCGGCCGTGTCGGCCCCGGGGCGGACCAGGCCTCCGGGGCGGGACACGGCGCGGTGCCGGGACGGGCCCGCACGCCCGTCGTCCGGCGGTCTCGCGGGCCGGCCGCGAGCCCCGCAGCGGGGTGGTCAGCCCGCGATGCGGTACTCCTCCAGCAGTCGGCGCCCGATGATCATCTTCTGGATCTCCGCAGTACCTTCACCGATCAGCAGCATCGGGGCCTCCCGGTAGAGCCGCTCGATCTCGTACTCCTTGGAGAAGCCGTAACCGCCGTGGATGCGGAAGGCGTCCTCGACGACCTCCTTGCAGTACTCGGAGGCGAGGTACTTCGCCATGCCCGCCTCGAGGTCGTTGCGCTCGCCGCTGTCCTTCTTGCGGGCGGCCATGACCATCATCTGGTGCGCGGCCTCGACCTTGGTGGCCATCTCGGCGAGCTTGAACTGGATCGCCTGGTGCTCGGCGATCTTCTTGCCGAAGGTGGAGCGCTGCTGGGCGTAGGAGATGCCCAGTTCGAAGGCGCGGCGGGCGACGCCGCAGCCGCGCGCGGCCACGTTGACGCGGCCGACCTCGACGCCGTCCATCATCTGGTAGAAGCCGCGGCCGGGGACGCCGCCGAGGATCCGGTCGGCCGGGATCCGGACGTCCTGGAGCACCAGCTCGGTGGTGTCGACGCCCTTGTAGCCCATCTTCTCGATCTTCCCGGGCACGGTGAGGCCGGGGACGGTCGGGTTGGCGCCGAAGCCCGGCGTCTTCTCGACCAGGAAGGTGGTCATGTTCTTGTACGGCGTGGAGCCGCCCTCGTCGGTCCTGCAGAGCACCGCGACCAGGCTGGAGGTGCCGCCGTTGGTCAGCCACATCTTCTGGCCGTTGAGGACGTAGAAGTCTCCCCCAGCCTCCGGCTGGGAGGTGCCCCCACGTACCTTCACACCCTTGGTGCTGATCGCGGCGACGTCGGAGCCGAGGCCCGGCTCGGACATCGAGAAGGCGCCGCGGATCTCGCCGGCCGCCATCCGGGGCAGGAAGTGCTCCTTCTGCTCCTGGGTGCCGTGCGCGTTGATCATGTGGGCGACGATGAAGTGGGTGTTGACGATGCCGGAGACGGACATCCAGCCGCGGGCGATCTCCTCGACCACCAGCGCGTAGGTCAGCAGCGACTCGCCGAGGCCGCCGTACTCCTCGGGGATGGTCAGGCCGAAGAGCCCGAGCTCCTTCATGCCCTCGACGATCGCCGTCGGGTACTCGTCCTTGTGCTCCAGCTCGGTCGCGACCGGGATGATCTCCTTGTCGACGAACTCGCGCACGGTGGCGAGGATGTCCCGCTGGATCTCGGTGAGGCCGTCGGTCTGTGCGAGGCGTCCCATCGTGCGGCTCCTGTCATGCCTGGAAAAACGAGGGTGGGGGAGTGGACGGGGGCCCCGCGGGCGTGGCTCCGCGGAGCCCCCGTGAACCGGTGCGGGGCACGGCCGATGACGGCGGCCGGGCCCGTCCGGGGTCCTGGGGGTTGGGCTTCGAGAGGGCTCAGGCGAGCGGCGTCGGCCGGGCGGGCTGCTCGCCGCCGCGCGCCTCGATGTACGTCGCGGTCGGCACCATCACCTTGCGGCGGAAGACGCAGACGACCGTGCCGTCCTGCTTGTAGCCCTTGGTCTCGACGTACACGATGCCGCGGTCGTCCTTGGACTTGGACGGCCACTTGTCGAGCACGGTGGTCTCGCCGTAGATCGTGTCGCCGTGGAAGGTCGGCGCGACGTGCCGCAGCGACTCGATCTCCAGGTTGGCGATCGCCTTGCCGGAGACGTCCGGGACGGACATGCCCAGCAGCAGCGAGTAGATGTAGTTGCCCACCACCACGTTCTTGCCGAAGTCGGTGGTCCGCTCCGCGTAGTTGGTGTCCATGTGGAGCGGGTGGTGGTTCATGGTGAGCAGACAGAAGAGGTGGTCGTCGTACTCGGTGACCGTCTTGCCGGGCCAGTGCCGGTAGACGGCGCCGACCTCGAACTCTTCGTAGGTGCGTCCGAACTGCATGATCGACGGCTCCTGACCGGTCTCAGGCCTGCGGGGGCTCGAACGTGGAGGTGCGCTTCATACCGGCCGCGCGGCCCTTGCCGGAGACGACCAGCGCCATCTTGCGGCTGGCCTCGTCGATCATCTCGTCGCCGAGCATCGCCGAGCCCTTGAAGCCGCCGGCCTCGGAGGTGCACCAGTCGTAGGCGTCGAGGATCAGCTCGGCGTGGTCGTAGTCCTCCTGGGAGGGCGAGAAGATCTCGTTGGCGGCGCCGATCTGGTCCGGGTGCAGCACCCACTTGCCGTCGAAGCCCAGCGCGGCGGCGCGGCCGGCCACCTCGCGGTAGCCCTCCTGGTTGCGGATCTGGAGGTAGGGGCCGTCGATCGCCTGGAGGTCGTTGGCGCGGGCGGCCATCAGGATGCGCATCAGGATGTAGTGGTAGGCGTCGGCCGAGTAGCCGGGCGGCTGCTCGCCGACCACCAGCGACTTCATGTTGATCGAGGCCATGAAGTCGGCCGGGCCGAAGATGATGGTCTCCAGCCGGGGCGAGGCCTGGGCGATGGTGTCGACGTTGATGAGGCCCTTGGCGTTCTCGATCTGCGCCTCGATGCCGATCCGGCCGACCTCGAAGCCCATGGTCTTCTCGATCTGGGTGAGCAGCAGGTCGAGCGCCTTCACCTGCTCGGCGTCCTGGACCTTCGGCAGCATGATGCAGTCGAGGTTCGTGCCGGCGCCCTCGACCACGGTGATCACGTCGCGGTAGGTCCAGTGGGTGGTCCAGTCGTTGACCCGCACGACCCGGGTCTTGCCGGTCCAGTCGCCGTTGTTCAGGGCGTCGACGACGGTGTGGCGGGCGCTCTCCTTGACCAGGGGGGCGCAGGCGTCCTCCAGGTCGAGGAAGACCTGGTCGGCCTGCAGGCCCTGGGCCTTCTCCAGGAAGCGCGGGTTGGAGCCCGGCACGGCGAGGCAGGAACGGCGCGGGCGGAGGCGGTTCTGGGACAAGGGGGTGGTTCCTTCCGGGGTCAGCTGGTCGTCGTGGCCGGGGCCGGCGTCCAGGGCTGGAGCCTGTTGGCCAGCCGGATCTCGTCCACGATCCGGCCGATGATGGTCGTGATGCCGAAGTCCTTCGGGGTGAACACGGCGGCGACGCCGGCGGCCCTGAGGGCCTCGCCGTCCGCTGCCGGGATGATGCCACCCACGATCACCGGGACATCCTCCACCCCGGCCCGGCGCAGCCGGTGCAGCACGTCCGGCACCAGCTCGGAGTGGGCGCCGGAGAGGATCGACAGGCCCACGCAGTGGACGTCCTCGGCGACGGCGGCGGAGACGATCTGCTCCGGGGTGAGCCGGATGCCCTGGTAGACCACCTCGAACCCGGCGTCGCGGGCCCGGACGGCGATCTGCTCGGCCCCGTTGGAGTGCCCGTCCAGGCCGGGCTTGCCGACCAGCAGCCGCAGCTTGCCGGCGCCGAGTTCGGCGGCGGTCGCGGCGACCGCCTCGCGGACGGCCGCCAGCTCGCCGCCGGGCTCGGCCGGGACCGCGACCGGGGCGCCGCCGACGCCGGTGGGCGCGCGGTACTCGCCGAACACCTCGCGCAGGGCGAAGGCCCACTCGCCGGTGGTGACCCCGGCCCGGGCGCAGGCCAGGGTGGCCGGCACGAGGTTGGCGGTGGTGCCGGCGACGGCCTTGAGCTCCGCCAGGGCGCTCAGCGCGGCCGCCTCGTCGCGCTGACTGCGCCAGGCCTCCAGCGCGGTCAGCACGGACTGCTCGGAGGCCGGGTCGACGACCATGATCGCGGTGTCGAGGTCGGCCGTGAGCGGGCTCTCCTCAGTGGTGTCGAAGCAGTTGACCCCGATGATCTTGTCCTCGCCGGACTCGATCCGGGCCCGGCGGGCGGCGTGCGAGGCGACCAGGTTGGACTTCAGGTAGCCGGACTCGACGGCCGGGATGACCCCGCCCATCCCCAGCACCTTGGCGATCTCGGCCTCGGCGCCCGCCAGCAGCGCCTCGGTCTTGGCCTCGATCACCTCGGAGCCGTTGAAGATGTCCCCGTACTCCAGCAGGTCGGACTCGAAGGCCAGCACCTGCTGGATCCGCAGCGACCACTGCTGGTCCCACGGGCGGGGCAGGCCGAGCGCCTCGTTCCAGGCGGGCAGCTGGACGGCGCGGGCGCGGGCGTCTTTGGAGAGCGTGACGGCGAGCATCTCCAGCACGATCCGCTGGACGTTGTTCTCCGGCTGGGCCTCGGTCAGGCCGAGCGAGTTGACCTGCACGCCGTAGCGGAACCGGCGCTGCTTGGGGTCCTCGATGCCGTACCGCTCCCGGGTGACCTTCTCCCAGAGCCGGCCGAAGGCCCGCATCTTGCACATCTCCTCGACGAACCGCACCCCGGCGTTGACGAAGAAGGAGATCCGGGCGACCACCTCGCCCATCCGCTCGGCCGGCACCTGGCCGGAGTCGCGGACGGCGTCCAGCACCTCGATCGCGGTGCACATCGCGTAGGCGATCTCCTGGACCGGGGTGGCCCCGGCCTCCTGGAGGTGGTAGCTGCAGATGTTGATCGGGTTCCACTTCGGGATGTTCCCGACCGTGTAGGCGATCATGTCGGTGATCAGGCGCACCGAGGGGCCGGGCGGGAAGACGTGCGTCCCGCGCGACAGGTACTCCTTGACGATGTCGTTCTGGGTGGTGCCGGTGAGCTTGGCGATGTCCGCGCCCTGCTCCTCGGCGACCACCTGGTAGAGCGCCAGCAGCCACATCGCGGTGGCGTTGATCGTCATGGAGGTGTTGGTCTGCTCGAGCGGGATGCCGTCGAACAGGGTGCGCATGTCGCCGACGTGGCCCACCGGCACCCCGACCCGGCCGACCTCGCCGCGGGCGAGGATGTGGTCGGAGTCGTAGCCGGTCTGGGTCGGCAGGTCGAACGCCACCGAGAGGCCGGTCTGCCCCTTGGCGAGGTTCCGCCGGTAGAGCGCGTTGGAGTCCTCGGCCGTGGAGTGCCCGGCGTAGGTGCGCATCAGCCAGGGCCGGTCGCGCTTCTGGTCGGTCATCGGGTCGCCTTAGATGTCGCGGCTCGGCTGGATGGTCCGCTCGGTGACCTCGCGGAAGAGGTTGATCGCGGGCAGGTGCTTGGCGCGCAGCTCGGCGTCGCGCACGCCCAGGCCCTCCTCGGGGGCGAGGCAGAGCACGCCGACCTTGCCCTGGTGCCGGTTCTGGTGGACGTCGAGCGAGGCCTGCCCGGTCTGCTCCAGCGGGTAGACCTTGGACACGGTCGGGTGGATCTTGCCCTTGGCCACCAGGCGGTTGGCCTCCCAGGCCTCGCGGTAGTTGGCGAAGTGCGAGCCGACGATCCTCTTGAGCGACATCCACAGGTAGCGGTTGTCGTACTGGTGCATGTAGCCGGAGGTGGAGGCGCAGGTGACGATGGTGCCGCCCTTGCGGGTGACGTAGACGCTGGCGCCGAAGGTCTCCCGGCCGGGGTGCTCGAAGACGATGTCGACGTCCTCGCCGCCGGTCAGCTCGCGGATCCGCCCGCCGAAGCGCTTCCACTCGCGCGGGTCCTGGTTCTGCTCGTCCTTCCAGAACCGGTAGCCCTCGGCGGAGCGGTCGATGATCGCCTCGGCGCCCATCGCCCGGCAGATGTCGGCCTTCTCCGGGCTGGAGACCACGCAGATCGGGGTGGCGCCGCCGGCCAGCGCGTACTGGGTGGCGTACGAGCCGAGGCCGCCGCTGGCGCCCCAGATCAGCACGTTGTCGCCCTGCTTCATGCCCGCGCCGTTCTGCGAGACCAGCTGGCGGTAGGCGGTGGAGTTGACCAGGCCGGGGGAGGCGGCCTCCTCCCAGGTCAGGTGGGCGGGCTTGGGCATCAGCTGGTTGGTCTTCACCAGGGCCAGCTGGGCCAGGCCGCCGAAGTTGGTCTCGAAGCCCCAGATCCGCTGCTCCGGGTCCATCATCGTGTCGTTGTGGCCGTCCGAGGACTCCAGCTCGACGGACAGGCAGTGGGCGACCACCTCGTCGCCCGGCTTCCAGGCGTTGACCCCGGCGCCGGTGCGCAGCACCACGCCCGCCAGGTCGGAGCCGAGCACGTGGTACGGCAGGTCGTGGCGCTTGGTGAGCGGGGAGAGCCGGCCGTAGCGCTCCAGGAAGCCGAAGGTGGAGACCGGCTCGAAGATCGAGCTCCACACGGTGTTGTAGTTCACCGCGCTCGCCATCACGGCGACCAGGGCCTCGCCCGGGCCCAGCTCGGGCAGCGGGACGTCGTCGAGGTGGAGGGACTTGCGCGGGTCCTTGTCGCGGCTGTCGAGGCCCGCGAACATCTGCTCCTCGTCCTTGTGGAGCGTGACCGCCCGGTAGGACTCCGGCAGCTTCACGTTGGCGAAGTCCGCCGAGGTGCTGTCGGAGCTGAGGATCGCGTCGAGGATTTCCTTCATGGCTGCCTCCGAAGGCGTACCTGTGTGAGGGCACAGGGCGTCTGGGGGAGCCGGGAGCGGACACCGGCTTCGCTGAACGGGGTGGTGGGTGTGGGTGGCTGGTGGGCCGGGGTGGCTGGTGGGCCGACGGCTGGTGGGCCGGGGTGGCTGGTGGGCCGGTACTGCGGTGGGTCGCCCCCGGGGTCGGGGAGCGCCGGTACGACGGCGCGCCGAGGTGGGGAGCCGCGGCGCCGCGACTGGTGGGTAACAAGGTAGTGGCACCCTGTGCCACTCGTAAAGACACGCGGTGCCACCAATTCGGACGGATCGGCAGCACCCCCGGAGGGCTCGCGGAGGGCATCGAAAAGGCCCGTGCCGACACTCCGGCACGGGCCCTCGAATCCCTTTTGACCTGCGAAAACTCCTGCGGTCAGGCCTGCTTGACGCCCTCCAGGGCGGCCCGCACGGCATCCACCACCAGCTCCAGTGGAGCGTCCGTCCGGGTGACTGTGATGAGTACCTCACCTCCAGCGGTGGCACTCGGTGCGCGCGAGGTCGAGGCCTCTGCCTCCGCCCCACTGGCACCCGGTGCCACCACGGCACCGCGCCGCCGCGCCCCCGGCGCGCTGGAGCCCCAGAAGGTCTGCCGGATCACCTCGAAGGAGTGGTCCAGCTGCGCCTCCACGTCGCCCCGCCCGCCGGCCCGCAGCCAGCGCCGCAGGACGTGGTTGTGCGCCGCGACCACCGCCGCCGCCGACACCTCGGCCAGCATCGAGTCGTCCTCGCCGCCGTGCTGCCAGCCCGCGGGGATCTCCCCGGCGGTGTCGAACCGGCCCAGCAGGTAACGGGTGAACAGCCGCTCGTAGCGGGCCACCACGGCGATCTCCCGCTCCCGCAGCGTCGGCACCTGGCGGATCAGCTGGTACCTGGCCACCGAGACCCCGGGCGTGGAGGCGTACATCCGCAGCACCTCCTTGATGCCCCGGCAGACCACGTCCAGCGGGTGCTCCTCCGGCTCGGCGCTGGCCAGCAGGTCGGCGACCCGCACCAGGGTGTCGTCGTGGTCCGGGAAGATCGCCTCCTCCTTGGACCGGAAGTACCGGAAGAAGGTCCGCCGGGCCACCCCGGCCGCCGCGGCGATCTGGTCGACCGTGGTCTCCTCGTAGCCCTGCGAGGCGAACAGCTCCATCGCGGCGGTGGCCAGGTCCTGGCGCATCTGCTGGCGCTGGGCCGCCGCCCGGCGGCTGCCCTGGCCCCCCTCCGAGCCCGTCCCGGCCGACCGGCCGTCACGCGCCGGCGCGGACTGCTGCGGGGCCGACTGCTGCGGGGAGACTGACTGAACCCGATCCATGCCCGGAACGCTACACGCCCCCGGCGCCGGAGCAGGGGGCCTTGCCCGGCGTACCGGGGCGACCGGTCCGCCCACCGCCGGTCTCGGCCAGTGCGCGGACACCGAACCCGTCCCCCAGCCGGCCCGCTCCGCGCGGAACGGCGGCCGGTCGGGGGCTCCCCCGTAGGACGGCGGCGTGGTCATCGGCGCGCGTGGTCGCGGAAACCGCGGCCGGTCTTGCGGCCCAGGCAGCCCGCCGCCACCAGGTGCTCCAGCAGCGGCGCCGCGGCCAGGCCCGGCTCGCGGAACTCCTGGTGCAGCACCTGCTCGATGGTCAGCGAGACGTCCAGGCCGACCACGTCCAGCAGCTCGAACGGACCCATCGGGTAGCCGCAGCCGAGCTTCATCGCGGTGTCGATGTCGTCCACCGTCGCGTAGTGCTCCTGGAGCATCCGCACCGCGTCGTTGAGATAGGGGAAGAGCAGCGCGTTCACGATGAAGCCGGCCCGGTCCCCGCACTCCACCGGGTGCTTGCGGACCTTCGCGCACAGCTCCAGCACGGTCGCGGTGACCTCCGGCGCTGTCAGCACCGTGGAGACCACCTCGACCAGCCGCATCGCCGGCGCCGGGTTGAAGAAGTGCATGCCGACCACGTCCTGCGGCCGCCCGGTGGCCGAGGCGCACGCGACCACCGGCAGCGAGGAGGTGGTGGTGGCCAGCACCGCGCCCGGCTTGACGATCGCGTCCAGCGCGGTGAACAGCTCGCGCTTGACCGCGAGGTCCTCGGCCACCGCCTCGACCACCAGGTCCACGTCCGCCAGCTCGCCGTACTGCCCGACCGGCGTCACCAGGCCCAGGGCGGCGTCCCGCTGCTGCTCGGTCAGCCGGCCCTTCGCCACCGAGCGCTCCAGCGACCTGGCCAGCTGGGCCTTGGCCCGCTCGGCCTTCTCCAGGCTCCGGGCGGCCAGCAGCACGGGGTACCCGGCCTTGGCGAACACCTCGACGATGCCGGTCGCCATGGTGCCCGAGCCGCAGACGCCGATGCTGCGCACCTCCCGGCCGGACACCCCCGGCCGGGCCGGGCCGGCGGTGGTGTCGACGGCCCGGGAGGAGCCGGGCGCCTCGTAGGTGTAGAAGCCGCGGCCGGTCTTGCGGCCCAGCAGTCCGGCCGAGACCAGCTGGCCGAGGATCGGCGCGGGCGCGTGCAGCCGGTCCCTGGACTGCTCGTACATCGCCTCCAGGACGGTCCTCGCGGTGTCCACGCCGATCAGGTCGAGCAGGGCCAGCGGCCCCATCGGCAGGCCGCAGCCCAGCCGCATCGCGGCGTCGATGTCCTCCCGGGTGGCGTACCTGGACTCGTACATCGCGGCGGCCTGGTTCAGGTACGCGAAGAGCAGTCCGTTGACCACGAAGCCGGCCCGGTCGCCGGCCGCCACCGGCTCCTTGCCGAGGTCCCGGGCCAGCGCCGCGGCGTCCTCGGCGACCTGCGGGGCGGTGAGCACGGTGCGCACCACCTCGACCAGCTTCATGGTGTGCACCGGGTTGAAGAAGTGCAGCCCGAGCACCCGGTCCGGGCGGGCGGTGGCGGCGGCGATCCGGGTCACCGAGAGCGCGGTGGTGCCGGTGGCGAACACGGTCGCGGCCGGGCAGATCCGGTCCAGCGCCGCGAAGACCTCCCGCTTCAGCTCCAGCTGCTCGGGCACCTCCTCGATCACCAGGTCCGCCTCGGCGGCGGCCTCCAGCGCGTGGCCGACGGTGAGCCGGGCGAGCAGCCCGGCCCGCTCCTCGGCGGTGAGCCGCTCCCGGGCCACCGCGTGCGCGGTGGACTCCTCGATCCGGGCCAGGGCCCGGGCGGCGGAGTTCTCGTCGGCCTCGATGCCGATCACCCGGCGGCCGCTCCTGGCGACCGCGACGGCGACGCCGGTGCCCATCGTGCCGAGTCCGACCACGGCGACCGTGGGGAAGGGACGCTCCATCTGTCCTGACTCCTTGTCATGGAAGGCCCGCGCGCGCTCCGGAGGGCGCGCCCCCGGAACGAGGGCGCGCGCTCCGCAGGAGGGTCCGCGCGCGGTGCGGGGGGATGACGGTTGCGGCCACCGCGCAGCCGCCGGTCCGCTCCGGCGGTGCTGCGGGTGTGCCGTGGTACTCAGGCGCTCGGGGTGAAGGAAGCGGCTCTGAACACAGAGGAGAGAAATCCGGCCCCGGCCGCGATCCGCGGCACCGGCCGGTGAACGAACGCACCGTCGTCCGCCGTCGGCCCCGCGGTTCCCGGCGCGGCGGACGGCGCCCCGCCGGTGCGGCTCCCGAAGCCCGGCAGTGGTGCGTGCGGACACTGTAGCGAAGCTACCGGCGAGTAGGAAGGGGGTGGGGGACAGGAGTTCCGCTGCTCACGACCGGGTGATCACCCGTGCGGGTGAGGTCGTGGACGGACGTCCGTTCGGACCACCCGATAGGGGAGTTACGCGGCCCGGCGGGGCTGGGAACCATGGGGGCATGACCACTGGAACCGTTGCCACGGACCGACCCGAGCCCGCCGCCGGGTCCGCCGCCCGACCCGCCCCCGGCCCGGCCGGGCACGTCGAGTCCGGTGCCGGCGCCGTGCTGCCGCCGCGGGCGGACCGGGCCGAGCGCGGCGAGCGCGCGCGGGCCGCCGCCGACCGGCTGCGGGGCTCCGGGGTCGAGGCGGTCGCCGTCACCTGGGTGGACAACGCCGGCATCGCCCGGGTCAAGGCGGTGCCGCTCGGCGGCCTGGTGCACGCGGCGCAGTGGGGCGTCGGCGCCGCCCCCTGCTTCGACGTCTTCCTGGCCGACGACTCCGTCGTCACCAGCCGGCTGATCGGCGGCCCCACCGGCGACCTCCGGCTCTACCCCGACGTCGAGCGGATCGTCCCGCTCGCCGCCCAGCCCGGCTGGGCCTGGGCCCCGGGGGACCGCTACACCCAGGGCGGCGCCCCGCACCCCGGCTGCCAGCGGCTCTTCGCCCGCCGGGCGGTGGCCGCCGCGGCCGAGCAGGGCCTGGCCCTCAAGGCCGGGATCGAGATCGAGTGGGTGGTCGCGCTGGCCGGCCCGGAGGGGGAGGCACCCCGCTACCCGACGGCCGGCCCGGCCTACGGCATGCAGCGGCTCACCGACCTCTCCGACTACCTGCGCGACGTCCTCCGCGCCCTCGGCGAGCAGGGCCTGACCGTGCTCCAGATCCACCCCGAGTACGCGCCCGGGCAGTTCGAGGTCTCGGTCGCCCCGGAGGGTCCGGTCGAGGCCGCCGACACCTCGGTACTGGTCCGGCACACCGTCCGGGCCGTCTCCGCCCGGCACGGTCTGCGGGCCTCCTTCGCCCCGGCGGTCGAGGCCGGCGGGGTCGGCAACGGCGGCCACCTCCACCTCAGCCTCTGGCGCGAGGGGCACAACCTCGCGCACGGCGGCCCCGGCCCGCACGGGCTGACCGCCGAGGCCGAGGGCTTCCTGGCCGGGGTGCTCGGCGCGCTGCCCGAGCTGCTGGTGCTCGGCTGCTCCAGCCCGGCCGGCTATCTCCGCCTGGTCCCCACGCACTGGGCCGGGGCCTACCAGTGCTGGGGGCTGGAGAACCGCGAGGCCGCGCTCCGCCTGGTCACCGGCTCCACCGGCGAGCGGTCCTCCGCCGCCAACGCCGAGATCAAGTGCTTCGACGCCACCGCCAACCCGTACCTGGCGGTCGGCGCGGTGATCGCCGCCGGCCTCGCCGGGCGGGAGCAGCGGCTCGCGCTGCCGCCGGAGTCCACCGGGGACCCTGCCCTGGCCGAGCCCGGCACCTTCCCCCGGCTGCCGACCGGCCCGGCCGAGGCGCTGGCCGCCTACCGGGGCTCCGCCGTGCTCCGGGAGGCGCTCGGCGATCCGCTGTTCGAGGCGGTGCTGGCCGTCCGTCAGGCCGAGGCCGAGCAGTACGCGGACGCGGCACCCGAGCAGCTGGCCGCCGCCACCCGCTGGCGGTACTGACCGGTGCCCCCGCCGGACGTCCCCGCGCTGGTCGACCACCACTGCCACAGCGTGGTGACGGCCGAGCTCGACGACGACGCCCTGGCGGGGCTGCTCACCGAGTCCGACCGCCCGCCCGCGCCCGGCACCTCGCCCTTCGACAGCGCGCTCGGGCTCGCCGTCCGCCGCTGGTGCCCGCCCGTGCTGGGGCTGCCCGCGCACGCGCCCGCCGAGGAGTACCTGGCCCGGCGGCGCGAGCTGGGCGCCCCCGAGGCCACCCGGCTGCTGCTGGCCGCCGCCGGACTGGACACCTGCCTGGTGGACACCGGGCTGACCGAGGCCGCCGGCCGCCCGCTGCTGTCGCTCGACGGGTTCGCCGGGGCCGCCGGCGCCCGGGTGCGCGAGGTGGTCCGGATCGAGCCGGTCGCCGAGGCCGTCACCGCTCCGCCCGGCGACTGGGCGTGGGCGGTGCGCGAGGCACTGGCCGCCGCGGCCGCCGGAGCCGTCGCGCTCAAGTCGGTGGTGGCCTACCGGGCCGGCCTCGCGGTGCCCGCGCGGCGGCCCTCCCCGGCCGAGGTGACGGCGGCCGCCGCTGCCCGGGAGCACGCCGGCGGCGGCCGGCTGACCGACCCGGTTCTGCTGCACGAACTGCTCCACACGGCCCTGGAGGTCTGCGCCGGGCTGCGGCTGCCGCTCCAGCTGCACACCGGCTTCGGCGATCCCGATCTCACCCTGCACCGGGCCGACCCGTCACTGCTCGCCGACTTCGTGCGGGCCGCCGAGCCGTCGGGCGTCCCGCTGGTGCTGCTGCACGGCTACCCCTACCACCGGCAGGCCGCCTGGCTGGCCCAGGCCTTCCCGCTGGTGTACACCGACCTCGGGCTGACCGCCTCCTACGTCGGCCCGCGGGCGTCGGCGGTGCTCGGCGAGATGCTGGAGCTGGCGCCGTTCGGCAAACTGCTGTTCTCCACCGACGGCTACGGCCTGCCGGAGCTCCACCTGGTCGGCGCGGCGCAGTTCCGCCACGGCCTTGGCTCCCTGCTGGCCGGCTGGCGTGCCGACGGCGCCTGCACCGCGGCCGACGCCGAGCGGCTGGCCCGGCTGGTGGCGGCCGACAATGCCCGTCGACTGTACGCGATCTGAGTATCCGCCGCGCCGTCGTGGCGGCCATCCGCCACTGGCCGCTTTCGGCCGCCCCGGATGCCTGTTCCCCCGTCGGTGCGGCTGACTAGGATCCCCGCCAGCGAGGTCTGCGTCTTTTCCGATCATTTGATCGGTCACCCCTGCCCAGCAGGAGCGGAGTCATACCTTCCGCCGGTGGACGACTTGTGACGATTAGATGTCTACCTCTTGCGGATTGCAACACTTGTTCACTAGCGTCCCGATCATTCCAAGCGCATCTGCCAACCGCAGCTGCAGCATGACGACTCGGGAGGGCCAACCCCTATGAGTGTTCCTCGGATCAGCCGGACCCGGATCGCGGCGGTGGGCGTCGTCCTCGCCACCGCCGGAGCCCTCGCGCTCCCGGCCGGCAGCGCCTTCGCCGCCGGGGCGGAGACGACCACCGGTCCGCTGCTCAGCTACGTCGTCAACACCAAGGCCAACCACGGCCAGGTCCAGAAGGTCGAGACCGCGGTCAAGGCCCTCGGCGGCACCGTCGTCTACTCCTACGAGCAGATCGGCGTGGTGATCGCCCGCTCGACCGACACCCAGTTCGCCGCCAAGCTGCGCAAGGCGAAGGCCGTCGAGTCGGTCGGCGCCAGCCGCACCAAGGGCATCACCGCCTCCGAGGACAAGGTCGCCGAGGTCGCCGCCGCCCCGACCGCCGCCCCCGCCGCCGGCGAGGAGCCCTACTGGGCCAACCAGTGGGACATGCGTCAGATCGGTGTCGACAAGGCCCACAAGCTGTCCCTCGGCAGCAACAAGGTCACCGTCGGCGTGCTGGACTCCGGCATCGACGGCACCCACGAGGACCTCGCCGCCAACGTCGACGCCTCGCAGTCGGTCTCCTGCATCGACGGCGGCAAGCCGAACACCGCCTGGGACGCGTGGCAGCCCGGCGTCGACGGCGCCCACGGCACCCACGTGGCCGGCACCATCGCCGCCGCCAAGAACGGCAAGGGCATCGAGGGCATCGCCCCGAACGTCAAGCTCGCCGCGGTGAAGGTCGTCGACGACGGCGGCTTCATCTACCCGGAGTACGCCATCTGCGGCTTCGTCTGGGCCGGTGAGCACAAGTTCAAGGTCACGAACAACAGCTACTTCGTCGACCCGTGGATGTTCAACTGCCAGAACGACGCGGACCAGGCGGCGATCACCACCGCCGTCCGCCGCGCCGTCGAGTTCTCGCAGCGCAAGGGCGTCCTCAACGTCGCCGCCGCGGGCAACGAGAACATCGACCTGGCCCACAAGACCAAGGACGTCGCCAGCCCGGACGACACCACCCCGGTCGAGCGCCCGATCACCCAGGACTGCCTCAACCTGCCGACCGAGCTGGACGGCGTGGTCTCGGTCTCCTCCGTGGGTGTCAACGGCGACAAGTCGTACTACTCCAGCTACGGCAAGAACAAGGTCACCGTGGCCGCCCCCGGTGGCGACCGCATCTACCAGGTCCCGAACACCCCGGACAAGAACGGCCGCGTGCTGTCCACCATCCCGGGCGGCGGCTACGGCTACATGCAGGGCACCTCGATGGCCTCCCCGCACGCCGCCGGTGTGCTCGCGCTGCTGGCCGGCACCTTCCCGTGGGCCAGCCCCGAGGAGCTGACCGAGCTGCTCACCAACCAGGCCGAGTCGCACGCCTGCCCGTCGGGCCCGTACAACCCGGGCGGCACCGGCACCTGGGCCGCCACCTGCGAGGGTGGCGCGGACGACAACGGCTTCTACGGCGCGGGCATCATCAACGCCGAGAAGGCGGTCCAGTGGTGGCGCTGAGCCACGGCTGACCGGCTGCTGAACCCCTGAGTCGCCGGACGGGGGCGGGACACGAGTCCCGCCCCCGTTCGCGTGCCCGGGTCCTGCGGGCCAGGGTCCTGCGTGCCCGCGGCCGCGCGCCCGGGTGCGCGGCCGGCCGGGCGGTCACTCGACGTGCTGCTCCCACACCGTCTCCACCGACGGCTTGCCGTGCAGGTCCGGCACCTCGCGCAGCCAGGCCGGCCGTCCGGCCCTGGTCCGCGCGGCCCGCCGCCGCTCCGCGTCGAGCAGCTGCTCGGGGGTCGAGAACCCCTCCGGAAGCCACTCGGCCGAACGGGCCGCCCGTTCCGCCAGGTGCTCCACATAGGCCCGGCGCAGCGCCCCGACCGAGTCGAACCCCGGCTCGTCGGCCAGCCAGGCGTCCGGCACCAGGGCCACCACCTGCTCCAGCAGTCCGGCGGTGACCAGCGGCCCCAGCTCCTCGTCCGCCAGCCGCACGTCCGGGCGGTAACCGCCGAGGGCGTGGGCGCTCAGGTCGTACCGCTTGCCGACCGAGGCGCCGGCCGCGGACCAGCGGTGGTGGAAGATCAGCGCGGCGCCGTTGTCGATCAGCCAGAGCCGGCCGTGCCAGACCATGAGGTTGGGGTTGTGCACCGTCCGGTCGACATTGCCGGTGAGCGCGTCCAGCCACACCACCCGGCCGGCCTCGGCCGGTCCGACGTCGATCATGCCGGGCCGGAAGTCGCGGGCGCCGGGCAGCAGGTCCATCCCGAGGTTGACGCCGCGGCTGGCCCGCAGGATGTCCTGGATCTCGCTGTCCGGCTCGTCCTCGGCCACCGCCGGGTCGAAGTCCACCAGCCGCAGCTCCGGCACCCGCAGGCCGAGCCGCCGGGCCAGCTCGCCGACGATCACCTCCGCCACCAGCGCCTTCCGGCCCTGGGCGGCCCCGGTGAACTTCACCACGTAGGTGCCCAGGTCGTCGGTCTCCACCACGCCGGGCACGGAACCGCCGGCCCGCAGCGGGTCGACGTAGCGCACTGCTGTCACCTGTTCGAGCACAACCGCCACCCTAACGTCCGCGCGCGGGCGGAGGCCGCCGCCCGGCGCACCCCGTTCGCTGTGATTGGCTTGCCGGTGAGCGACACCGGCCGGACGGAACCCGGCGCCGGACGACCGACGAAGGAGAGCAGGACCATGGGACAGGTGCAGGCCACCACCGAGCGGGTCTACGACGCGGCCCCCGAGCGGGTGTACGAGGCGCTGGCCGACTACCAGGTGATCCGCCCCAAGCTGCTGCCCGCGCAGTACAGCGAGTACGAGGTCCGGGTCGGCGGCACCGGGGCGGGCACCCAGGTGCACTGGAAGCTCCAGGCCACCGAGAAGCGGATCCGCGACTGCCTGCTCACCGTCTCGGCGCCGCGGCCGGACCAGCTGGTGGAGAAGGACGCCAACTCCAGCATGGTGGTCACCTGGACCGTCGCGGCGGCCGGCGAGGGCCGGACCAGGGTCACCGTCACGGCCACCTGGCAGGGCGCGACCGGTATCGGCGGCTTCTTCGAGCGGACCTTCGCGCCCAAGGGCCTGAACCGGATCCACGACGAGGTGCTCGCCAACCTGGCCGCCGAGGTGCGCTGAGCCCGAGCGCCGAGGGCGCGGCCCCGGCCCGGCGCGGGCCGGGGCCGGTTCGGTCGGGCCCGGGTCGGGGTCGGCCCGCCCGCCCCGCCGGCTCGCCCAGGAATTCGAGGAGTTCGTCCACCCGTACGAGCGGCGCGCCGTACGGGTGGACGCCCCGCCACCTCCGGGTGACGGGGGCCCCGCGGCACGGTGCGGCCACCCTAGGCTCGCCGCCGTGCATATGACGATCCTTCACATTTCCCAACCCGTCGACGGTGGAGTGGCCCGCGTCGTGGTCGACCTGGTCCGGGGGCAGCGCGAGGCCGGCCACCGGGTGCTGGTCGCCTGTCCGCGCGGCGGCCGGCTGGCCGAGGAGGCCGCCGCGGTCGGTGCGCTGGTCCAGGACTGGCCCGCCGGCCGTTCGCCCGGCCCGGCCACCGCGGCCGAGGCCTGGCGGCTGCGCCGGATCGTCCGGGCCGCCGCGCCCGACATGCTCCATCTGCACAGCGCCAAGGCCGGGCTGGCCGGCCGGCTGGCCGTCCGCGGCGCGGTGCCCACGGTCTTCCAGCCGCACGCCTGGTCCTTCGCCGCGGTGGACGGCGCGCTGGCCGCCGCCACCCTGCGCTGGGAGCGGTACGCGACCCGCTGGGCGCACCGGCTGCTCTGCGTCTCGGTCCAGGAGCGGACCGACGGCATCGCGGCCGGACTGCACGCCGACTGGGCGGTGGTGCCCAACGGCGTGGACGTGCGCCACTACGCGCCCGCCGACCGCCGGGCGGCCCGGATCGCGCTCGGTCTGGAGCTCGACGCCCCGCTCGCGGTCTGCGTGGGCCGGCTCTGCCGCCAGAAGGGCCAGGACGTGCTGCTCGCCGCCTGGCCGGAGGTGGCGCGCCGGGTGCCGGCCGCCCGGCTGGCGCTGGTCGGCGGCGGACCGGAGGAGACCCGGCTGGCCGCGACGGTCCGGGAGGGCGCCGAGCCGTCCCGGGTCCGGCTGGTGGGGGACGTCGCGGACCCCCGGCCGTGGCTGGCGGCGGCCGATCTGGTGGTACTGCCCTCGCGCTGGGAGGGCATGGCACTGGCCCCGCTGGAGGCGATGGCCTCCGGGCGTCCGGTGCTGCTGACCGATGTGCCGGGCGCGCGGGAGTGCCTGCCGCCGGTCGAACGCGCGTCCGCCGTGGTGCCGCCCGGCGACGCGGACGCGCTGGTCACTCGAATGGCCGAGGCGCTGTCCGATCCGATCGAGTGCGAGCGGCGCGGGCTGCGCCTGCGCGAGCACGCCGCGGCCCGCCATGATGTTCGCTCGGTGGTCGAACAGGTGGACGCGCTCTACCGCGACCTGCTGGGGGCCGGTCCGGCGGCCGGGCGGCGCCGCGCCCGTGTCCCGCAGCGGATCTGATCGTTTCACATGCCGTGAATGACCCGCCGATCCGGCGCCGTCGTATTCGCACCCTCAACCGGTTGTGGATGAGGGGTGAAATCAGAAATACCTATTAATGGGCGGCTGGAATGAAATGGCAAGTCAACTTCCAGCATTCAAGCCAGCGTTCGGTAACGTCTGATTTTGCCTGCTTCGTTTCGATTTCACGCCGGAAATTCGCGAGGAAATCGAAAGCCGCCAGCGGCAGCAGGTGCTGTCAGGACCGCGCCCACCGGGCCGGGACGGCCGCTCCGGGCCAACCGGTGCCGGGCCGCCGTCACCCCGGGCACACAGCAGGGGAGTTCGTGCGCTGATGACCATTGACCACGACAGCGTGCCAAGGCCCGGGCGGTCCCTGTCAGGCCCGCCCCGGCCCGCCACCGGGCTGCTCGACCGCCCGGCGCGCTCCGCCCAGACCCGCAGCGCCGCCCCGGCCCGCCGGCACCGCCGCCCGGTCCGCGCCCGGCTCGCCCTGCCCGTCGCCCTGGTCGCCGTCGACGCCCTCGCCCTCTGCACCGCCACCGGCGTCGCCAACCGCGCCCTCGACCCCGCCGTCCGGGTGGCACCCCTGCTCGGCGTCGCCGCCCTGCTGCCCCTGCTCCTCCTGCTCAACCTGGCCGGCGGCCTCTACCGCACCCGCCTCACCCTCTCCGTCCTCGACGAGCTGCCCGCCCTCACCGCGCGGGCGCTCGTCGCCTCCGCCTTCGCCATCAGCCTGGCCGGCTGCCTCGAAGGCCACTGGCCCGACACCGGCCCCGCCACCCCGGCCCGGCTGATCGTCCTGCTCGGCACCCAGCTCCTGCTCGCCGTCTGCGGCCGCGCCCTGCTCTACCACCTGGTGCGCCGGATCCGCCGCAGCCGCCCCAGCCCCGTCCTGGTGCTCGGCGCCGGCCGCCTCGGCCGCCGCGTCGCCGCCGCCCTCAACGAACGCGGCGAGTACGGGATGCGCCCGATCGGCTTCCTCGACCCCGACCCGCCGCTGCTCGCCGGCGACACCGACCTGCCCGTGCTGGGCGGCCGCGAAGTACTCGAACGCGAAGTCCGCCGCCACCGCGTCCACCACGTGGTCGCCACCGCCGGCGCCGCCGACGAGGCCGAGACCGCCGCCGCCCTGCGCGACGCCGCCCGCCTCGGCTGCCAGGTCTGGCTGGTCCCCGCCCTGCGCGAGTACGGCTCCCTCACTGCCGGCCGTCTCACCGGCGCCGACCACCTCTGGGGCTACCCCTGCCTGCGGGTCGGCCGCGCCGCCACCCGCCGCCCCGGCTGGGCCGCCAAGCGGACCCTGGACGTCACCGCCGCCGCGACCGGCCTGCTGCTGCTCTCGCCCGTACTCGCCCTCTGCGCGCTCGCCGTCCGCTTCGACACCGGCCCCGGCGTCCTCTTCCGCCAGCAGCGCACCGGCCTCGACGGCCGGGTCTTCACCGTCCTCAAGTTCCGCACCCTGCGGCCCAGCAACGAGCACGAGTCCGCGACCCGCTGGAACATCTCCCAGGACCACCGGATGGGCGCCGTCGGCCGGCTGATGCGCCGCAGCTCCCTCGACGAACTCCCGCAGCTGTGGAACGTGCTCCGCGGCGACATGAGCCTCGTCGGCCCCCGCCCCGAACGCCCCTACTTCGTCATGCGGTTCAGCCAGGCCTACCCCGAGTACGCGGACCGCCACCGCGTCCCCGTCGGCCTCACCGGCCTCGCCCAGGTCAACGGCCTGCGCGGGGACACCTCGATCGAGGACCGGGCCCGCTTCGACAACCGCTACATCGAGAGCTGGAGCCTCTGGCAGGACGTCAAGATCCTGTGCCGCACCGCGGCCCTCATGCTCCACCCGGACGGGAGCTGAACAACGCCGTGGCCCTGACCCTCGCCGCACCACCGCACCCCGCCCGGCTGTTACGGCGTGCGGGCGGCGTCCTCCAGGAACGCCCAGCCCTGCTGGCCGCCGCCACCGTGCTGCTGGTCTGCGTCCCCACCGGGGAGAAGGACGTCGCCGCCGCCGTCCACGTCACCGCCGCCGACCTCGCCTCGCTCGCCCTGGTCGCCCTCACCGCCGTCAACCTGCTGCGCGGCCGTACCCCCGCCCTCGGCCGCGCCGACGCCGTCCGGTTCGGCGCGATCGTGACCGCCGCCGCCGTCGCCACCGTCGGGTCCATCGACCCGGCGACCAGCCTCACCGGCTTCGTCCGGCTCACCCAGGTGTTCGTGCTCGTCCCCGCCGCCGTGCTCTGCTCCCTGCGCGACCGCACCGACCAGCGCCTCGTCCTCGGCTCCTTCGTCGCCGCCGCGCTGATCCAGGGCGTCGTCGGCGTCCACCAGTTCCTCACCGGGACCGGCGCCTCCTACACCGGCCGCCCGATCCGCGCCGTCGGCACCTTCGGCGCCCTCGACATCATGGCGATGTCCACCGTCGTCGCCTACGGTCTGCTCGCCGCCCTCGCCCTCGCCCTCGGCGAACGCGGACCCGACGGCGACCCCCGGCTGCGCCGGGCCATGTTCGCCGCCGCCGCCTTCCTCGCCCTCCCGCTCGCCGTCTCCTTCAGCCGCGGCAGCTGGATCGCCACCGCCGCGGCCGCCACCGTCCTGCTGCTGCGCGCCGACGCCAGGCTCGCCGTCCGCGGCGCCCTGCTCGGCGCGGCCGCCGCCGTCGTCCTCGTCGGCGGCCTCGGCCTCGGCGGCTCCGGCGTCACCGACCGGCTCAGCTCCATCGGCTCCGTCTCCGCCGCCCCCGACCAGTCGGTCTCCGACCGCTACGACCTGTGGGCCACCGCCGGCCGGATCTGGCAGGACCACCCCGTCTCCGGAGCCGGCCCCAAGGCCTTCCAGCAACTGCGCGACAGCCACGCCCCGCTCCGGCTCTCATCCGGCAGCGACGCCGCCGACGCCACCATCGGCTTCCAGCGCGAACCCCTGCTCTCCCCGCACAACATGTACTTCCTGGTCCTCAGCGAACAGGGCCTGATCGGCATCGTCGCCTACGGAATGCTCTTCCTCGGCCTCCTGCTCGGCTGCCTGCGCCACGCGCGCGGCCGCGGCCCCGCCCTCGCCGCCCTCGCCCTGCTCACCTGGGTCCTGATCGACTTCCTCTACGCCGACATCGGCGGCACCACCACGGTGCTGACCTCGGTCGTCCTCGGCCTCGCCGCCCGCGCGGCCCGACCCCCGGCGGGCACGCCATGACGACCGACCGACCGACCGCGCTGCCCACCACCCTGCCGGCCCCCCGCCCCGCCCCGCCCGGACCGGGACCGGCCGCCGCCCCCCGCAGCCGCTTCCTCGCCCGGGCCTTCGGCGTCACCGCCGTCCTCAGCGCCGCCGGCTCCGCCCTCGGACTGCTCCGCGACCTCCTGCTCGCCCGCTACTTCGGCGCCAACCAGGGCACCGACGCCTTCCTGGTCGCCTGGACCGTCCCCGAGACCGCCGCACCCCTGCTGATCGAGGACGCCATGTCCTTCCTCATGGTGCCCGCCTTCGCCCTCGCCCTGGTCCTGCGCGAGGAACGCCCCGACGGCCCCGACCCGGTCCGCCAGGTCGTCCGGGCCACCCTGCCCTGGCTGCTGCTCGCCCTCACCACCCTCTCCCTCGGCGCCGCCCTCGGCGCCCCCCAGCTCGTCGACCTGCTCGCCCCCGGCCTCGCCGACCCCCGACTCGCCGTCACCTGCACCCGGATCACCGCGATCACCGTGCTGCCGTTCGGCGTCGCCGGCTACCTCGCCGCCGCCCTGCGCGCCCACCACCGCTTCACCGCCCCGGCCGGCATCTACGTCGCCTACAACCTCGGCATCCTGGTCGTCCTGCTCAGCTGCCACGCCCTGTGGGGCGTGCGCTCCGCCGCGATCGGCGTCGCCCTCGGCAGCCTCCTGATGGCCGGCCTGCTGATCGGCCCGTCCCTGCGCGCCCTGCGCACCGGCCCCGGCCGCGCCGCCCGCGCCCGTCGCTCCCGCAACGCGCTGGTCCTGATCCCGCTCGCGCTGCTCCCCGTCGGCGCGTTCACCCTCACCCGCCAGGCCCAGGTCTTCATCGAGCGCTACCTCGGCTCGGGACTGCCGCCCGGCACCATCTCCCACCTCAACTACGCCGCCAAGGTCTCCCAGCTCGCCATGACCGCCGGGATCCTCATCTGCACCGTCACCTTCCCGCTGGTCGCCCGGGCCCTCGCCGCCGGAGACCTCACCGCCGCCCGCGACCGGGTCGAGAAGGACCTCGGCCAGGCCGCGGCCGTCGTCCTGCTCGGCACCGCCTTCCTGATGGCCTGCGCCCCCTCCGTGGTCGCCCTGCTCTTCGAACGCGGCGCCTTCGGTCCCACCGACACCGCCGCCACCGCCGCCGTGATCCGCGTCTACAGCTTAGGCCTGCTCGCCCAGGCACTGATCGGCGTCATGATCCGCCCCTACTTCTCGCTGCGCCCGGTGGTCCGCCGGGCCGCCGACCCCAGCCCCGAGGACGGCGGCCGCCGACTGCTCGACTGGTACCCGGCCGCCGCGATGGCCCTCGGCCTCGTCGTCACCGTCACCGTCGGACTGCTCGCCACCCCCCGCTTCGGCGCCCTCGGCCTGGCCGCCGGCAACGCGGCCGGCATCACCACCGCCGCCGCCCTGCTGCTGCGCGGCCTCGTCCTGCGCGGCATCCCGCTGCGCCTGCGGCGCGTCCTCGGCGGCCAGGCCCGGCTGCTCGCCGCCGCGGCCGGCGCCGCCGCCCTCGGCGCGCCGGTGGCCGGCCTCACCGCCGACCCGCTGCTCTCCACCGTCCTCGGCGGCCTCACCGTCGCGCTGGCCTTCGCCGCCCTGGGCACCGGTCTCGGCGCCCACGAGGTGCGCGGTCCGGTCCGCGCCGCCGTCCGGGTCCTGGGACCCGTTCCCGACCCGTCACCTGTCGCCGATGAAGGGAACCCTCCTCATGGACGCTGAACGGGGAACCGTCAGGTCGGCCCCGCCGGGCGTACGCCGCCCGGCCGCGCCGACGGCCGGCGGCCGGCGCACCGAAGCGCCGCTCACCGACGTGCCGCTCACCGAGGGGCCGCGCGCCGACGCGCCGGCCACCGACAGGCCGCGCGCCGACGCGCCGCACACCGACCCGCCGTACCCCGGCGCCCGCCGGCCGGCGGCCCGGCTGCCCAGGAGCCGCCGCCCCCTCACCGACGCCCCCACCGCCGAGACCACCTCGCCGTGGATCCTGATGTACCACTCGGTGGCCGTCGAGAAGGAGGACCCGTACCGGCTCACCGTCAGCCCGGAACGGTTCGCCGAGCAGATCGCCTGGCTGCACCGGCGCGGCAAGCGCGGCGTCTCGGTCCGCGAGCTGATCCGGGCCAGGGCGGCCGGGCGGGCCGACCGGCTGGTCGGCCTCAGCTTCGACGACGGCTACGCCGACTTCGCCCGCCACGCCGTACCGATCCTCCAGGCCTACGGCTTCACCGCCACCGCCTACGTCGTCGCCGACCTGCTCGGCCGCGCCAACGACTGGGACAGCGAAGGCCCCCGCAAGACCCTGCTCACCGTGCAGGAGGTCACCGACCTCGCCGCCGCCGGCTGGGAGATCGGCTCCCACGGCCTCGGCCACCAGGCCCTGCCCGGACTCCCCGCCGACGTGCTGACCGCCCAGACCCGGGAGAGCCGACGGCTCCTGGAAGAGGTCGTCGGCGGCCCCGTCACCGGCTTCTGCTACCCCTACGGAGCCGTCGACCTGGCCGCCACCCTGGCCGTCCGCGACGCCGGCTACGACTACGCCTGCGCCATCGCGCACTCCCCGCTCACCGGCCGGTACGCGCTGCCCCGCTGCTACGTCGGCGACCGCGACGGCGCCTGGCGACTGCGCGCCAAACGCGGCCGCCACCGCCTGCGCGACACCGTCACCGAACTCCGCCGCCACCGCCTCGCCACCCGCGCCGGACGCCTCCGGAGGGTGCCGTGAGGATCCTGCACATCGTCACCGGCCTCGCCTCCGGCGGCGCCGAACGCCAGCTCCACCTGCTGCTCCGCCACCTGCCGGCCCACCAGCAGTGCGAAGTCCTCGCACTGACCAACCCCGGCACCGTGGCCGCCGCGCTGCGGGCCGACGGCATCACCGTCCACCACCTCGGCATGCGCGGCAACCGCGACCTCGGCGCGCTGCCCCGGCTGGCCCGCCTGGTCCGGGCCGGCCGCTACGACGTGGTGCACACCCACCTCTACCGGGCCGGACTCTACGGACGGCTCGCCGCCCGGCTCGCCGGCGTCCGGGCGGTGGTCGCCACCGAGCACTCGCTGCACGCCGGAGTGATCGAGGGCCGCCCGGTCACCCGCGGCGTCAAGGGCCTCTACCTGGCCGCCGAACGCCTCGGCACCACCACCGTCGCGGTCTCCCGGCAGGTCGCCCAGACCCTGCACGCCTGGGGCGTGCCGCCGGCCAGGGTCGAACTCATCCCGAACGGCATCGACGCCGCCCGCTACCACCACCCGCCCGCCGACCGGGCCGGCACCCGCGCCCGCCTGCGCGCCGAACTCGGCCTCCCGCCGCACGCCTGGGTGATCGGCGGGATCGGCCGGCTCGTCCCCGGCAAGCGCTTCGCCGTTCTGGTGGAGGCACTCGCCGCACTGGACCCCGCCGCCCGACTGGTGCTGATCGGCGAAGGCCCCGAACGCGCCGCCCTGGAACGTCTGGCCGACGACCTCGGCGTCCGCGACCGCCTCGTCCTGACCGGCGAACGCGACGACGTCCCCGACCTGCTCACCGCACTCGACGTGCTCGCCGCCCCCTCCACCGAGGAGACCTTCGGCCTCGGCGTGCTGGAGGGGCTCGCGGCCGGCCTGCCGGTGCGCCACAGCGCCTGCCCGGCCCTGGACGAACTGCCGCCCAGCGCCGCCCCGCAGGCCCGCCGGATCCCCTCCGGGGCGGCCGCCTACACGGCCGCGCTGCGCGACCTGCGCCACCTCGACGACCTCGGCGCCGACCCGCTGCCCAGGCCGCCCGCGGTCGGCCACTACGACATCGTCCGGGTCGCCGCCGACCTCGGTGCGCTCTACGACCGGCTGGCCCGGGCTTGAGCCGGCAGCACCCCCGCAGACACCGGGCCGCCGGCCGGGCGGCCCTCATAGCCAAGGAGTCCCCATGAGCGAATCGCGCCGCAGTGCCCGTCGGCTCGTCGGCCGATGGTGGCCGATGGCCCTCGCGGTGCCGCTGGGCGCCGCCGCCGGCGCCGGGTACGCCGTCGTCGCCCACCCCTCGTACGCCGCCAACTCCTATGTGATCGTGGTGCCCGACGCCCAGGGCCAGGCCGCCACCGCGGTCAACTTCGCCCAGGCGTACGGCCGGCTGGCGGGCCAGCCGCAGGTGCTCGCGGCGGCCGCCGCCGAGACCGGGCACAGCCGCGGCGAACTGGAGAGCCTGGTGCACGGCACCACCTCGCCGGACGCCCCGATGATCGAGATCACCGGCACCGGCGCCGAGCCCGGGGAGGCGGTCCTGGCGGCGGACGCGGTCGCGCGTTCGCTGGTGGCGTTCGCCAACGGCAGCAGCAAGGAGACCGGCGTCCGCCTGGTCCCGCTGGCGGCCGCCGCCGAACCGGACCGGCCGACCACGCCCTCCGGCAAGCTGGACGTCGCGGTCGGCGGCGCGGCCGGGGTACTGATCGGCGCGCTGGTGATGATGACCCGCCGCCGGGGGACCGGGACCGCTGCCGAGGAACTGCCCGCCGGGTCCGGTCCCGCGACCGCCCCGCGCCCGCGCGCCGCCGAACCGGACCCCGACCCCGCCGGCCCGTCCGGGCCGACCGATGCCGCGACCGCGAAGCCCGGGAACGCGAAGTCCGGTACCGCGAAGCCCGAGACGGCGACGTCCGGGTCCGCGACGTCCGGGGCCGCGAAGTCCGGGGCCGAGAGGTCCGGGGCCGAGAGGTCCGGAACGGCGAAGGCCGGGCCCGCCGGGGCGGGCACCGGTCCCACGACCGAGCCGCGGGCCGAGGCCCGGGCCGGGACGACGGCGGGGGGCGGACGATGAGCACCGAGGCCGTCACCCCCACCGCGGGCCTCCCCGCCCAGGCCCGCTCGCCCCGCTGGACCACCGAGCTGCGCCACGAGGACGACGCCCTCGACACCCTCGCCGAGGAGTGGGACGACCTGGCCGCCCGCTGCCGCACGGCCACCACCTTCCAGACCGCCGCCTGGCAGCGCTCCTGGTGGCGCCACTACGGCCGCCCCGGCGCCCTGGTCGTGCTGCTGGTGCGGCGCGAGGGCCTGCTGGTCGGCGCGGGCGCCTTCCACCGCCGCGGCGGCCCGCTCGGCGGACTCACCGGCCTCGGCGGCGGCCTGGTCGACTTCACCGACATCCTGCTCGACGACGCCTGCGCCGACCGGGCCGCCGCCGAGTTCGCCGCCGCCCTCCCGCTCACCCGCCCCTGGCACAGCCTGGAGCTGCGCGAGGTCCACCCGGAGGCGGCCGTCCAGCGGGTCTTCGAGCAGTGGCGCGGCCGGCGCCACCGCTTCACCGACTCGCTCTGCCAGTACCTGCCCGCCGTCCCGATGGACCAGCTCCTCAAACGGCTGCCCGGGAAGACCGCCCAGCGCAGCCGGGTCAAGCTGCGCCGGATCGCCGAATCCGGCGTCGAGGTGCGCGCGACGAGCCCCGAGGAGGTCCCGGAGGCACTGGAGGCGCTGCTGCGGCTGCACTTCGTCCAGTGGGAGGAGCGCGGGGTGACACCGGAGCACCGCACCGAGCGGTTCTCCCGGCACCTCACCGAGTCCACCGCGGCACTGGTCGCCGCCGGCGGCGCCGCCGTGCACCGGTTCTGGCTGGACGGCGAACTGCTGGCGGTCAACCTGGTGCTGCTCTGCCCCTCCTACAGCGGCCTCTACCTGTACGGCGCGCACCCCCGGCTGCGCGAGCGGCTGGACATCGCCGGGCTGCTGTTCGGCGCCGCGCTGGACGAGACGCTGGCGGCGGGGATCCCGGTGATAAGCCTGCTGCGCGGCCAGGAGGCCTACAAGCAGCGCTGGCGCCCGGACCGGCTGCCGAACCAGCGGCTGCTGTTCGGCCCGCGCGGCCCCGCCCCGGCGGCCGCGGCCCGGGGCGGCGCCGTCCGCGCCCGGCGGGCGGCGGTCCACCTGCTCAGCACCCGGATGCCGCGGCTCAAGGCGGCGCTGGCCGCCCGCCGCCGCGGCTGACCGCCCGCCCCGCTACCACCAGGGCCACCAGTGCCACCCCGGCCGGGCGGTCGGCGAGGGGGAGGGCACCGCGGGCGGCGACGACGGGACCGCCGGGGCGGTCGGACTGACCGGGGCCGTCGGCGCCGCCGACGGCGACGGCTCGCCCGGCCCCCCGGGGCTCGGCGGCGCCGTCGGGGTGGCGGACGGCGAGGGCGGCGCGGTCGGCGCACCGGGCTGCGCCGGCTGCGCCGGGACGCTCGGCGCCACCGGTGCGACCGGTGCCGGCGGCGGCGTCGGCGCCGCCGGGGCCCCCTTCGAGCCGGCCATCAGCTGCCTGAACCGGGCACCGGCCCGCGGGTTCCGGTCGCACTGCCAGAACCCGTGCGGGCAGTAGTCGGTGACGGTCTGGTACGCGGTGTCGTGGGTCCGGATCCACTCGACCATCCGCTGCACGAACTCCGGGTTGTCCCCGTTCCGGAACAGCCCCCACTCCGGGTACGAGACCGGCTTGCCGCGCTTGGCCGCGAACTCCACCTGGTCCTGCAGCCCGTACGGCTCGCGCACGTAGTCGTCGAAGGTCCCGCCGGCCGGCTGGTCGTAGCTGTCCATGCCCAGGATGTCGACCACGTCGTCCCCCGGGTAGCACTTCGTCCACGGGATCGCGTCCAGCCCCCGGTTCGGCGTGAAGTCGAACCGGAAGCGCTGCCCCGGCACCGAACGCATCACCGTGACGATCCGCCGCCAGTACGTCTTCCAGGCGGCCGGATCGGGCTTGCAGCGGTGCGTGTAGGTGACGCCGTTCATCTCCCAGCCGAGCGTGAGCACCGTGTCCGCGCCGCCGAGCGCGACCAGACGCCGGGCCAGCTTCAGGAAATGCCGGTCGAAGTCACCGCGCGCCCCCTGGGCCAGCAGCCGCGCCACCTCGCCGTCCGGCACACCGGCCTCGTTCGGCACCAGCATCGGCACGCCGAGGATCAGCATCCGGGACGGGTCCGCCAGCCGCCACTGCGACCACAGGCCGAGCACCACCGGCTCGCCCTCGATGTCCGCCCAGCCGTTGCCCGCCAGATAGGTGTGCCCGACCTGCATGTTCGCGTTGCCCAGCCACTGCGAGTACCGCCCGATCTGCGGGATGTACTTGTCCCAGGAACCGACGAAGGCCCCGAACGGCGGCTCGTGCGGCGGCCGCTGCACCACCGGGCGGGGCGCGGCCCCGCGCGGCGAGATCCCGTCCGAGGAGAGGGCGTGCCGCTCCGTCTGGCCCAGCGGCGTGCCGGCCGGAACACCGGCCGTGGTGAGCAGCAGCAGGGTGGCGGCGGCCAGCGCCAGGCGGCCGAATCGCATGGTCTCTCCTCGGGCGGTTCCCCGGACGGTGCCGCGGGCGGGGCAGGCTGGGCGGAGGCGGACAGGGGCACGCACGGTGGTGTCCCGATTGCCGACAGTAGGGCCGCCCGACCGGGGAAAAGCCGAATGTCACCCTAAAGTGGGCGATATTCGAACGCCGTCCGGCGGTGTGCCGTGTATCACCTCCGTAACAGTCCTGACCGTCCCGGGAGCCCTACCGCGCGGCCCCGACCGGAGGCCCTCCGGGCCCGACGGCGCAGGTCGCCGGGCGGGTACGGGAGACCCGCGCGCAGCCGGCCCGAGCGCCTGCGCCGTTCGGCGGCACGGCGAATCGCGGCTGACTCGCGCGGCCGCCGAAAGGTACGCTCCGCCCGTGTCCTGGAAGTCGCGCGCCCTCAGCCCCCGATCGATCCTGCCTGCCCTGGCGGTGCTGCTGGTCCTTGTGGCGGGCGCCGCCGCGCACGCCAACAAGCCGGTCCCGTTCGGCGACCGGGTGGCCGCACGGAGCGCCACGGACCCGAGCACCGACGCCACCGCGACCCTCGACGCCGCCGACCTCGACCTGCGGGTCGGCCCCGGCCTGGAGGCCTACCACCGGGCCACCGGCGAGCACGCCTGGTCCTACCAGCGGGAGGGCGCCACCGCGCTCTACCTGGCGACCGCGGGCGAGAACGCCGTGGTCGTCTGGGACGACGGCCTGGTCACCTCGGTGCGCCCCGGCGACCAGCAGGTCCGCTGGCACCGGGCGGTACCCGGCCTCGCGGACTGGCTGCGCGGCGCCGGCGAGCCGGGCGCCGACAAGCGGACCGAGGAGCAGCGCAAGCAACTGGCCACCGAGCGGGCCGCCGCCGCGCTGCGCACCGTCCAGCAGACCACGCCCTGGGTGGCCGTGGTCACGCCCCAGCTCACCATGGGCTTCCGGGACGCCGACGGCGACCTGCGCTACAACTCCAAGCCCGCCGGCAACTGCGTCTACGACCCGGAGCGTACGGTCGCCACCGACTACGCGGTGCTGGTCCCGCGCAGCTGCGCCAACAGCACCGGGCAGCAGGTCTCCGGCGGCATCTCCGGCTACCGGCTGGACAGCACCGGCTGGCAGCTGAACGCCGGTCCCGGCGTCTCGATGAAGGCGCTCGACGGGCGCCGGGTACTGATCTCGGACGGCCCGATCGTCGCCCCGCGGGTCTTCGACACCTGGGCCGCAGCCCCCGAGGCCGCCTGCGGCAGCGTGGCCGAGCCGTTCGCCGCCGTCCCCCCGGCCGGCGGCTGCGCGGCGCCGGACGCGGACAGCCCGCAGGCCCGTTAGCGGCCGGCGGCCGGCCCCCCCGGTCCCGCCGCCGGGGCCCGCCCGGTGCCCCCGGGCGGGCGGCTCCTCCGGGGCCGCGCGCGCGGCCCGGTAGACTTGCCGTCATGGCTGTTCTCTCCGGGCACTAGCGGGTGCGCGGCACCGCCCCGAGCGGTCCGCCGAACCCCGTCGACGACGCCCCTTCCCGCCGCCCCGGCCCGAGCCCGTCCGGTCGCCCGCCCACGTCCCAGGAGTAGTGCCCAGCCATGATTTCCGTCAACGGCCTCGAACTGCGCGCCGGCGCCCGGATCCTGATCGAGTCCGCGAACTTCAAGGTCGCCGCCGGTGACCGGATCGGCCTGGTCGGGCGCAACGGTGCCGGCAAGACCACGCTGACCAAGGTGCTGGCCGGCGAAGGCATCCCCGCGGCCGGCAGCGTGATCCGCTCCGGCGAGGTCGGCTACCTGCCGCAGGACCCGCGCACCGGCGACCTCGACGTCCTGGCCAAGGACCGCATCCTCTCCGCCCGTGGCCTCGACACCGTGCTGAAGAAGATGCGCGAGAACGAGGACCGGATGGCGAACGGCAAGGGCGCCACCCAGGAGAACGCGATGAAGAAGTACGCGCGCCTGGAGACCGAGTTCCTCACCAAGGGCGGGTACGCCGCCGAGGCCGAGGCCGCCACCATCGCCGCCGCGCTGGGCCTGCCGGACCGCATCCTCAACCAGCCGCTGCACACCCTCTCCGGCGGTCAGCGCCGCCGCGTCGAGCTGGCCCGGATCCTGTTCTCCGACTCCGACGTGCTGCTCCTCGACGAGCCCACCAACCACCTCGACGCCGACTCGATCGTCTGGCTGCGGGACTTCCTGAAGACCTACAAGGGCGGCTTCATCGTCATCTCGCACGATGTCGAGCTGGTCGAGACGGTCGTCAACAAGGTCTTCTACCTGGACGCCAACCGCTCCGCGATCGACGTCTACAACATGGGCTGGAAGCAGTACCAGCAGCAGCGCGAGGACGACGAGAAGCGCCGCAAGCGCGAGCGCGCCAACGCCGAGAAGAAGGCCGCGACCCTCAACGCGCAGGCCGACAAGATGCGCGCCAAGGCCACCAAGACCGTGGCCGCGCAGAACATGGCCCGCCGCGCCGACAAGCTGCTCTCCGGCCTGGAGCAGGTCCGGATGAACGACAAGGTCGCCAAGCTGCGCTTCCCGGACCCGGCCCCGTGCGGCAAGACCCCGCTGACCGCCAGCGGGCTGTCCAAGTCCTACGGCTCGCTGGAGATCTTCACCGACGTCGACCTGGCCATCGACCGGGGCTCCCGGGTCGTCGTGCTCGGCTTCAACGGCGCCGGCAAGACCACCCTGCTGCGGATGCTCGCCGGGGTGGAGAAGCCGGACACCGGCGAGGTGATCCCGGGCCACGGCCTGAAGATCGGCTACTACGCCCAGGAGCACGAGACCCTGGACCCGGAGCGCACGGTGCTGGAGAACATGCGCTCCTCGGCACCCGACACCGACCTGGTGCAGATCCGCAAGATCCTCGGTTCGTTCCTGTTCTCCGGCGACGACGTCGACAAGCCGGCCGGGGTGCTCTCCGGCGGCGAGAAGACCCGGCTCGCGCTGGCCTCGCTGGTGGTCTCCAGCGCCAATGTGCTGCTGCTCGACGAGCCGACCAACAACCTGGACCCGGCCAGCCGCGAGGAGATCCTCGGTGCGCTGCGCGAGTTCAGCGGCGCGGTCGTGCTGGTCACCCACGACGAGGGCGCGGTCGACGCGCTCCAGCCGGAGCGGATCATCCTGCTCCCCGACGGCGTCGAGGACCTCTGGAGCCCGGCCTACGCCGACCTGGTCTCGCTGGCCTGATTCCGCCACGTCAGGGCCCGGTCGTCCGTACGGACGACCGGGCCTTCGTGTTCCCGTCCGGCCGGCGGTAGACGCTTCCTCCGCTTTCTGCGCCAGAAAAACTACTCCTTCCGGCGTGTCCGGGAATGAAGGGGTCGCGCATTCCGTTTGAGGAGCTTCCGTCAGCCCACCACTCGATCGTGGGCGGGCCCACGCTGCTGATCAGCCCATTCGCTCCGAACGGCGGTAGACCTCCGGGGGCGTGCACTCAGCGTGAGCGCCCTTGTGCGCTCGGATCACCACCGCAGGACCGCCCATTCCAGACATGGACCTTGTCGAATGGGTGGCCAGGACGCGGTGGATGGGTGATCATGGGAATCTGACCGAGCAACGCTACGAGGAGGCACGGGTGGCCGAGACTCTGAAAAAGGGCAGCCGGGTAACCGGTGCCGCGCGTGAGAAGCTCGCGGCCGATCTCAAGAAGAAGTACGACTCCGGGGCGAGCATTCGCGCCCTCGCGGAGGAGACCGGTCGCTCGTACGGCTTCGTGCACCGAATGCTCAGCGAATCCGGGGTGATCCTCCGGGGCCGCGGCGGTGCTACGCGGGGCAAGAACAAAGCCGCAGCCGGGGCCGGTTCCTGACGCCCCGTCACTTCATCGGACGGATGACTCGGCGGCAGGGCGCCGACCGGGAAGGCGACCGTCGATCGCCCGCCCCCGGCCAGAGCGAACCGGCCGCCGATCGTCATGTCGCGGCCCGGCCGTGACCCGGTCGCAGGCCGCCGCGCGACGATCGGCCGCGGGCCCCTGCCGCTGCGCCGTCAGTTTTGTTACTCTCCGGTAGCCAAGCACCCTCGCCACCGGAGGTCCCCGCATGACCGCTCCCGCCACCGATCCGCAGACCCCGATCCGGGAGCAGGACGGCGTTCGCCTGGAGATCGACGGCGACCTCGCCGTCGTCACCCTCTGTCAGCCCGCGCGGCGCAACGCGCAGTCCCCCGCGATGTGGCGCGCCCTCGCCTCGGTCGGCCGCGAGCTGCCCGGGAACGTCCGGGTGGTACTGCTCCGCGCCGAGGGCGTCTCCTTCTCCGCCGGCCTGGACCGCGCGATGTTCAGCCCCGAGGGCATCCCCGGCGAGCCCAGCTTCCTCCAGCTGGCCGCCGCCGAGGACAAGGAGCTCGACGCCACCATCGCCGGCTACCAGGAGGCCTTCACCTGGTGGCGCCGGTCCGACCTGGTCACCCTCGCCGCCGTCCAGGGCCACGCCGTCGGCGCGGGTTTCCAGCTCGCCCTCGGCTGCGACCTGCGGGTGGTCGCCGAGGACGTCCAGTTCTCCATGAAGGAGACCTCGCTCGGTCTCGTCCCCGACCTCGCCGGCACCAAGCCGCTGACCGACCTGGTCGGCTACGCCCGGGCGCTGGAGATCTGCGCCACCGGCCGCTGGGTCGGCGCCGACGAGGCCACCGCGATCGGCCTGGCCAACCTCGCCGTCCCGGCCGCCGAGCTGGACGCCGCCGCCCGCGACCTCGCCGCCGCCCTGCTCGCCGCGCCGCGCGACGCGGTCATCGAGACCAAGGCCCTGCTCCAGGGTGCTGCCGGCCGCTCCTACGACGAGCAGCGCTCGGCCGAACGGGCGGCGCAGGCCCGCCGGCTCCGCGACCTGGCCGGCCTCGGCGACTGACGGCACCCCCCGGGGCGGTCGGAACGCCCGCCCCGGTGCCCGAGGAGACTTTGCAAAGTGCGACTTTGCAAAGTCCCCTCGGACGCGAGAGGTCTTTGCAAACAGCTGCTCGAGGGGCCCGGGCCCGTGGGATCTCCCACGGGCCCGGGCTTTTTCGTCCGTCCGGCCGTTCGTCCGTCCGCTGGTCCGCCCGCTTGCCCGTCCGTCCGTGTGCGCGTCCGTTCGGGTGGGCGGCACTTTGCAAAGTCGCACTTTGCAAAGTTTTCGCCGGATCACCGGATCAGGTGGGGCGGTGCGGACGGACGCACGGAGGGGCCCGGCGGACGGCTGCCCGCCCGCCTCCCGCTGCCCACCCGATCCGTCCGTCCGTCCGGCTGCTCCGGGGGCGGGAACCGTGGCGAAATGCCAGAGTTGGAGCGATTTGCGATATAGCTGGAGCCGCACAACGGGAGATGAGCCATGCCTGACACTCCGACGCCCGCCACCCTGCACAAGAACCCCTCGGCCGGTGCCGCGTCCTCGACGGGCGCCGACGGCGCGACGGCGGTCGCCGAGCGCGGCCGCACCGCGCTGGCCGTCGGCGTGGTCGAGAAGATCGCCGGGATGGCCGCGCGCGAGGTCAGCGGAATTCACGCCCTCGGCTCCGGCCTCGCCCGCACCTTCGGCGCGATGCGGGACCGGGTCCCCGGCGGGCGCAGCAGCATCGGGCGTGGCATCAAGGCCGAGGTGGGGGAGAAGCAGACCGCCATCGACATCGCGCTGGTCGTCGAGTACGGCGTCGTCATCCCCGAACTCGCCCGCCAGGTGCGGGAGAACATCGTGGACGCGGTCGAGCGGATGACCGGTCTCGAGGTCGTCGAGGTGAACATCGCCGTCAACGACGTCCACCTGCCCGACGAGCCCGACGTGGTGGAGGAGGAAGAGGAGCCCCCCTCCTCCGGCCAGCGCCCCAAGCTGAAGTAGCCCGCAGCGGAAGACGAGGTGGAACGCATGAACCTGGCCATCGTCGGCCTGGTGGTGGGAATGGCCCTGGGCTTCGCCGGATACTTCGGCGGGTTCGCGGCCTTCCTGCTGGTGGCCGCGCTGGGGGTGGTCGGATTCGTGGTCGGCCGTCTGCTGGAGGGCGACATCGAGCTCGGCGAGCTCGGCGACCTGCTGCGCAGCCGCGACCGGCGCCGCTGATGGCGGCCCTCGTCCCCGCGCCCGCGCACGGGGATCCCGGCACGCGCGGCCGGTTGCGGATCGCCGACCGGGTCTACGCCCGGATCGCCGCCAGGGCCGCCCGGGAGGCGCTCGCCGATGCCTGGCAGGGGCGGAGCGCGCGCGGCGGGCCGCCCACCGTCTCGGTGGACCGGGCGTCCACGCCGGGTGCCCCGGTCACCGTGCGGGTCACCGTCGACCTGCCGTTCCCCGCGGATCTCACCGCCCTGGCCCGTGCCGTTCGTGACCGGATCGGCGCCGACGTCCGCGCCCTGACGGCCACCCGGGTGGCCGAGGTCGTCGTGGTGGTCGAGCACCTGGTGCCGGAGGCGGCGGGATGAGCACCTGGCGGAGCGCCGGGGTGGGCCGGCGGGAGGTCTGGGCGTCCGGCGGCCACTGCGGTGGCGGCACCGGGCCGGGCTGGGGCCGGGGTCGACCGGGGCCGGGCGGCGGGCCGGCCTGTCACGGCGGTTGTTGGATGACCGGGCCCGCCGTGCGGCGGGCGGACCTCGTCGTGCGCCGGCCCGGCCGTCGGGGCCCGGAGGGACGGGTATGAGCGGAGCGGACGGGGAGCAGCCGTCCGCCGGCGGAGCCCCGGAGGACCCGGCGGCCGAACGGGCGGCGAAGGTGCCCCGGCTGCGGGCGCCGCGCACCACGGCCGCCGTCGTGGTGGCCACCGTGCTGCTGGTCCTGGCCGTGGCGCTGCTGTACGACGTGGTGGCCGTGCGGGCCGGGCAGCCGGCCCGGCAGTGGCGTACGGACCTCGCCGACGAGCTGGCCGCCCGGCACCCGGACGATCTCGTGGTCCTGCTGGGCGCCGGGGCGGCGACCGCGCTGGGCGGCTGGCTGCTCTGGCTGGCGCTCGCCCCCGGCCTCGGCCGCTGGCTGCCGCTGCGCCCGCACGGGGACACGGCGGCGGCCATCGACCGGTCCGGTGTGGCCGCCCTGCTGGCCGACCGGGCGGCCGGGCTGCCGGGTGTGGAGCACCTCAAGGTGCGGGTCAACCGGCGCCGGGTGCGGATCGCGCTGGTCGGACCGGCCGATCCGGCCTCGGTGCAGCGGCAGCTGCGCGAGGAGCTGGCGGCGGTCACCCTGGCCGGGCCGCTGCGGTTGGACGTGCGGACGGCGGGCCGCGGTCGGCGGGCCGGAGCCGGCCCGGTACCGGAGGAGGAGTCGGTGCGGGAGGACGGCGTGGCGGAAGGCGGCGCGTCGGACGGCGGTGCGGCGGACGGCGGTGCGGCGCAGGGCGGCACGGCGGACGGCGGCACGGCGCAGAACGGCACGCCGGGTGCCGGCGGGCCGGAGGCTCCGGCGCGGGGCGGTGGTGGCGGGTGAGCCGGACGGCGGTCAACCGGCTGCTGCTGGGGGTGGTCGGGGCGGTGCTGCTGGTGGCCGGGCTGCTGGCGCTGCTCGGCGGGCTCGACCTGTACCGGCGGCTCGGCCTGGACCCGCCGTCCGGCTGGCCGCTCGCCTCGCCCGACCGGCCGGTGCTCGGTGCCCGCGCGCGCACCCGCTGGGAGGACCGGTCCTGGTGGTGGCCGGTGGTGATCGGTGGACTCTCCCTGCTGGTGCTGGGCACCGGCTGGTGGCTGCTGGCGCAGTTGCGCCGCAGCGGCCCGACGACCGTCCCGCTGCCGACACCGGGAGTGCCCGGGTTGCGGCTGCGGCTGCGCACCCGGGCCCTGGAGGAGGTGGTGGAGAGCGGCGCGGTCGCCCTGCCGGAGGTCGAGCGGGTGGGCGTCCGGCTGGTGCGGGGGCGGCGGCACCCCCGGCTGCGGGCGGTCGTGCGGATGACCCCGGGTGGTGATCCGGCCGCGCTCGCGGAGCATTTCGAGACCGGCCCGCGCACCGGGGCGCGGGCCAGTCTGGGGCTGCCGGAGCTGCCGGCGGAGCTGCGGATCCGGGTGGTGGCGGCCCGGCCGGAGGTCACCGGGCGTCAGCACCGGCGGAACAAGCGGCCGCGCGTGGTCTGACCGCTCGGGGACCCCCGCCACGGACCCCCGCCACGGACCGTCGGCCCGGCGGCGGCTCAGAGGCCGCGCAGGGCGCCGCCGTCGACCGGGACCATCACACCGGTGAGGTAGGAGGCGGCGGGGGAGAGCAGGAACGCGGCGACCTTGCCGAACTCCTCCGGGGTGCCGTAGCGGCCGAGCGGGATCGCGGCGCTGTGGTGGGCGCGGGAGGCCTCCGGGTCGCCGCCGAGCGCGTCGAGCTCACGGACCCGGTCGGTGTCGATCCGGGCCGGGAGCAGGCCGACCACCCGGATGCCGCGCGGTCCGAGTTCGTCGGCCAGCGACTTGGCGGCCATCGCCAGGCCGGGGCGCAGGCCGTTGGAGATGCCGAGGCCGAGGATGGGCTGGCGGACCGACCCGGAGAGCACGAAGCCGATCACCCCGCCCTCGCCGAGGGCCGCGGCGGCGGCGCGGGCGATCCGCAGGGCGCCGAGGAAGACGGATTCGAAGGCGTCCCGCCAGGCTTCCTCGGGGGCGGTGGCGACCGGTCCGGCCTGCGGTCCGCCGACGCTGATCAGGATGCCGTCGAGGCGTCCGAAGCGTTCGACGGCCGCGGCGACCAGCCGTTCGGCGGTGCCGGGGTCGGCGTTGTCGGCCACCAGTCCGTGCACCGCGTCCGGTCCGCCGCCGAGGGCGGTGAGTCCGGCCACGGCGGCGTCGACGGCGGCGGCGCCGCGGCCGGTGACCAGTACCCGGGCGCCGTCGGCGGCGAGTTCGCGGGCGGTGGCCAGACCCAGGCCCCGGGTCGCCCCGGTGACCACGTACACCTTGTCCTGCAGTCCAAGATCCATGGGGACATCCTGCCGGGTGGGTCGGGGCCGGAGGTAGGGGGCGCGGCGGGGCCGGCCACGGAGGCCGACGCGGCCGCTGGCGTTGACGTCGGCGTCAAGGTCTACCGTCGGTCCAGGCGGCGTTCGGACGGCTGCCGGAAGGGCAGGGTCCGGACATGCGGATCGGTGAACTGGCGAAGCGGGCGGGGACGACCACCCGGGCACTGCGGTACTACGAGCAGCTCGGGCTGCTCCCGGCCCGTCGGACCGGCAACGGGTACCGCGCGTACGGGGAGGAGGACGTGCGGCTGCTCCGGCAGATCCGCACCCTCCAGGACTTCGGTTTCGGGCTGGAGGAGACCAGGCCGTTCGTCGAGTGCCTGCAGGCGGGGCATCCGCACGGCGACTCCTGCCCGGCCTCGCTGGACGTCTACCGGAGGAAGCTGTCCGAGCTGGACGAGTGCATCGCCCGGCTGCAGGAGGTCCGCTCCCGGGTGTCCGAGCAGTTCGCCCGGGCGGAGCGGGAGCGTGACGCGCTGGCGGCCGGGGCCGCCGCGGAGCCGCCGTTGTGCGAGTGGGCCGCGTCCGCGGCCCCCGACCGGAACACAGGGGAGAGGTAGAGCATGACGCGGATCGCGGGAGTGACGGCGGTGACGGACGGGACCTTCGCCGCCGAGGTGCTGGCCGCCGAGGGGCCGGTGCTGGTGGACTTCACGGCGGACTGGTGCCCGCCGTGCCGCCAGATGGCGCCGGTCCTGGCGGACATCGCCCGGGAGGAGGCGCACCGGCTGACGGTGGTCAGCCTGGACGTGGACCACAATCCGGAGACCCAGGCGGCCTACGGGGTGCTGTCGATGCCGACGCTGATGGTGTTCCGCGGCGGTGAGCCGGTGAAGGCGGTGGTCGGGGCGCGGGCCAAGGCCCGGCTGCTGCGCGATCTGGAGGACGTGCTCTGACGGTCGCCGGTCCGGTCCGGTCCGGTCCGGTCCGGTCCGGGACGGGACGGCGGCGGGTCCGGACCTGGTGGTCGTGGGTCCGGACCCGGTGGTCGGGGGACCGGGCGGGGCAGCCGGGGGATCAGGCCGGGACGGCGACCGCCAGGCCCTCGGCCTCCCCGGCCTCCTTGCGGCGGTCCTTGGCCTCGCGCCGCGCCATCACCACGAATCCGACCGGGATCAGCGCGGTGAACAGCCACCACTGGATCGCGTACGCCATGTGCGGCCCGATGTCGGAGTGGTTGGGCTCGGGCAGCAGCTCGGGCTGGTCGCCGGGGGCCGGCTCGGTGGCGGTGAGCTCCAGGTAGCCGCCGAGCAGGGCGGCGCCGGTGTCCTTGGCCTGCTGGGTGGAGCTGATCAGGTTGAACTGCCGGTCCGGCAGTCCGGCCCGGTCCTTGAGGCTGCCGGTGGCGGCCTCGTCGGCGCGCAGCCGGCCGGTCAGGGAGACCGGGCCGGCCGGGGCGGCGGGGACGGCGGGGTAGTCGACGGCGGAGGTGCCGGAGGCCACCCAGCCCCGGTTGACCAGGACGGTGCCGGCGCCGTCGGCGAGCACCAGCGGGGTGATCACGAAGTAGCCGATCTTGTCGCCGCTGGAGTCGGTCCGCTTGCGGACCACGAACTCGTGCGCCGGGTCGTACTGCCCGGTGGCCGTCACGGTCCGCCAGGTGAGGTCCTTGGGGACGGCGAAGCCGGGCGCCGCCGACAGGGTGTCGAACGGCACGGGCGGGTCGGTGAGGGACCGGGCGATCAGCTCGTTGCGGTCCACCCGCGCCTCGTGGCGGTGCAGCTGCCAGAACCCCAGCCGGACGGTCGTGGGGATCAGCAGCAGGGCGATCAGGAGGGTGATCAGCCAGCGCCGGGAGAGCAGAAAACGGTACACATGGGCACGGTACGCCCTGTTCACAACGGGCTCACGCACCGGGGTGCGGGGCGACCTCGCGCAGCAACTGGAGGAAGGCGTCCTCGCCGACGACGGGGGTGCCGAGCTCGCGGGCCCGGCGCGCCTTGCCGCTCCAGCTGCCCGGTTCGTTGGTCACCAGCAGGCTGGTGAGCCGGCTCACCGAGGTGGCGATGTGCAGGCCGGCCTCGACGGCGCGGTCCTCCAGCAGTTCCCGGTCGGTGGCGGTGTCGCCGGTGAAGGCCACCCGCATGCCCTGGACCAGCGGACTGCCGTCCTCCCAGCGCCCCGGGTTGGGGTAGGGGCACGGCGGGCGCTTCTTGGCCTGGCGGTAGGCCGCGCCGGTCCAGGAGGCCCGGGAGGGGGAGGCGGGCGCGTCCTCGCCGAGGTCGGTGACGGCCACGCAGGACTGGAGCGGCAGCGGGACGCCGCCCGAGCGGGCCAGGTGCAGGCTGGGGCGGAAGGCCTCGGCGAGGACCCGGGCGTCGTCGAGCGCGTTGTGCGCCTGGCGCTGCTGCACGCCGAAGTACGCCGCGAGCGAGGAGAGCTTGCCGTTGGGCAGCGGCAGCCGCAGGTCGCGGGCGAGCACCATGGTGCACAGCCGCTGGTCGACCGGGGCGTGCAGGCCGGCCCGGGAGAACTCGCGGGAGATCATGTTCCAGTCGAAGAGCGCGTTGTGGGCGACCAGGACCCGGCCGCGCAACCGCTCGGCGAACTCGCCGGCGATCTCCGGGAAGGTGGGGGCACCGACCAGCTGGTCGGCGGTGAGGCCGTGGATCCAGACCGGGCCGGGGTCGCGCTGGGGGTTGACCAGGGTGTACCAGTGGTCGGTGACCTCGCCCTCCTCGTCCAGCTGGTAGACGCCCGCCGAGATGACGCGGTCCGTCCGGCCGAGGCCGGTGGTCTCGACGTCCACCACCGCGTAGCCGGCGTCGGGCGCGGCGGACCGCTGGCCGGGGAGGGGGGCGGTCCGCGGAGCTGCGCCGGGGGTCTCGGGCTGGATCGCGTACATGGTGCAACAGAATACGGCCCGCCGGCGGTCGCGGCGGGCGGTCCGGCCGGGTCGGCCCCGGTCCGCCGCTGTCCGGAATGTTGCCGGGGACCGGCCGGAATAGAGTGGGCGGTGCAGTCGTCGTACATCTGGTCGATTGTTTTCCGGTCGTCCGCGCCACCCCTGCGGACACCTCTGCGAAGGACGAACCCTCATGCGCGCCACCGTCATCCACGGCCCCAACGACATCAGGATCGAACAGGTGCCGGACCCGGTCGTGCAGCAGCCGACCGACGTCGTGGTGCGGGTGGTGAACGCCTGCATCTGCGGCAGCGACCTGTGGGCGTACCGCGGTGTCGCCTCGCGGGTGGCCGGGCAGCGGATCGGGCACGAGTTCCTCGGTGTGGTCGAGGAGGCCGGCGCCGAGGTCCGCGGCTTCCGCCCGGGCGACCTGGTGGTGGCGCCGTTCGTCTGGTCCGACGGCACCTGCGACTTCTGTCGCGAGGGCCTGCAGACCTCCTGCCCGCACGGCGGTTTCTGGGGCGAGGTCGGTTCGGACGGCGGGCAGGGCGAGGCGGTGCGGGTGCCGTTCGCGGACGGCACCCTGGTGAAGCTGCCCAAGGAGGCGCTGGGCGACGAGAAGCTGCTGCCGGGTCTGCTGGCGCTGTCGGACGTGATGGCGACCGGTCACCACGCGGCGGTGTCGGCGCGGGTCCGGGAGGGTTCCACGGTCGCGGTGGTCGGGGACGGCGCGGTCGGTCTGTGCGGGGTGCTGGCCGCGCACCGGCTGGGGGCCGGGCGGATCATCGCGCTGGGCCGGCACACGGCCCGGACCGACCTGGCCCGCCGGTTCGGCGCGACCGACGTGGTCGCCGAGCGCGGCGAGGCGGCGATCGAGGCGGTGCGCGAGCTGACCGGCGGGCAGGGCGCGCACGCGGTGCTGGAGGCGGTCGGCACCGAGGAGTCGATGCGCACCGCGGTGTCGATCACCCGGGACGGCGGCGCGGTCGGTTACGTGGGTGTGCCGCACGGCGGCAGTGCGGGCGTCGACATCGGTCAGATGTTCGGCCGAAACGTTTCGCTGAACGGCGGCGTCGCGCCGGCCCGCGCCTACATCCCCGAGCTGCTCCCCGACGTCCTGTCCGGTGCCATCGAGCCGGGCCTGGTCTTCGACCGCACGGTCGACCTGGACGGCGTTCCGGACGGCTACCGGGCGATGACCGACCGCTCCGCGCTGAAGGTGCGGATCACGTTCTGACCCGGGGCCCTCGACGGGCCTGTGACGAAGTAGTCCTGACGGATGATCGGGGCGGCGCCGAAATGACCGGTGTCGCCCCTTTCGTTTGCCCGGATACGGTGGTTTTCGGCCAATCGGTTAGTGCAGAGGGGTGAACGTCTGGCTGGTCACGGTCAAACCCTTTCGGCTTACGCGCCACCCTCCTAGCATTGCGCGGCGCGCATCCGGACTGTGACGCCGCTCACGTCCGATCGTTCCACTGGTGCGACCACTACGCCGAACGAGTGAGGAGTCAGAGTGGAATCGCCGCCGATCGACACCACCGCCACCGAAACCCAACTCATCGAGGAGAGCGCGGAGTTCCGCGCCCTACGGTCCTCGTTCCGGAGCTTCGCGTTCCCGGTCACCATCGGATTCGTGCTCTGGTACCTGCTCTACGTCCTGCTCTCCAGCTACGCCCCGGGCCTGATGGGCACCCGGGTCGTCGGGCACATCAACGTCGCCCTCGTCCTCGGGCTGCTCCAGTTCCTCACCACGTTCGCCATCGCGGCCTGGTACGCGCGCTACGCCGCCCGGAGGCTCGACCCGCCCGCGGCCGTCATCCGCGAGGCGCGCGGCGCCGTCGTCCACGCCCCCCGGGAGGCCGCCGAATGAACCTGCTCGCCACATCAGCCACCGACCACCGCGGCCTCACGATGACCCTGTTCGGGATCTTCGTGCTCGCCACCCTCGGCATCACCGTCTGGGCCGGCCGCCAGACCAAGGACGCCGCCGACTTCTACGCCGGCGGCCGGGGCTTCTCCGGCTTCCAGAACGGCCTCGCCATCTCCGGCGACTACATGTCCGCGGCCTCGTTCCTCGGCATCGCCGGAGCCATCGCGTTGTTCGGCTACGACGGCTTCCTGTACTCGATCGGCTTCCTGGTCGCCTGGCTGGTCGCCCTGCTGCTGGTCGCCGAGCCGCTGCGCAACTCCGGCCGCTACACCATGGCCGACGTGCTGGCCTTCCGGATGCGCCAGCGCCCGGTGCGCACCGCCGCCGGCATCTCCACCATCGTGGTGTCGATCTTCTACCTGCTGGCCCAGATGGTCGGCGCGGGCAGTCTGGTCGCCCTGCTCCTCGGGGTCAGCGGTGACGGCGCCAAGCGCTGGACCATCGTCGCGGTCGGCGCGCTGATGGTCCTCTACGTCGCCATAGGGGGCATGAAGGGCACCACCTGGGTGCAGATCGTCAAGGCCGTGCTGCTGATCGCCGGCACCGCGCTGATGACCTTCCTGGTGCTGGCCAAGTACCACTTCAACATCTCCAGCCTGCTCGGCGCCGCCGCCGACGCCAGCGGCAAGGCCAACGCCTTCCTGGAGCCGGGGCTGAAGTACGGCGCCACCGGCACCAGCAAGCTCGACTTCCTCAGCCTCGGCCTCGCGCTGGTACTGGGCACCGCCGGCCTGCCGCACATCCTGGTCCGCTTCTACACCGTGCCCACCGCCAAGGCGGCCCGGAAGTCCGTGCTCTGGGCGATCGGGATCATCGGCGGCTTCTACCTGATGACCCTCGCGCTCGGCTTCGGCGCCGCCGCGCTGGTCGGCCCGAAGACCATCAAGGCCTCCAACGCGGCGGGCAACACCGCCGCCCCGCTGCTCGCCGAGAACCTGGGCGGCGGCGCGGGCACCACCGGCGGCGCCGTGCTGCTCGCGGTGATCTCCGCGGTCGCCTTCGCCACCATCCTCGCCGTGGTCGCCGGGCTCACCCTCGCCTCCTCGGCCTCCTTCGCCCACGACCTCTACGCCAACGTCATCCGGCGCGGCAAGGTCTCCGAGCGCCAGGAGGTGTACGTGGCCAAGTGGGCCGCCGCCGGGATCGGCGCGGTGGCGATCGCGCTCAGCCTGTTCGCCGACAAGCTCAACACCGCCGCCCTGGTCGCCCTGGCCTTCGCGGTCGCCGCCTCGGCGAACCTGCCCACCCTGCTGTTCTCGCTCTTCTGGAAGCGGTTCAACACGGTCGGCGCGGTCAGTTCCGTGTACGCCGGACTGGTCACCTCGGTGGTGCTGGTGCTCTTCTCGCCGGTGGTCTCGGGCGGGAAGAACTCGCTCTTCCCGCACTCCGACTTCCACTGGTTCCCGCTGGAGAACCCCGGCCTGGTCTCGATCCCGGTCGGCTTCCTCGCGGGCTGGCTCGGCACCGTGCTCTCCCGTGAGCAGGCCGACCCGGCGAAGTACGCTGAACTGGAGGTCCGCTCGCTGACCGGGCTGGGCGCCCACTGACGAACAGGTGGTGACTAAGCTGGCCCGGCCCCGCCGTGACGGTGGCCGGGCCGGCCGCCCACCAGGCGGCACCTCTACTCGGGAAGGGACCGCCGTGCTGCTCGACACCTTCGGCCGCCGCGCCGTCGACCTGCGGGTCTCCCTGACCGACCGGTGCAATCTGCGCTGCACCTACTGCATGCCGGAGCAGGGCCTCCAGTGGCTGGCCAAGCCCGAACTGCTCACCGACGAGGAGATCGTCCGGCTGGTGACGATCGCGGTGCGCGACCTCGGCGTCCAGGAGGTCCGCTTCACCGGCGGCGAGCCGCTGCTGCGCCCCGGACTGGTCGGCATCGTCCAGGCCTGCGCCGCCCTCGAACCGCGCCCCGAGCTCTCGCTCACCACCAACGGCATCGGCCTCGCCCGCACCGCGACGGCGCTGCGCGCGGCGGGCCTGGACCGGGTCAACGTCTCGCTCGACACCCTCGACCCGGACACCTTCCACACCCTCACCCGGCGCCACCGTCACCAGGACGTCCTGGACGGCCTGGCCGCCGCCGAGGCCGCCGGGCTCACCCCGGTCAAGCTCAACGCGGTGCTGATGCGCGGGGTCAACGAGGACGAGGCGCCCGCGCTGCTCGCCTGGTGCCTGGAGCGCGGCTACGAGCTGCGGTTCATCGAGCAGATGCCGCTGGACGCCCAGCACGGCTGGGACCGCTCCTCGATGATCACCGCCGAGGAGATCCTGGAGCGGCTGTCCGCCCGCTTCGACCTCACCCCCGAACCGTCCTCGGCCCGGGGCGCGGCCCCCGCCGAACGCTGGCTGGTGGACGGCGGGCCGGGCCGGGTCGGGGTGATCGCCTCGGTGACCCGTCCGTTCTGCCGCGCCTGCGACCGCACCCGGCTCACCGCCGACGGCCAGATCCGCGACTGCCTCTTCGCCACCGGCGAGACCGATCTGCGCGCCGCCCTGCGCTCCGGCGCCGACGACGGCGAACTGGCCGCCCGCTGGCGTACGGCGATGTGGGGCAAGAAGGCCGGCGCCGGGATCGACAGCCCGGAGTTCCACCAGCCCGACCGCCCGATGTCGGCGATCGGCGGCTGAAGCCCGTTCCGAAGGGCCGGGTCAGGCTCTTGCGCGGGGCCCCGGAGGCTCGGTCCGCGTCGGGGCTCAGCCCGCGTCGGGGGTCCACCCGGCGAAGGGGAGGACCTCCTTGAGGAAACCGCGGACACCCAGGAACTGGGAGAGGTGCTCGCGGTGCTCGTCGCAGGCGAGCCAGGTCTTGCGGCGGTCCGGGGTGTGCAGCTTGGGGTTGTTCCAGACCAGGACCCAGACGGCGTCCGCGCGGCAGCCCTTGGCGGAGCAGATCGGGCTCTGCGGCTGAGGGGCGTCGGGGAGCAGCATCGGAGTCGTCCTCGGGGCGGTCGGCGGCGGATCGGCACGTGATCGGCGGGGGATGGTCACCGCCAGTCTGTCACGCTCCGGAGCCGTTCCTCCCGGGAGGAGGGCGGGGGAGCCGGACCGGGAGAACACATGGCGACGCCGGGCAGCCACGGGGGGAGCCGCCCGGCGTCGGTCCGTCGCTCCGACGGGGGATGCGGAGCGCGTACGCAGTATGTCACGGTAGGGACCGGGTATGGGGAGGTCTTGCATGATTAATCTGAGGTTCTTTTGAGCTTTCCGCTCAGGCAAACGAGGGAAAGCCGGGCAAAGCGGGCGCTCAGCTCTGATTCTGTGAAGGATCGGTGGGCACACGGCCCGCCCCGTCGGCACCGTGAGTCACATTCGCCCCTCGTCCACCGGTGCCCCCGGGGCCCAGCATCAGCGGCGTCTCCGGCGGTACGTCGAAGGTGGACGGCAGGCCCGGCGCGCGCTCCCGGCCGGCGTTGGCGAGCAGCACCGCGAAGTACGGCAGCAGCACCCCGCCCGCCAGTGCCGCGAGCGCCAGCCACCGCTGCACGTCCCACAGCACCACGGCGAGCAGGACGCAGACCGTCCGCAGCAGCATCGACGCCACGTAGCGGCGCTGGCGGCCCCGGACGTCCTCGGTGAGGCTGCTGCGGGCCCCCGTGATCCGGTGGACCTGTCCGGCCCCGGTGCTCTTGCCCATGTCCCTACCGCCCTCGTCCACGCACCCGCGCGCCTCGCCGCACGGCCACCTCACGGTACGCCCGGAGGGGCCGGGCGACGAGACCGGGTCGGCGGACACGCCTCAAAGAGGCCGGGAGAGGTACTCCGGCGGCACCGCGTCCGTCAGCCAGACCCCGTTGTCGCTCACCCGGAACTCGTGGCCCGCGGCGGCCATCGCGGCCGCGTCCACCACCAGCACCACCGGGCGGCCGTGCCGGGAGCCCACCCGGGTCGCGGTCGCGGAGTCCGCGGACAGGTGGACGTCCTGCCGGGCCATCGGACGCAGGCCCTCCCGGAGGATCACCCCCAGGCTCCGGGTCGCCGTGCCGTGGAACAGCACCGGCGGGGGTTCGGCGGCGGCCAGACCGAGGTCGACCGCCACCGTGTGCCCCTGGCTGGCCCGGATCGAGAGGCCGTCCGGCGAGTAGGCGAAGCGGCGCTTGTTGTTCGTCGCCACCACGTGGTCCAGCTCCGCCCTGCTCAGCCGGGTGCCCCCGGCCGCCAGCGCGGCGAGCAGGACGTCCACCCGCACCCAGCCGGCCGGGTCCAGGGTGATCCCGGCCCGCTCCGGCTCGTGCCGCAGGATCCGCGACAGCGTCTTGCTCGTCCTGACCGTGCGCTTCTCGTCCATCACCGTCGTCCCCCCTTCCGGGCCGCCCGGCTACGAGGCCTGGCTGACCGAACTCATGTTGAATCCCGTGACCCGGACCGGCGGCATCGCCGTCCGGGTGAACCAGTCGCTCCACTCGCGCGGCAGGCAGCGCTCGGTCCGGCCCACCTCGGTGATCCGGCCGAGCAGGTCCACCGGCGACTCGTTGAAGCGGAAGTTGTTGACCGCCCCGACCACCTCGCCGTTCTCCACCAGGTAGACGCCGTCCCGGGTCAGCCCGGTCAGCAGCAGCGTCGCCGGGTCCACCTCGCGGATGTACCAGAGGCAGGTGAGCAGCAGGCCGCGCTCGGTGCGGGCGATCATCTCCTCCAGGGTCGGCGCGGACTCCTGGCCGGCCGCCTCCAGGACGAGGTTGTCGACCGCGGGGCGCGCCGGCAGGCCGCCCAGCGCGGCCGAGCGGCGGCTGGTGACCAGCGAGGCCAGCTCGCCGTCCCGGATCCAGTCGGTGGCGGTCAGCGGCAGGCCGTTGTCGAACACCGAGGTCTCGTCCTCGCTGGCGTGCGCCAGCACGAACGGCGGGCACTCCAGGCCCGGTTCGGCCGGGTCGGAGCGCAGGGTCAGCGGCAGTGCGGTCAGCTTGTCGCCGATCCGGGTGCCGCCGCCGGGCCGGGAGAACACCGTCCGGCCCTCGACGGCGTCCCGGCCGCCGGAGGACCAGTACAGGTGGACCATGAGGTCGGCGACGGCCGACGGCGGCAGCAGCGTCTCGTACCGGCCGGCCGGCAGGTCGATCCGCCGGGCGCCCCAGCCGAGCCGCCGGGTCGCCTCGGCGTGCAGGGCCGCGACGTCCACGTCGGAGAAGTCCCGGGTGGCGGCGCCGACCCAGGCCGAGCCGGACAGGTCGGCGGTCTTGGCGTTCAGCTCGACCATGCCGGTCGGCTGGTCGTGCCGCAGCCGCAGACCGGTGGAGGTGCCCAGGTAGCTGGTGACCGTCTCGTGCCGGGCGAAGCCGTACAGCAGCTCGCCCCGTTCGGCCGCGGCGGCGAAGGCCCGGCCGAGGGCGGGCGCGAACCGGGCGAACACCTCGATCGAGGTCTCCGCCGGCGGAGCGGTGAAGTCCGGCGAGGGCGTCTGCTCGGCGGCGGTGACCAGCGGCCGGGCGTCCTCGGCGGGCCCGGCCGCGCGGGCGGCCTCCTCGGCGGCCAGGACCAGCGCGGCCACCTCCTCCGGGACGACGGCCTCGCGGGAGACCGCGCCGGAGGCGGTGCCCTCGGCGCCGTCCACGGTGGCGATCACGGTGAGCCGCCGGCCCCGGGTGACGCCGTTGGTGGTGAGGGCGTTGCCGGCCCAGCGCAGGTTGGCGGTCGACTCCTCGTCGGCGATCACCACGCAGCCGTCGGCGCGGGAGAGGCCGAGCGCGAGCTCGACGAGTTCGTGGGGCTGCGTCGCGGCCATCAGTGACCCGCCTCCTGCTGGGTGTTGAGCACATTGACGTTGCGGAACAGCGCCGACGGGCAGCCGTGGCTGACCGCGGCGACCTGGCCGGGCTGCGCCTTGCCGCAGTTGAAGGCGCCGCCCAGGACGTAGGTCTGCGGGCCGCCGACCGCCGTCATCGAGCCCCAGAAGTCGGTGGTGGTCGCCTGGTAGGCGAAGTCCTTCACCTGGCCCGCGAGTTCGCCGTTGCGGATGGCGTAGGCGCGCTGCCCGGTGAACTGGAAGTTGTACCTCTGCATGTCGATCGACCACGAACGGTCGCCGACGATGTACAGGCCGTTCTCGACGTCCGCGAACAGGCCCTCGGTGGACGGGCCGTCGGCGGCCGGCTGCAGCGAGACGTTCGCCATCCGCTGCACCGGGACGTGCGCGGGGGAGTCGGCGAACGCGCAGCCGTTGGACCGGCCGAGGCCCTTGAGCCCGGCCATCGCCCGGTCGAGCTGGTAGCCGACCAGCACCCCGTCCTTCACCAGGTCCCAGGACTGCGCGGCCACCCCCTCGTCGTCGTAGCCGATGGTGGACAGGCCGTGCTCGGCGGTGCGGTCACCGGTGACGTGCATCAGCTCGGAGCCGTAGCGCAGCGAGCCGAGCTTGTCGTAGGTGGCGAAGGAGGTGCCGGCGTAGGCGGCCTCGTAGCCGAGCGCGCGGTCCAGCTCGGTGGCGTGGCCGATCGACTCGTGGATGGTCAGCCACAGGTTGGACGGGTCGATCACCAGGTCGTAGCGGCCCGCCTCGACGCTCGGCGCCCGCATCTTCTCGGCCAGCAGGACGGGCAGCTCGGAGAGTTCGGCGTCCCAGTCCCAGGCGGTGCCGGTGCCCGTGCCGGTGAGGTACTCGAAGCCGCGGCCCACCGGCGGGGCGAGGGTGCGCATCGACTCGAAGGCGCCGGTGCGACCGTCCACCGAGGTGGCCTCCAGCTCCGGGTGCAGCCGGATCCGCTGCTGGGTGGTGACGGTGCCGGCGGTGTCCGCGTAGAACTTGTTCTCCTGCACGGTCAGCAGGGTCGCCTGGACGTGGGAGACGCCCTCGGCGGCCAGCAGCCGGGAGCTCCACCCGGCGAGCAGCGCCGTCTTCTCGGCGTCCGGCACCTCGAAGGGGTTCACGTCGTACGCGGACACCCAGGTGACGTCACGGTGCACCGGCTCCGCGGCCAGTTCGACCCGCTCCTCCGACCCCGCGGCCCGGCTGATCCCGCCGGAGAGCCGGGCCACCGCGACGGCCTGCTCGGCCACCCGGGCCGCCGCGTCCGGGGTGAGGTCCACCCCGGCGGCGAACCCCCAGGCGCCGTCCAGCAGCACCCGGACGGCGAAGCCGAGCTGGACGCTGTCGGAGGTGCCGGCCGGGCGGGCGTCGCGCAGCCGCCAGGAGGCGCTGCGCACCCGCTCCAGGCGGAAGTCGGCGTGGTCGGCGCCGAGTTCACGCGCCCGGGTGAGAGCGGCGTCGGCCAGCGCGCGCAGCGGCAGGCCGAGGAAGAGCGGGTCGACGGTACGCCGGGCGGCGCCGCCGGGGGCCGGGGGCGTGCTGGTCGGGGGCAGCGGAGGCAATCGGGCTCCCTGGTCGGGGGGACGGTGGTGCAGGACCCCCGGGTGAACGGGGGTACCCGCACGGCATCATGACCCGTCGCAGGGGTTTCGGCCAGCGCATTCCTTCCGGCGCGGCTCCCTCGGCGCGGCCCCCGCCCGGAATCGCTCTGACCCGCCCTGACCTGCTCGGCTCCCTCGGCGCGGCCCCCGCCCTGACCCGCCCTGACCTGCGCGGCTCCCTCGGCACGGCCCCCGCCCTGACCTGCCCTGACCTGCGCGGCTCAGGCGACGCCCTCCCACCAGCCGTCCGGCTCCGGCGGGTTGTCGACGTCGACCCGCTCGCCCGGACGCGGCACCGCCAGCGGCACGCCCTGGTCCTTGGCCGCCACCAGCAGGCGCTCGATCGGCTCGGCCCACGGGTGCAGGCCCAGGTTGAAGGTGCACCAGTGCACCGGGACGAGCAGCCCGGCGTCCAGCTCGCGGTGGGCGAGCACGGCGTCCTCCGGCGTCATGTGGATGTCGGCCCACGCCGGGTCGTACGCGCCGACCTGCACCAGTGCGGCGTCGAACGGGCCGTGCTGGGCGCCGATCCGCGCGTAGCCCTCGAAGTAGCCGGAGTCGCCGGTGTAGTAGACCCGGCGGTTGGGGCCGGCGATCACCCAGGAGCCCCACAGCGTGGTGTTGCGGGTCAGGCCCCGGCCGGAGAAGTGGTGGGCGGAGGTCAGGGTGACCGTGAGCTCGCCCAGCGTGCAGGTCTCGTTCCAGTCCAGCTCGATGATCCGGTGCTCGGGCACGCCCCAGCGGCGCAGGTGGGCGCCGATGCCGAGCGGCACCGCGAACGGCGCGGACTGGCTGCGCACCAGCCGCCGGACGGTCGCCATGTCCAGGTGGTCGTAGTGGTCGTGCGAGATCAGCACCGCGTCCACCTGCGGCAGCTCCTCCAGCTCCACCGGCACCGGGTGCAGCCGGCGCGGGCCGACCTGCGCGGAGGGGGAGCACCGCTCGCTCCAGATCGGGTCGAGCAGCACCCGCGTGCCCTCGATCTCGACCAGCGCCGAGGCGTGCCCGTACCAGGTGACCGCCACGCCCTCGGCGGCCGGCCCGGCGCCCTCGGCCGGGCGGACGGTGGGCACCGGGTGGCTGGGGGTGCGGCCGTCGCGCTGGAACAGCGCCCGGCGCACCGTCTCCACGTCGATGCCCGCCTGCGCGGCCGGCCGGGCCAGCTCGGAGGGCGCGTTGTGGAAGACGCCGTCCCGGTACTGGGGGGAGTTGCGCAGCCGCTCCTCCCGCTCGCCGTCCGGCCGCCGGCCGAACGCCGCCGGCAGGTCGCGCAGCGCCCAGGCGACCGCCCCCGCGCCGACCGCCAGTGCGGCCAGGGCCGCCAGTCGTCCGCGCCGGTGGGTCGTCCCGGCCTGTGCCTCGCTCATTCCGCGCTCCGCATCGTCGTCGCCGGGGCCCGTGTCCGGCCGTGGGCCCGGGTCGGCCCCGGTGCGGCGGCCCCGGCTCGTGCCGCACCAGGGGGCACAACGGGCGTGCCCCGCTGCCGGGTTCCCGGACGTGCGGCTCAGTGGACACGACAATACGGCCCCGCCACGTGGGGCGATGGCGGGAAATCCGCCCCGGGCCGGATTGTCGGATACCGACAGTTCCGCCGGTGCTGCGCTGTGGGAGCCCGATTCGTCGCCGCGCCGGGCCGACCGATAGCGTCGCACCGCGTACATCGTTTCGACGTGCGCGGACATCACGGAGTGGTACGCGGACACACGGCGTGCGCACACAACGGAGAGAGGTGGATCGTTGAGCCGCTCGGTTCTCGTCACCGGAGGCAACCGGGGCATCGGCCTCGCGATCGCCCTGGCCTTCGCCGAGGCGGGCGACAGGGTCGCCATCACCAGCCGCTCGGGTGAGGTCCCCGAGGTGCTGGCCAAGTACGACGTGCTCGCGGTTCGCTGCGACATCACCGACAGCGCCCAGGTGGACGCCGCGCTGACCGAGATCGAGGCCGCGCACGGCGGTGCCGTCGAGGTGCTGGTCGCCAACGCCGGCATCACCAACGACACCCTGCTGCTGCGGATGTCCGAGGAGGCCTTCACCTCCGTCCTGGACACCAACCTCACCGGCACCTTCCGCGTGGTGAAGCGCGCGTCCAAGCTGATGATGCGCGCCCGCAAGGGCCGGATCGTGCTGATCTCCTCGGTCGTCGGCCTCTCCGGCTCCCCGGGCCAGGCCAACTACGCCGCGTCCAAGGCCGGCCTGGTCGGCTTCGCCCGTTCGCTGGCGCGCGAGCTGGGCCCGCGCAACATCACCGTCAACGTGGTCGCCCCCGGCTTCGTGGACACCGACATGACCGCGGTGCTCACCGACGAGCGCCGCGCGGAGATCGTCGCCGGCGTGCCGCTCGGCCGTTACGCGGCGCCCGCCGAGGTCGCTTCCACCGTGCGGTTCCTCGGTTCGGACGAGGCCGCGTACATCACCGGAGCCGTCATTCCCGTGGACGGCGGATTGGGCATGGGTCACTGAGTCATGAGCGGAATTCTTGAGGGCAAGCGCATCCTGATCACGGGTGTGCTGATGGAGTCCTCCATCGCCTTCCACACCGCCAAGCTGGCCCAGGAGCAGGGCGCCGAGGTCATCCTCACCGCCTTCCCGCGGCCGAGCCTGACCGAGCGCATCGCCAAGAAGCTGCCGAACCCGGTCAAGGTGCTGGAGCTGGACGTGTCCAGCGAGGAGCAGCTGGCCGGCATCGCCGACCAGGTGCGCGAGCACCTGCCGACCCTGGACGGCATCGTCCACTCGATCGGCTTCGCCCCGCAGGACGCCCTGGGCGGCAACTTCCTGAACACGCCGTGGGAGTCCGTGGCCACCGCCATGCACGTCTCGGCGTACTCGCTGAAGTCGCTCACCACGGCGCTGCTGCCGCTGATGCAGGACGGCGGCGCGGTCGTCGGCCTCACCTTCGACGCCCAGTACGCCTGGCCGCAGTACGACTGGATGGGCCCGGCGAAGGCCGCCCTGGAGTCGACCAACCGCTACCTGGCGCGTTACCTGGGCGAGCGGAACATCCGCTGCAACCTGGTCTCGGCCGGTCCGATCGGCTCGATGGCCGCCAAGTCCATCCCGGGCTTCCCGGACCTCGCCGCCACCTGGGACAACCGCTCCCCGCTGAAGTGGGACCTGAGCGACCCGGAGCCGGCCGGCCGCGGCGTCGTCGCCCTGCTGTCGGACTGGTTCCCGAAGACCACCGGCGAGATCGTCCACGTCGACGGCGGCCTGCACGCCATCGGCGCCTGACGCCTCCGGTACGCACGAACGCCGCTGCCCGGCACCCCCTCGTGGGAGGGGGTGCCGGGCAGCGGCGTTTTTTTCGGGGCGGTGCTACTTGGGTGCGATCGGCTCGCAGCCGCGCTGCGCGGCCACGGCGTTCACCCAGGAGGTGAACAGCTGAGTGCTGAAGGCCGAGGGGCCGGGAGTGACGAGGTCGGACCGCCCGGACAGGTGGAAGAGGAGGTCGTCGTTGCCGCACTGCGCGTGCACGGCACCGTCCGAGCCCGCGCCGCGCCAACCGGTCGGCAGGGGTGAGTCGAGGTTCTTCCGCCTGGCGACGAAGGTCGGATAGCGGGTGTCGGCGGTGACGGTGAAGCGGAGCGCCGGCTCGGACATGATCTGGCTGTAGACCCAGCAGGACTGCAGTGGCGCCGTCGGATCGCTGACCCGCTGGGCGAGTTCCGGCAGATTCCGGCCGGTCCCGACGCCCGGCAGGCCGCAGAGCTGCCCGTCGGTCGCCGGAGTGACAGCCGGGCCGGGCGCGGTGAGGTGCATGTCCGGTACGTCGGCGGGGCCGCAGCCTGACGACTTGGCGAGGGCCGAACCGAAGTCGGCGGCGAGCCGCGCGAGGGCGGCGCGGGCCTCCCGGTCCGGCGTCTCCTTGGACGGCTGGTCCTGCCACATGAGGTCGTGCTTGCCGCGATGGCGCACGTCCGCACCGAGGATGTCGGCGGTCCGGTCCGGGAAGGCGTCCGTACTGCCGGGGGCCTTCCGGCAGCCTGCCGGGAGCACCAGCCAGCCGGTGTCGTTGCCGAACGCGCCGAGCGGCCCCCGGTCCGGCTGCGACATCGCGGGATCGACGGGACTGCGGTCGTCGGCGCGTTGGACACCGTGGGTCTGGAGGGTGAGGTCGGCGCCGCCCCTGACCCGGATCACGCAACGGCCTTCCGGGTCGGTGCGGTCCTTCGGCAGGCGGCTCTGCACGACCTCGATCCTGCCGCTGCCCAGGACCTGCTGGACGTCCTTGGCCGCGACGGCGCCGTCGCAGAGCCGGCCCGGGAGGAACAGGTTGGTCCAGCGCCAGATCGCGAAGCCGCCCGCGCCGAGGGCGAGGACCAGAACGCCCGTGACGACGGCCCGGCTGCGTCGGGAGATGGTCATTTCTGGCCGTTCCGTCCGAGGGCGCTCATGGCGTTCGCATGACCGGTGGTGTGGCCGGTGCCCAGTTCCTGCGAGACCACGCTGGTCGTCTTCGGGTCCGCGTGGTGCGCGTCGCCCCAGCCTGCCGCCATGGCCTTGCCCTGGGTGAGCGCGGCGTAGTGGGCATCGGCCGACTTGGAGTTGCCCGCGTTCTGGGCGTCCTCCTTGATGTTGTCGGTCCACTCGGAGATGCCGAGATCGACGAGGCCGCCCGCGATGTCACCGACCTCTGGGATGAACCCGGTCACGCTGCCGTTCACCGTGGAGGCGAACTCGCCCGTCTTCTCGGCCCACTCCATCCGGTCGTCCTTCTCGTCCAGGATGACGGAGGTCCGGATCGCGTCGTAGGCACCGAGTGCCGTGCCGACCTGTCGGGCCGGGATGTCCCGGTCCTCCGGGGCGTGCTGAGGATCGGGCGGGAGGACGGCCAGGGCGTCGGCGGCCTTGGCCCGCTCGGCGGCGTACAGCGTGGCGTAGGCCTCCGGGTCGTCGGCGACGCCGCGCATCACCCGGACGATGTGGTCGGAGCTGCCGCCGAGGTGGCCCTCGCCGTTCTTCTCCCAGGCGCCGTTGTGCTGAATGTTGCTGACGTCTTCGCTGAGGATCAGGTGCGTGTCGTCCACGTAGTCCGACAACGCGTTGGCCAGCGGCATCTTCAGGTCGTCGTGGATCTCGCTGCCCTTGCCGTCCCCGTCCAGCGCGTCGATCGCCCCCTGCATCACCCGGGCCTGGGCCGGGGTGTGGGGGCCGCCGGTGTGGGTGCCGTCGCCGGGGACGTCGCCGGTGGCGGCGGCCTCCAGGGCGGCGGCGAGGCCCGCCTGGTGGGTGTCCTTGTCGGTGATCGGTGCGCCGTACAGGGTGTTGGTGTACGTGGTGGGCCACTCGCGGTCGCGCAGCAGGTACTTGAGGCGGTCCTCGGCGCCGGGCGACTTCGGGTCCAGGAACATGGTGGCGGCGTCCGGGTTCTGGCCCATCAGCTTGAGCACGCCGTCCACGGGGTCGTACACCAGGTCCGGCCGCGGGCCGTTGAACTGGTGGGCGGACCAGCGGTTCTTGTCCTTGCGCTCGGCGTCGACGATGTCGGTGCCGAGGTCGTTCAGGAACTCCTTGCCGTACCCGGCGTTGCCGTGCTGGAGCAGCGTGGCGAGGGTCTGGTAGCCGTAGATCGGTTCGCTCTTGCCGCCGAAGTTGCGGGCGTTGAGGTTCTTGACGCCGGCTTCCTGGAGGCCCTTGCGGAAGTCCTGGTAGAACTTCGTGTTCGGGTCCCTGGTGGCGCCGGCGATGGTGTTGGCGAGGTTGGTCTGCAGCTCGCCGTACTCGCCCTTGAGCTTGCCGCCGCGGTCGTTGAGCCGGACCTCGAGCTCGTCGGCGAGCAGCAGGGTGCCCTCGGGGCCGAGCGCGTTCAGCAGGGTCTGGCCGTAGACGGGGCTGCCGGAGTTCGCCTTCATCAGGTTGTTGAGCTCGGCGAGTTCCTCGGGGCTGAGGGTCTTGCCGTCCTTGAGCCGGGCGGCGAGTTCGGCGGCGCGCCGGCCGTCGGCCTCGTCGCCGCCGCCGACCGCCTGGCCGTTGAACTGGTCCAGCGGGTCGCCGACCTTGGCGGCGCGGCGCAGTTGGAGGGCGGCCCGCTGGTCGGCGGCGGTCGCCTCCTCCAGGAAGACCGTGATCTTCCTGGACCACTGGCCGGCGGCCTCGTGCCGGGACTGCTGGTAGTCCGGGTCGTGGTGGTAGTAGTCGCGCTCCTCCTTGGAGAGGGCGCCGACGTCGAACAGGACGTTCCCGGTGCCGGTCACCTTCATGCCGTCGGCCTGGGCGTCGGTGACGGTCTGCTTGAGCTTCTTCTGCGCCGACTCGAAGTCGCCCTGGGCGTCCTTGATGATCGAGGCGACGGCCTTGGCCTCGGTCTGCGCGTCGACGCTCTGCTGCCGGGTCGTGCTGATGTGCAGGTTGGCCGCGGAGGCGGTGGAGCCGAACCACAGGTTCTGGCCGCCGGTGACCGGGAGCACCTCGGTCTCCAGCCGCTGCTGGACGCCCTGGTACTTGCGGGCCATCTCGGTCCAGTCGGCGACGGCCCTGGCCATCGCGGACGGGTCCGCCTTCATGACGTCCTCGAAACCGAGCAGGCTCATCCGCCCGCACCGTTCCCGGCGAACGGCGTGCCGTTCCCGCCGAACGACGAGGCGATGCCGTGCTCGACGTTCAGGTAGTTGGTGTGGGTCTGCCGCATCATGCCGGCTTCCTGGTTCAGCCGGCCGTTGAGCTGCGACACCTGCTCGTGCCACTCCTTGACCGCGCCGCGCAGGGCGGCGGCGGTGTCCCAGCCGCTCAGCTTGCCGGCGGCGGCCTCGGTCGACTCGTCGGCGGTCTTCCCGGCCGCGGTGCTGTCGGTCGCGATGCCGTCGAGCGCGGTGGCCGCCTTGTCCAGCGCGCCGGTCGACACCTTGGTGGGCCCCCCGCCCGGTCCCTGGCCCAGCTTCAGGTCCGGATCCGCCATCACTTCTCCCCGTTGTGGTCCACATCCGGCCGGAGACCGGCCGTTCGCGAATTTTCACGGGACGTTAGCACGCCAAAAGCGGGCTCCCGCAAGGCGCGTGCCCGCGCCGGAGCGCTCGCGGGCGCTCCGGCGCGGGCACGCGGACCGGCCCCCGGTCAGCCCTCCTGGTCGCAGGCGCCGATGGCGCGCCCGGCTTCGTGCGAGGCGCGCTGGGCGTCGCGGGCGCGGATGGCGTCGATGATGTCGTCGTGGCCGAGGTAGCGCTCGGGGACGATCTCGGGGCCGACGTCGTGGCGCAGCAGGGCCCGGGTGACCTCGCCGAGGTCGGCGTAGAGGGCGGAGAGCACGTCGTTGTGGGCGGCGGCGACCACGGTCTGGTGGAAGGCGGCGTCGGCCTGGACGAAGTCCTCGGCGTTGCCGGAGTGCCAGGCGTCCTCGCGGCGGGCGAGGGCGGAGTCCATGAGGTCGAGGTCGCGGTCGGTGCGGCGGGCGGCGGCGAGGCCGGCGGCGGCGGTCTCCAGGGTGGTGCGCAGCTCGGCGACCTGGGCCCGGTCGGCGTCGGCGAAGCGGCGGTGCATCACTCCGGCGAGTTCGCTGGCGGCGAGGACGTAGGTGCCGGAGCCCTGGCGGATGTCGAGCAGTCCGTTGTGGGCGAGGGCGCGGACGGCCTCGCGGACCGTGTTCCTGGCCACACCGAGCTGTTCGACCAGGGCCGCCTCGGTGGGGATGCGCGAGCCGACGGGCCACTCCCCGGAGGTGATCTGCGCACGCAGCTGGGCGATCACCTGGTCGGACAGCGGGGTGCGCCTCGGCGAGGACAGCGCCACGGGGGACTCCTTGGGTCGGGTGGGTCGGGCCATCATGCCAATTCGAGGATGCGCTAATTCATCCCATCATTCTATGATGGCCCGCATGTCGTCCGCAGCAGACACCGCAGCTCCCCTCACCGCCTCCTCCCGGGTCGACCCCCGGGGCGCCGAACGGGCGCAGACCGACCGGCCGCAGACCGAGCGGCCCGGCCCGCCCAGAAGTCGCCACCTCGGCTGGCTGTTCGCCCTCGCGATCGCCGCCGCCGCGTTCAACCTCCGCCCGGTGGTCACCAGCCTCGGGCCGCTGCTGGACCAGGTCCGCGCCGACCTCGGGATGAGCCCGACCGTCGCCGGTCTGCTCACCGCCGTCCCCTCGCTCTGCTTCGCCCTGTTCGGCTTCGCGGCGCCCGGGCTGGCCCGGCGGCTCGGCCCGGTCGCGGTGGTCACCGCGGGCATGGGCGCGATCACCGCGGGCGTGCTGGCCCGCTCCTTCGCCGGCGGCACGGCGGTCTTCCTGCTGCTCACCGCGCTCGCGCTGGCCGGTGTGGCGGTCTCCAACGTGCTGATCCCGGTGGTGATCAAGCGCTACTTCCCGGAGCGGGTCGGGCCGATGATCGGTCTCTACTCGATGGCGCTCTCGGCCGGTACCGCGCTGGCCGCCGCCGTCACCGTCCCGCTGACCAAGGGGCTCGGCGGCGACTGGCGGCTCGGCCTCGGGGTCTGGGCCGGGCTCGGCGCGGTCGCCCTGCTGCTCTGGATCCCGGTACTGCTGGGCCGGCGGCGGGAGGCCGCCGGGCCGGCGGCCGGTGCGGCGGACACCGTGCGGCTGCCGATCACCCGCAGCCGCACCGCCTGGGCGCTGGCGATCTTCTTCGGCTTCCAGGCCACCGGCGCGTACGTGGTGATGGGCTGGCTGCCGACGATCTTCCAGGACGCCGGGGTCTCCTCGGGCACCTCGGGCGTGCTGCTGGCGCTGACCATGGTGATCGGCGTGCCGGTGTCCTTCGTCCTGCCCAACCTGGCCGCCCGGCGCGGTGACCAGCGGCTCTTCGTGGTGGTCCTGGCGGCCTTCGGCATCGCCGGCTACACCGGGCTGGCGCTGGCCCCGGCCGGTGCGCCGTGGCTGTGGGCGGTCCTGGTGGGCCTGTCCAACTGTGCCTTCCCGCTGGTGCTGACCATGATCGGCCTGCGGGCCAGGACGGCGGGCGGGGTGGCCCAGCTGTCGGCCTTCGCCCAGGGCGTCGGCTACCTGATCTCGATCCCCGGCCCGATCCTGATCGGCCGGCTCTACCAGGCCACCGGCGAGTGGTACCTGCCGCTCGGCTTCCTGGCGGTGCTGCTGGTGCCGCAGATGCTGTTCGGCCTGCGGGCGGCCCGGGCCCGGCACATCGAGGACGAGGCGGTGGCCACCGCCTCCGGGGCCGTCGCGGCCTGACGGGTCCCGGTGGGGGACGGGCGTGTCCGGGGTGGGAGAATCCGGGCATGCCCGTTCTCGAACCGAACCCCACCGACGGCCACAAGAAGCTCGGCCAGCTCGCCGCGATCATCGGCGGCATCGTCGTCCTGCTGGTCATCGTCGCGATCGTCGCCCGGAACATCGGCTGACCCCGGGGGGACGCCCGGGTGAACCCCGCATGATGGCACTCCCCGACGCCGGGGGTGGCGCCATCGGGCAGCACCGCGCCCGCGGGCGGCTTTTCTGCCAAGCTTGCTGGGTATGAGCGCCGACACGCCCCGCAGGATCATCGTTCTCCGCCATGCCAAGGCCGACTGGCCGGACGGCGTCGACGACCACGAGCGGCCGCTGGCCGACCGGGGCCGCCACCAGGCCCCGGAGTCCGGCCGCTGGCTCGCCGATTCCGGTATCAACCCCGACTACGTGCTCTGCTCCACCGCCCTGCGCACCCGGGAGACCTGGAAGCTCGCCGCGCACGAGCTGCCGAAGCGGGTGCGGCGGACCGTCTACGAGGAGCGGATCTACGAGGCCAGCCCCGGCGAGATCATCACCGTCCTCCAGGAGACCCCGGAGGAGTACGCCGACCTGGTCCTGGTGGGCCACAACCCGGGGGTGCTGGGCCTGACCCAGGTACTGGCCGGTGACGAGGGCGACCGGGACGCGCTGGAGCGGCTGCGGCTGGGCGGCTTCCCGACCGCGGCCGTCGCGGTGCTCAGCTTCTCCGGCTCGTGGAAGAACGTCGAGCCGGGTGTCGCGCAGCTGGTCTCGTACTTCACGCCGCAGGACTGAGCGGCGGCGGACCCGGAGCGACGACGAAGCCGGGCCCGAGCGACGACGAAGCGGGACCCGACCGACGACGAGGGGCGCGCGGACCATGTCCGCGCGCCCCTCGATGCGTCCGGTCGGCGTTGCGCGCGCCGTGCGCGGCGGGCGCGGTCAGTCCCGCGCGCCGGCCTCCGGGTGGTCCAGGACGTCCACCACGTCGGCCGCCTCGACCTCCTCGCGGGTGATCCCGAGCAGGTACAGCACGGTGTCCAGGAACGGCACGTTCACCGCGGTGTCCGCCGCCTCCCGCACCACCGGCTTGGCGTTGAACGCCACGCCCAGCCCGGCCGCGTTCAGCATGTCCAGGTCGTTGGCGCCGTCGCCGATCGCCACCGTCTGCTCCAGCGGCACCTTGGCCTGCTCGGCGAACCGCTCCAGCCAGCGCGCCTTGCCCGCCCGGTCGACGATCTCGCCGACCACCCGGCCGGTGAACTTCCCGTCCACCACCTCCAGGGTGTTCGCCGCCGCGAAGTCCAGGCCCAGGTGCTCCACCAGGTGGTCGGTGACCTGGGTGAAGCCGCCGGACACCACCGCGACCTGGAAGCCCAGCCGCTGCAGGGTGCGGATCAGGGTGCGGGCGCCCGGCGTGAACCGGACCTCCGCGCGCACCTTCTCGGTGACCGACGCGTCCAGCCCGGCCAGCAGCGCCACCCGGGCGCGCAGCGACTCCGCGAAGTCCAGCTCGCCGCGCATCGCCGCGGCCGTCACCTCGGCGACCTCCTGCTCGCAGCCCGCGTGGGCCGCGAACAGCTCGATCACCTCGTCCTGGATCAGCGTCGAATCGACGTCCATGACGATCAGCCGCTTGGCCCGCCGCTCCAGCCCGGCCGCCACCACCGCGACGTCCACCCGCTGGTTGGCCGCCTCCTGGGCCAGCTCGGCCCGCAGCCGGTCGGTGGCCACACCCGAGACGGCCAGCTCGACGGCGGTCACCGGGTACTTCGCGAGCCGGAAGACCCGGTCGATGTTGCCGTCCGCGGCCGTGATCCGCGCGGTGAGCGCGGCGACGGCGGAGGCGGTCAGCGGGTGGCCCAGCACCGTGACGTGGGAACGGCCCTCGCGGCGCGGCCGGTTGTCGCCGATGCCGGAGATGATCTCGGCCTGGAGCTTCTGCTCCTCGGCCCAGCGGTGCACCACGGCCCGCAGGTCGCCCTCGGCGCCCCGTACGGCGGGGGCGGAGACCAGGGCGCACAGCGTTATCCGGCCACGGGTGACCACCTGCTCGATGTCGACGACCTCGACGCCGAACCCGGCCAGGGTGGCGAAGAGCCCGGCGGTGATGCCGGGGCGGTCCTTGCCGAACACCTTGACGAGCAGGGTGCGCCCGTCCTCGGTCCGGGGCTGCGGGGCGGGGAACGGCTCGGCGGCCAAGGGCGATGCGTTCATGGTGCGTCCCACGCTACCCGGAGCCGGAGGCCGCGACGGCACCCGTCCGGTTCGTGGACGAGCCCGCCGCCGTCCGGACGACGAGCCCGCCGTCGGGCCGCGGCGGGTCGTACAAGGGCGGTCCGTGAATCGTTGCCGCCTGGTCACAGTCCGCGGGGGCGGCTTTCACCCCCGGCCGACGGGCTGGAATGATTCCCCCGTCAGATTCAGGATCATTTCGCCCCACCTGGCCGGGGCGCACCATCGGGGGACCGAGAGAGCGGGGCAGGCGAGAGTGCCGCAACTCGTCATCGAGATCAACGGACAGCAGCGGGTCATGGAACCCGGGCGGTCCTACACCATCGGTCGCAATCCGCAGTCGGACTTCCAGTTCGACGACGCGCGGGTGTCCTGGCAGCACGCCACCATCTCCTTCAACGGGGCGGGTTGGCAGCTGGACGACCACGGCAGCACCAACGGCACCTACACGGGTGGTGCCCGCACCATGCAGGCCCAGCTGTTCCCGGGGGCCGTGGTCAACCTCGGCAACGCCGAGAACGGCCCCAGGCTCGCGTTCTCCGCGCCGGCCGCCCAGCAGGCCGCCCAGCCGGCCTGGCACGAGGCCGCCACCAGCCGGAGCGCCGCCCCGCAGCAGCAGTGGCAGCCCCCGGCGGCGCAGCAGCCCTACCCGCCGCAGCAGCAGTGGCAGCAGCCGGAGCCGCCGGCCCAGCAGCAGCCGTTCCCGCAGCAGCAGGGCTTCCCGGGGCAGCACGCCCCGCAGGGGTTCCCGCAGCAGGCGCCCGCCGCGCACGACGGCGGCCCGCAGCCGACGGTCATCCGCAACCTGACCGCCGGCATGAACACCATGCGGATCGGTCGCGCGCTGGACAACGACATCGTCGTGTCCGACCTCCAGGTCTCCCGCCACCACGCCGAGCTGCGCCAGCTGCCCGACGGCCGGTACGAGATCGTCGACCTCGGCAGCCACAACGGCATCTTCCTCAACGGCCAGCGGGTCGAGCGCCAGCTGATCGGCCCGCAGGACCGGCTGACGGTCGGCCACTCCAGCTTCGTGCTGGTCGGCGACCAGCTGCAGGAGTTCGTCGACACCGGCGCCGTCTCCTTCTCCGCCCGCCACCTGACCGTCGAGGTCGACTTCAAGGGCGGCAAGAAGGTCCTGCTCAACGACGTCAGCTTCGGCGTCCCGGAGAAGTCCCTGGTCGCCGTCATCGGCCCGTCCGGCTCCGGCAAGTCGACCCTGCTGCGCGCCCTCACCGGCTACCGCCCGGCCGACCGCGGCGACGTCCTCTACGACGGCCGCAACCTCTACAAGCAGTTCGCCGAACTGCGCTCGCGCATCGGTCTGGTGCCGCAGTCGGAGATCCTGCACAAGGAACTGACCGTCCGCACCGGCCTCAAGTACGCGGCCCGGCTGCGCTTCCCCGGCGACACCGAGCCGCGCGAGCGCGAGGCGCGGATCGACGAGGTGCTCTACGAGCTGCGGCTCGACAAGCGCGCGGACAACCGGATCACCGCGCTCTCCGGCGGCCAGCAGAAGCGTGTCTCGGTCGCCCTGGAGCTGCTCACCAAGCCCTCGCTGATCTTCCTGGACGAGCCCACCTCGGGCCTCGACCCGGGCATGGACCGCGAGGTCATGCAGATGCTGCGCGGCCTCGCCGACGACGGCCGCACGATCCTGGTCGTCACCCACTCGGTGGCCGAACTCGCGCTCTGCGACCGGCTGCTGGTGATGGCGCCGGGCGGTTCGGTGGCCTACTTCGGCCCGCCGGACGAGGCGCTGCACTTCTTCGGGTACGAGACCTGGGCCGATGTCTTCCAGGCCTTCGAGAACTACCCGGACCACGACTGGGCCGGCCGCTACCGCAGCTCGGTGCACCACCAGCAGTACTCGGCGGACGTGGAGTCCGGCGCGGTGCAGTCCGCGCAGATCGTCCAGGAGGCGGTCCGCCCGCCGAAGCCGCAGAGCTGGGGCTCGCAGCTGTGGACGCTGATCCGCCGCTACGCCTCGGTGCTCGCCTCCGACCGGGGCTTCCTGGCGCTGTCGGTGCTGCTGCCGGCGGTGCTCGGCGCGGTCAGCGTGCTGATCCCCAACGAACCGGGGCTGGCGCCGAACCCCAAGTCGCAGCTCGGCCTGAACAGCGGCGCCGCGACGATCATGCTGATCCTGGCGATCGGCGCCTGTTTCTCCGGCGCGGCGAACTCGGTCCGAGAACTGATCAAGGAACGGGCGATCTACGAACGGGAACGGGCCACCGGCCTGTCCCGGTCGGCGTACATGATGTCCAAGATCATCGTGCTGGGCTTCTTCAGCGTGATCCAGGGCGCGATCATCTCGGCCGTCGGCTTCCTGCCGCGCAAGCTGCCCGCGCACGGTCTGGTGATCAAGGACCTGCCGATCCTGGAGATGAGTTTCGGCCTGATCCTGCTGAGCTTCGCCTCGATGATGTTCGGCCTGGCGATCTCGGCGCTGGTGAAGACCGCCGAGAAGACCATGCCGCTGCTGGTGATGTTCGCGATCATCCAGGTCGTCTTCACCGGCTGCCTGTTCCAGATCTTCTCCAAGCCCGGCCTGGAGCAGTTCGCCTGGCTGATGCCGGCCCGCTGGGGCACCGGCATGGTCGCCACCACGCTCGACCTCTCGCACCTGCTCGGCCCCTGGAACAAGGACTTCCAGAACCCCGAGTACGACGCGCTCTGGGGCCACAACTCGGGCCAGTTCTGGCTCGACGCCGGCGTGCTGATCCTGATGTCCGTCGTCATCGGCGTCATCGTCACCCGCCTCCAGCGCCGCCACGAGCCCGAGGTCATGCAGAAGGGCTGACGCCCGGCACCGCCACCAGCACGGGGGCGGCCCGTCCCGACCGGGACGGGCCGCCCCCGCGGCGTTTCCGGGCCCGTTCCCGGTCCGTGCGCGGGGCCCGTCCGGCGCTGCGGCACGGCGGGCACGACCTAGGTCGCTGGACCTGCGCCCCACCCGGCCGGGGACCGACGCGCGGGCCCCGTGCACGGCGGTAGGTTGGCGTCATGCCCACCGTGCCAAGCGACCACCGGCACGCCGGACTGCTGCCCGCCGACCGGATCCCGGTCGGCCCGCCGCCGGACGGCACCCTGCCCGCCTGCGAACCCTGCCTGGCCGGCATCGAGGCCGTCAGCCAGGCCCTGCTCGGGATGAGCCGCCACCTGGAGGTCCGCGAGGTCCTGCGCCGGATCACCGCCTCCGCCCGCCGGCTGCTCGGTGCCGAGTACGCCGCCCTCGGGGTCCCCGACGACCACGGCGGCTTCGCCCAGTTCGTCGTCGACGGCGTCACCGACGAGCAGTGGCGCGCGATCGGCCCGCTGCCCCGGCAGCACGGCGTGCTCGCCGCGATGCTCCACGAGACCGGCCCGATCCGGCTCGACGACGTCCGCCGCGCCCCCGCCTTCGGCGGCTGGCCCGAGGCCCACCCCGGACTCGGCGCCTTCCTCGGCATGCCCATCGTCGACGCCGACCACGACGCCGAGAACGAGGACGAGGACGCCGGCGAGGACGAGGACGGACCCGAGGTGCTCGGCGTCATCTACCTCGCGAACAAGAGCGGTGGCGGCGGATTCACCGACCACGACGAGGAACTGCTGCGGATACTGGCCGCGCACGCCGCGCTGGCCCTGACCAACGCCCGCCTCTACGAGCGCAGCCGCGAACTCACCCTGGCCGGCGAGCGCGCCCGGATCGCCCACGACCTGCACGACGCCGTCTCGCAGAAGCTCTTCTCGCTGCGCCTCACCGCCAAGGCCGCCGCCAAGCTCGTCGACCGCGACCCGGCCCGCGCCCGCGCCGAACTCGCCGAGGTCGCCCGCCTCGCCGCCGAGGCCGCCGACGAACTGCGCGCCGTCGTCGTCGAACTGCGCCCCGCCGCACTGGAGGAGGACGGTCTGAGCGCCACCCTGGCCTCCCAGGTGCAGGTCCTCGACCGCGCCCACAACGCCGACATCGCCTTCGCCGCCGACCGCGTCCGCGCCCTCCCGCAGACCCAGGAGGCCGCCCTGCTGCGGGTCGCCCAGGAGGCCCTGCACAACGCGCTGCGCCACTCCGGTGCCGGCCGCGTCACCGTCACCCTGGCCGGAACGCCCGAGCGCGGCGCCGTGCTGCGGGTCAGCGACAACGGCCGGGGCTTCGACCCCGGTGCCGTCCGGCGGGCCGGCCGGCACCTCGGCCTGGCCTCGATGCGCGACCGGGCCGCCGCCGTCGGCGGCCGGCTCACCCTGGACTCGTCCCCCGGAGCGGGCACGGTCGTCGAGATGGAGGTCCCCGGTGCCTGACACCCTGTCCGCGATCCGCGTCCTGCTGGTCGACGACCACCAGGTGGTCCGCCGCGGCCTGCGCACCTTCCTGGAGGTGCAGGACGACATCGAGGTGGTCGGCGAGGCCGCCGACGGCGCCGAAGGCGTCGAGCGGGCCCGCGCGCTCGACCCCGACGTGGTCCTGATGGACCTCAAGATGCCCGGCGTCGACGGCATCGAGGCGCTGCGCACGCTCAAGGAGGAGGGCAGCCGGGCCCGGATCCTCATCGTCACCAGCTTCACCGAGCACCGCACCATGGTCCCCGCGCTGCGGGCCGGCGCCGCCGGGTACGTGTACAAGGACGTCGACCCGGAGGCGCTGGCCGGCGCGATCCGCTCGGTCCACGCCGGCCACGTGCTGCTCCAGCCGGAGCTGGCGGAGGCCCTGCTCGCCGACGACGGCCCGCGCCCCCCGCAGGGCCGCGGCGGCACCCTCACCGAGCGCGAGCGCGAGGTGCTCGGACACATCTCCGACGGCCGCTCCAACCGGGAGATCGCGCGCAGCCTGCACCTGTCCGAGAAGACGGTGAAGACCCACGTCTCCAACATCCTGATGAAGCTGGACCTCGCCGACCGGACCCAGGCCGCGCTCTGGGCCGTCCGGCACGGCGAGACGCGTTAGGGCTCGTCCGACCCCTGGGCCCCGGCCCCTGGACCCCTGGGCCCCTAGGACTCCCGCTCGTCCACCAGCGCGTTGTACGCCGCCACCTGGGCCCGGCGGGCCGTGCGCCACAGCGGCGCCAGCGCCTCCTGCCGGGCCGCCATCTCGGAGGCGCTCACCGCCGCGCCGTGACCGCCGGAGGCGATCGACAGCAGCGCCGCCACCTGCCGGGCCGACTCCAGCACCCGCACCGAGCGCGGCGGGTACCCGGGAGCGAGCAGCTCGGCGTGCCCGCGCCGCCGGTACGCCTCCAGTGCCCGCAGCGCCTCCGGTCCGGCCCCGGCCACGTCCAGCCTGGTCAGCAGCACGGTGGCCCGGCGCAGCCCGTCGGCCAGCTCGAACTCGGCCTCGTGCAGCGAGGGCACGTCGGCCGGCGGCGCGTCGTTCACCTCGGAGCAGCGCCACAGCACGGTCGCCGACCGGTCCCCGGGCGGGCCGAACACCTCCACCTCGGGTACCAGCCCGAGCGGCACCCCGACCGCCAGCACGGCCTCCCCGGCCGCCAGCGCGCGGGCGTTGAACGGCGCCGGGCCGGTCAGGCCCAGCGGGTGCCCGGCCGACGGCAGGGCCAGCCGCAGACCCTTCACCCCGAGCACCCGCAGCCGTCCCAGCGCCCAGGTGAGCCCGTGCCGCTCGTCCGGGCCGTCCCCGGGCAGACCGGTCACCCGGTGGCTCTCGTCGGCCCCCTGGACCGCCGCCGCGGCGTTGTCGGGCGGCACCAGTCCGGCCAGCAGGGCGTTGCCCCAGGCGGCCAGCCGCCCCGAACGGGGCTCTTCGTACGGATTGTCGGCAGGTGTGGCGAGCATCCGGCCAGCCTACGGAATCGGCGGACACCCGGGTGGCGTAGGTTTGCCCATGCGCCCGCGGCGCACCCGTTCCGTGCCCACCGGCCGCCGGGACGGGACGCCGCTCGCACCGACGGCCGTATATCTGTTTTTGGGGAAGGCATAGGCATGAGCGACGTGCTGGAGCTGGTGGACGTTTCCGTGGTCCGGGAGGGGCGCGCGCTGGTCGACCAGGTCTCGTGGTCCATCTCCGAGGGCGAGCGCTGGGTCATCCTCGGCCCGAACGGTGCCGGCAAGACCACCCTGCTGCAGATCGCCTCCTCCTACCTGTTCCCGACCTCCGGCAAGGTCAGCGTCCTCGGCGAGAAGCTCGGCGAGATCGACGTCTTCGAGCTCCGCTCGCGGATCGGTCTGGCCGGCGCGGCCATGTTCGACAAGCTGCCCGCCGAGCAGACCGTGCTGCAGACGGTGCTCACCGCCGCGTACGGCATGACCGTCACCTGGCAGGAGTCCTACGAGGAGTCCGACGAGTCGCGCGCGCTCGCCCTGCTCGACCGTCTCGGCATGGCCGGGATGACGGACCGCCGCTTCGGCACCCTCTCCGAGGGCGAGCGCAAGCGCACCCTGATCGCCCGCGCCCTGATGACCGACCCCGAGCTGCTGCTGCTCGACGAGCCCGCCGCCGGCCTCGACCTCGGCGGCCGCGAGGACCTCGTCCGCCGCCTCGGCGCCCTGGCCCAGGACGAGTTCGCGCCGGCCATGGCGATGGTCACCCACCACGTCGAGGAGATCGCCCCCGGCTTCACCCACGTCCTGATGATCCGCCAGGGCAAGGTGCTCACCGCCGGACCGATCGACACCGAGCTCACCGCCCGCAACCTCTCCAGGTGCTTCGGCCTCCCGCTGACCCTGGAGCGCCACGGCGACCGCTGGTCCGCCCAGGGCCTGCCGCTCGGCTGAACCGGCCCGGTCGGCGCCGGTCCGTCGGCGCCGGTCCGCGCAGGTCCGCACCGGCCGGGGCCGTTCCTTCCGCGGTCCGTCCGGGCCCCGGCGGGACGCCGGTGAACTCCGCCGAACCCGGCCGAACCGGAACCGGTCGCACGTGCGACCGGTTTCCGCCCCTCCACCTGCGGGAACTGACCGCGTCATAGGCCCTTCCCTCCCTAGGATGGACACGTGGACAGCTGGATCTGGTGGCTCCTGGTCGCCGTCGGCCTCGGCATACCGTTGGTGATCACCACGATGCCGGAGCTCGCGATGTTCGCCGTCGGCGCGCTCTTCGCGGCCGGCGTCGCCGGTCTGGGCGCCGACGTGGTGTGGCAGGTGCTGACCTTCGTCGCGGTCTCGGTCGCGCAACTGGTCGTCGTCCGCCCGATCGCCTACCGGGCACTGCGGAAGGGCCCGCAGATCAGAATGGGCATCGAGGCGCTCAAGGGCGCCACCGCGGTCGTCGCGGAGAAGGTCGACGGGGAGGGCGGCCGGATCAAGCTCAACGGTGAGATCTGGTCGGCCCGCGCGCTCCACCCCGAGCAGGTGTACCAGCCGGGTGAGCAGGTCGACGTCGTCGAAATCCAGGGCGCGACCGCCCTGGTCGTCTAGGGGAGAGTCAGTGGAACCCGTCCTTATCGTCCTGGTCGTCCTGGTCGTGGTGGCCTTCATCGCGCTGATCAAGACGATTCAGGTCATCCCGCAGGCCAGCGCCGCGATCGTGGAGCGCTTCGGCCGCTATACCCGGACGCTCAACGCCGGCCTGAACATCGTGGTCCCGTTCATCGACCGGGTCCGCAACCGGATCGACCTGCGCGAGCAGGTCGTGCCGTTCCCGCCGCAGCCGGTGATCACCCAGGACAACCTGGTGGTCAACATCGACACGGTGATCTACTACCAGGTCACCGACGCGCGGGCGGCCACCTACGAGGTCGCCAGCTACATCCAGGCGATCGAGCAGCTCACCGTCACCACGCTGCGCAACATCATCGGCTCGATGGACCTCGAATCCACCCTGACCTCGCGCGAGGTCATCAACGCCGGCCTGCGCGGCGTCCTCGACGAGGCCACCGGCAAGTGGGGCATCCGGGTCAACCGGGTCGAGCTGAAGGCCATCGAGCCGCCGACCTCGATCCAGGACTCGATGGAGAAGCAGATGCGCGCCGAGCGGGACAAGCGCGCCGCGATCCTCACGGCCGAGGGCAACCGGCAGTCCCAGATCCTGCGCGCCGAGGGCGAGAAGCAGGCGGAGGTGCTCAAGGCCGAGGGTGAGGCCCAGGCCGCCGTGCTCCGCGCCGACGGTGAGGCCGCCGCCATCCGGACCGTCTTCGAGGCGATCCACGAGGGCGACGCGGACCAGAAGCTGCTGGCCTACCAGTACCTGCAGACCCTGCCCGAGCTGGCCAAGGGCGACTCCAACAAGCTCTGGATCATCCCGAGCGAGGTCGGCGACGCGCTCAAGGGCCTGGGCGGCGCCTTCACCGGTCTGACCGGCGGCGCCAACGGCAGCGCGATGGCCGCCCCCACCGCGGCCCCGGCCGCCCCGCCCGCCGCCACCCAGGTGCCGATCGACCCGGCCGCCGGCCCGCGCCCGCTGGACACCGACACCAAGGGTGCCGCCCGGCCCCGGATCGACCCGCTCCGCGAGTACCGCAAGAACGACCCCGAGCAGTAGGCCGCGCGGCCTGCCCGCCGCCCGCAGCGGTCCCCACCGAGGGCCCGCCCCCATACCGCACGGGGGCGGGCCCTCGGGTCCGTTCGCCCCCGGTGTGTCCTACGTCCCGAATCCTGGGCGAGGCTGGTACCGGCACCCGTCCGTCCGGCATGATCACGGCGGCAGGACCCCAACGGGAGGTGGCTCATGACGGTCTGGGAGGCGATCGCCGTCCTGGTGGCGGGCGTCGGCGCGGGGATGATCAACGTGATCGTCGGCTCCGGCACCCTCATCACGTTCCCGGTACTGCTCGCCGTCGGACTCCCGCCGGTCACCGCCAACGTCTCCAACGCCTTCGGCCTGGTCCCCGGCTCGGCCAGCGGCGTGCTCGGCTACCGGCGCGAGCTGCAGGGCCAGGGCGCCCGGCTCGCCCGCTTCGGCACCGCCTCCCTGCTCGGCGGCGTCCTCGGCGCCTACCTGCTGATCGAACTGCCCAGCGCCGCCTTCGACGCGATCGTCCCGGTGCTGATCCTGCTCGCCCTGGTCCTCGTGGTGCTGCAACCACGGGTGGCCAAGGCCGTCGCCGCCCGCCGCCGCCCCGACGGCGATCCGCACGGCGGTCCGCTGCTGCTCGTCGGCATCTTCCTCACCGGCGTCTACGGCGGCTACTTCGGCGCGGCGCAGGGCGTCCTGCTGCTGGCGCTGATGGGCATGATGCTGCAGGAGGACCTGCAGCGGATCAACGGGGTGAAGAACGCCCTCGCGATGATCGTCAACGGTGTCGCGGCGCTGTTCTTCCTCTTCACCTCGACCGTGAACTGGGCCGCCGCCGGACTGATCGCGGTCGGCTCGCTGGTCGGCGGCATGGCCGGTGCCAAGGTCGGCCGCCGCCTCCCGCCGCAGGCGCTGCGCGCCGTCATCGTCGTCGTCGGCCTGGCGGCCGTCGTCAAGCTGCTCGCCACCTGAACCGGAGGGAGCCCGGCATGGCCCTGGAAATGCGCCCGATCTGCGAGCGCTGCGAGGTGTCGCTGACCCCGGACGGCCCGGCCTCTATATGTTCCTACGAGTGCACGTTCTGCGGGCCGTGCACCGAGGAGATGGCCGGAGCCTGCCCGAACTGCGGCGGCGAGCTGGTCGCCCGTCCCCGACGGACGGGCTGACGACCGACCGGCCGCCGGCGACAGGACAGGAGAGCCGATGAGCCGCGAACGGCTGACCGAGGACGGGATCACCGCCGGGATGGCGGGCCTGCCGCACTGGACGCGCGAGGGCGACAGCATCGTCCGGACCGCCGACGCCCCCGACTTCCCGGCCGGGATCCGGGTCGTGGTGGCCGTGGCGGAGGCCGCGGAGGCGATGGACCACCACCCGGACATCGACATCCGCTGGCGCACCCTGCGCTTCGTGCTCTCCACCCACAGCGCCGGGGGTCTCACCGCCCTCGACCTCGGCCTCGCGGCCCGGATCGACGCCGCCCTGGCCGCCGAGTCCGCGCGGTAGCGCGGATTCACCGGTGGACCGGTGCGGTCGGGGCCCGTCCGACCGCACCGGAACCGTCCGCTCCGCCCCGCTCCGGGGGCGTGAGATGCTGACTGCCGCATCGCAGGCGGTCGGGAGGGACGGAACGGATGGCTCAGGATCCCCTCGGCGACGGCCACTCGCAGCAGTGGTACCCGCGGCAGGCGCCCCAGGAGTGGCCCGCCGGCCACCCCGGGCACCCGGAGTTCCCGCCGGGAGACGCCGAGTACCCCGCGTACCCCGACGGGACGGGGCAGGCCCACGCCGGGTACGCGGCGCAGCAGGCGTGGCCGGGGGAGCACGGACAACAGGGGTACCCGGAGCAGGGGTACGGGCAGCAGGGACACGGGCAGCAGGGGTACGGGCAGCAGGGGTACACCGAGCAGGACTACGCCCACTACGACCCGTACACCCCGCAGGCCGGGTACGGTCACCTCCCGCAGCAGCCCTGGGCGCACGGAGCCGTCGACGGGCCGGACCAGCAGCACCGGCGGTACGCGCCCTACGTCGTCGTCCCGCAGCAGCCGACCGGCGGGGAGCTGTACGCCCCCGCCGGGGCCGAGTTCTCCGACGACGGCTATGTGCGGCTGGAGCCGGAAGCGGAGCCGGAGCCCGCCGCCGAGCCCGCGCCGGAACCCGAGGCCGAGGCCGAGCCGGAGCCTTCGGCGCCCTCGTCGCGGCGGGCGGACCGCACCGCGGGCCGGACCGGCATCGCGGACAGGGCCAGGGCCGCGGCGGACGCCGTCGTCGCCGCCGAGCACACCCCCGGCCGCCGGGCCCTGCTGGTGCGCACCGGGGCGGGGGTCGCCGCGCTCGGTGTCCTGGTCGCGGCGGGCCTCGTGGTCGGGCAGGAGGGCGGCGGCTCCGCCCGCAACGCCACCGGCGGCGAGCCGGGTTTCACCGTCGCGCACACCCGCACCTGGGCCGCCGGTGCCGCCGCCCAGCCCGGCGGTGACGACACCCTGGTCGGCAGCTGGCTGCTGGCGGGCGCCGTGGTCCGGGCCGACGCCACCGGCGTCCGTGCCTACGACCTCACGGACGGCCGTCCGACCTGGTCGATGGAGCCGCCCGCCGCCGGCGCCGTGCCCTGCGGCCTCTCGCCGACCGTCAATCTGACCGGACTCGGCGCCGTGCTCTTCCGGCCCCGGGCCGACCCCAAGAGCCCCTGCTCCCTGGTCGCGGCCGTCGACAGCGGCACCGGCCGGACGGCCTGGACCAAGTCGCTCTCCGACGCCAAGGGCGCCTACGGCGCGAGCGTCGGGGTCACCGACGACAAGGTGATAGCGGTCGGCGACAGCCACGCCGTCGCCTGGGAGGCCACCGGCGGCAACGACCTCTGGCAGTACACCGGGCAGGGGAAGTTCTGCACCCTCTCCGGCGGGGCGTCCGGCGGTACCGTTCTGGTCGCCAGCTCCTGCGCCGACTCCACCCCCGTGGACCAGGCCGTCGCGCTGAACGCCGTCGACGGCAAGGTCACCTGGTCGCGCGCCCTGAACAACCGGCCGAGGACCGCGACGGTGCTCTCGGTCGAGCCACCGGTCGTCCTCACCACCGGCGAGAAGCCCGAGGACGACCGGGTCCTGGCCTGGGGCGCCAACGGCGACCCCGCCACCGAGATCCCGGTCGCGGGCTCGGGGGGCCGGCTCGACGTCGCCCACGGAATGTTCTCGGCCACTCCCGGGGCCTTCTTCCAGGACCGCACCATGATCACCACGGTCGCCCCCGCGAGCGGCGCCGGCGGCTCCGTCGCGGTGGTGGGCTACGACCTCGACAGCGGCAAGCAGCGCTGGCGCACCACCGCCCGGGAGAAGGGCACGGCCCGGGCGGTCGCGGTGGACGGCGGCGCGCTGGTGCTCGCGGTCGACGAGCGCCTCGACCAGCCGGCCCACCTCAGCCGCTTCGCCCTGGCCGACGGACGCCAGACGGTCGGCGGCAACTTCCCGCCCGGCACCGGTTCGCTGCTGGTCTCCGGGCGGGTGCTGATCGGCGGCGGCCGGGTCGTCGCCGTCCCCGAGCACTCGACCAACTTCGGCACCGCGACCGGCTACCGGGCGCAGGAGTAGCCCCCGCCCCCGCCCCGGCGCCGCTCCCGAGCTGTCGCGCCCCTGCCCGGCCGCGCACCGACTTCCCCCCGTCGACGCGCGGCCGAGCTTCCCCCCGGTCCCCCCCTGGTCCGGGTGCCGCCTCAGGCGGCGGACGGCGCCGCCGACGCGACCACCTGGGCCGGCAGCCAGGCCGCCAGCTCACGGACGTCCGCGCCGCGCAGGCCCAGCGCCATCATCAGGGTGGCCTGCGGCGTCGGCACGAACGGCCGGCGCAGCAGCTTCATCCCCGCCTGCTCCGGTGTCCGGTCGGCCTTGCGCTGGTTGTCCTCGGAACAGGCGGCCACCGTGTTCATCCAGGTGTCCGTACCCCCGCGCGACCTGGGCTGCAGGTGGTCCACCGTGGTGGCCCGCCGCCCGCAGTAGGCGCACAGGTGCTGGTCCCGGACGAGCACCCCGCGGCGAGACCACGGAGCCTGTTGTCGGAACGGCACCCGGACGTACCGCTGGAGTCTGATCACCCGCGGCACCGGTACGGTCACCCCCGTCCCGCGCACGGTGCGCAGTGGGTGGGCCTGCTCGACCACGGCCTTGTCCTGGAGCACCAGGACCACGGCACGCTGGAGCGACACCGTCGTCAGCGGCTCGTAGCTTGCGTTCAGAACCAGCGTGCTGCGCACCTCGGCCACCCTTCCGCGGGCGTGCCACGGCGGCACGACCGTCTCCACACACGTCACTGCCGCCGCGCGGCGGTGGGACCACTCTGAAGGGGCACGGGGCCGTCGAACAACGGAATTTCCGGTGTCACCGAGGGGCACGGCCACGACGGCACGCACGGGAACCGGATCCGGCCGGAACCGGGCCTTCCCGGAATCCGAGCCGCCCGGCGCGTCCGTGCCGGTGCGGAGAAAACTCGTTGGCCGGGACCGCGTAGGCTCTACAAAGCTGGAGCCGCCCCGCACCCGGGGCCCGGACGAACCGGGCCGGCACCGGGCGGGCGCCCGATCGAAGGAGAAGCGTGACCGTGACGGACATCGTCGACGAGCTGCAGTGGCGTGGGCTGATCGCCCTGTCCACCGACGAGGACGCACTGCGCAAGGCGTTCGCGGACGGCCCGGTCACGTTCTATTGCGGCTTCGACCCGACGGCGCCCAGCCTGCACCTCGGCAACCTGGTCCAGATCCTCACCATGCGCCGCATCCAGCAGGCGGGGAACCTCCCGCTCGGCCTGGTCGGCGGTGCCACCGGTCTGATCGGTGACCCGAAGCCCACGGCCGAGCGCGTGCTCAACGACCCCGAGACGGTGTCCGCCTGGGTCGAGCGCCTGCGTGGCCAGATCTCGCGGTTCCTCGACTTCGACGGCCCGTACGCGGCGCGCATGGTGAACAACCTGGACTGGACCTCCGGGATGTCCGCGATCAGCCTGCTGCGCGACGTGGGCAAGTACTTCCGCGTCAACAACATGATCGCCAAGGAGGCCGTCGCCCGACGGCTCAACTCCGACGCGGGCATCAGCTACACCGAGTTCAGCTACCAGATCCTCCAGGGCATGGACTACCTGGAGCTGAACCGCCGCTACGGCTGCGCGCTGCAGACCGGCGGCAGCGACCAGTGGGGCAACCTCACGGCCGGCACGGACCTGATCCGCAAGGCCGACGGCAAGTCCGTGCACGCGCTGGCCACGCCGCTGATCGTCAAGGCCGACGGCACCAAGTTCGGCAAGACGGAGTCCGGCACGGTCTGGCTCGACCCCGAGCTGACCACCCCGTACGCCTTCTACCAGTTCTGGCTGAACGCGGACGACCGGGACGTCCCCAACTTCCTGCGGATCTTCAGCTTCCGCTCGAAGGAGGAGGTCGAGGAGCTGGAGCGCGAGACCACCGAGCGCCCGGCCGCCCGCCTCGCCCAGCGTGCGCTGGCCGAGGAGCTGACCACCCTGGTGCACGGCGCCGAGCAGTACGAGCGCGCGGTCGCCGCGTCCAAGGCACTGTTCGGCCAGGGCGACCTCGCCGACCTGGAGGCCCCGACCCTGGCGGCGGCGCTGGCCGAGGTCCCCAAGGCCGAGGTCACCGAGCTCCAGCCGATCGTCGACCTGCTGGTCGCCGTCGGTCTCTCCCCGAGTCGTTCGGCCGCGCGCCGGACGATCAAGGAGGGCGGTGCCTACCTCAACAACGTCAAGGTGACGGACGAGGAGGCGGTGCCGGCCGAGGCCGATCTGCTGCACGGCCGCTGGCTGGTCCTGCGCCGCGGCAAGCGGAACCTGGCCGCCGCCGAGCTGATCAAGTGACCGAAACCCGATGCCGCTGACCTGCGGCTTCGACCATCAGGGGCGGGATCCAGCCGGATCCCGCCCCTGATGTTTGACGGTGTCCTCCAGGTGGACTAGTGTTGAACGAGTCGCTGAAACGGCCATCCCATCGAGTGCGTGTCGCTCGGAGCATGAATTTCGAGTAACTCTCGGAATGCGCTAATGTGGAGGACGTCGCAAGAAAGCGGCCCCGCCCAGTTCGGGAAATCCGATGAATGAAACTCCGGAAAACGGAGCGGAAAACATCTGATAAGCTGGGAACACGAAAGAACGAAGCGCCCGGAGGGCCGGTTTGAAAGCCGCCCGAAGGAAGTGTCCGTTCCTTGAGAACTCAACAGCGTGCCAAAAGTCAACGCCAGATATGTTGACATCCCCGGCCTCGGACTTG